>NZ_JBHJWQ010000098.1:0-1052 GCF_042266885.1 Streptomyces sp. NPDC056061 | reverse complement strand
CAGCCATACCACCCTCGGCCCACGGACCCCACGCCACCGACAACGCCGGCAACCCCTCAGCACGACGCCGCTCGGCCAACGCATCCAAAAACGCATTCGCCGCACCATAATTCGCCTGCCCCGCCGCACCCAACACACCCGAAACCGACGAGAACAACACAAACGCCGACAGCCCCAACCCCCGCGTCAACTCATCCAAATGAACCGCACCACCCACCTTCGGACCCAGAACACCCCCAAAACGATCCACCCCCAAACCATCCAACACACCATCATCCAACACACCCGCCGCATGCACCACAGCCGTCAACGGAAACTCCACCGGCAACCCCGCCAACACACCCTCCAACGCACCCCGATCAGCCACATCACACGCCACCACACTCACCCGACCACCCAACCCCACCAACTCATCCCGCAACTCCACCGCACCCGGAGCCCCCAACCCACGACGACTCGTCAGAACAACATGCTCAGCACCCCGACCCACCAACCAACGAGCCACCCGCGCACCCAACGCACCCGTACCACCCGTCACCAACACCGAACCCCGACCCGGACGCCAACCACCCGAACCACCCACCACACCCGACACCGACGCCCGCACAAACCGCCGACCCCACACACCAGACCCACGCACCGCAACCTGATCCTCACCACCACGACCCGACAACACCCCCACCAACCAACCCCACACCCGCTCATCCACCAACCCCGGCAAATCAACCAAACCACCCCAACGGTCCGGATGCTCCAACCCCACAACCCGACCCAGACCCCACACCAACGCCTGCTCCGGATCCACCACACCATCCGACGAACCCACCGACACCCCACCACGCGAAACCACCCACAACGCAGCCCCCACACCCACATCACCCAACGCCTGAACCAACCCCACCGTGGCCAACAAACCACCACCCCCCACACACCCCAACAACGACACCACACCCGACACCTCAACACCACCCACACACTCACGCAACCGCTCGGCATACCCGACACGATCACCCCCCGCACCCAACTCCACACAACACACCTCAGCACCACGC
>NZ_JBHJWQ010000097.1:0-1084 GCF_042266885.1 Streptomyces sp. NPDC056061 | reverse complement strand
GGCGATCATCACGCCGGAACCCGCCGCCGCGACGGTCGTCCTCACGACGCGGACCACGAGGACGCTCATCACGACGCTCGAATCCACCACCCGAACGCCCGCCACGCTCGTCGTCCCGACGCGGACCACGGAACCCGCCGCGCTCGTCATCCCGACGCGGACCACGGAACCCACCGCGCTCGTCATCCCGACGCGGACCACGGAACCCGCCACGCTCGTCATCCCGACGCGGACCACGGAACCCGCCACGCTCGTCATCCCGACGCGGACCACGGAACCCACCGCGCTCGTCATCCCGACGCGGACCACGATCCCGATCCCGGTCACGATCATCCCGACGGAACCCACCACCACGACCATCTTCACGACGCGGTCCGCGATCACGGTCCCGGTCACGATCGTCCCGGCGATCATCACGCCGGAACCCGCCGCCGCGACGGTCGTCCTCACGACGCGGACCACGAGGACGCTCATCACGACGCTCGAATCCACCACCCGAACGCCCGCCACGCTCGTCGTCCCGACGCGGACCACGGAACCCGCCGCGCTCGTCGTCCCGACGCGGACCACGATCCCGATCCCGGTCACGATCATCCCGACGGAACCCACCACCACGACCATC
Organism: Streptomyces sp. NPDC056061; assembly: GCF_042266885.1. NCBI lineage: Bacteria > Bacillati > Actinomycetota > Actinomycetes > Kitasatosporales > Streptomycetaceae > Streptomyces > Streptomyces sp. NPDC056061. Next base: position 462 of record NZ_JBHJWQ010000097.1, on the reverse strand, counting down.
TTCACGACGCGGTCCGCGATCACGGTCCCGGTCACGATCGTCCCGACGGAATCCTCCGCCGCTGCTGGGCCGACTGTCGTCCCGCCGGTAGCCACCGCGATCGTTGTCCCGGCCGCCGTCCCGGCGCGGGCCACCGAAACGGTCATCACGGCGGCCTGCGAAATCGCCGCGTTCGCCACCGTCCCGGCGACGCGGCTCGCGCCCCGAACGATCGTCGGGAGTGTTGGTGGACATCGGCGTGACTCCTGTCATCGGGCGTTACAAGACATTCTCGCGCAGCCGGACCTCCGACGCGCTACGGCAGAAAAACAAAAGGACCCTTGGTCCCAGCGTGAACGCTGGGACCAAGGGTCCTTGAAAGATTGTTCGGCGGCGACCTACTCTCCCACAGGGTCCCCCCTGCAGTACCATCGGCGCTGAAAGGCTTAGCTTCCGGGTTCGGAATGTAACCGGGCGTTTCCC
>NZ_JBHJWQ010000096.1:0-1122 GCF_042266885.1 Streptomyces sp. NPDC056061 | reverse complement strand
ACGGTCCGGGGCCGTGTGGTGGATGTGGCACCACACGGCCCCGGACCGTCGAGGAAGCAGGAAGAAACAGGGAGGAACGGGAGGGGATCAGCCCTTGCGGGCCTCGATCTCCTCGGTCAGCTGGGGAACGACCTGGAACAGATCACCCACCACGCCGTAATCCACGAGATCGAAGATCGGCGCCTCCGCGTCCTTGTTCACCGCGACGATCGTCTTCGACGTCTGCATACCCGCCCGGTGCTGGATCGCCCCGGAAATACCCGACGCGATGTACAACTGCGGCGACACCGACTTCCCCGTCTGCCCGACCTGACTCGCATGCGGATACCACCCCGCATCCACCGCCGCACGCGACGCACCCACCGCCGCACCCAACGAATCCGCCAACGCCTCGATCACCGCGAAATTCTCCGCACCATTGACCCCACGCCCACCCGACACCACAATCGCCGCCTCCGTCAGCTCCGGACGACCCGACGACTCACGCGCCGTACGCGACACCACCCGCGTCCCCGACGCCCCCGCCGAGAACACCACCGACAACTCCTCCACCACACCCGCCGCAGGAGCCTCCTCCACCGGCGCCGAATTCGGCTTCACCGTAATCACCGGCACACCCCGCGACACCCGCGACCGCGCCGTGAACGACGCCGCGAACACCGACTGCACCGCCACCGGACCCGACTCACCCACCTCCACATCCACCGCATCCGTAATCACACCCGACCCCAGCCGCACCGCCAGACGCGCCGCAACCTCCTTCCCCTCCGCCGACGACGGCACCAACACCGCCACCGGCGACACCACCCCACACGCCGCCTCCAGCGCATCCACCTTCGGCACCACCGAAAACTCCGCGAACTCCGACGCCTCCGCAGTCAGCACCCGCACCGCACCATGCCCCGCCAACACCCCCACAGCACCCGCAGCACCCGACCCCAACACCACCGCCACCGGCTCACCCACCCGACGCGCCAACGTCAACAACTCCAACGTCGGCTTACGAACCGCACCATCCACATGATCGACAAACACCAGAACATCAGCCATGAGACTTCTCAACTCCCACCAGAAACGACGAAACGAACGACGAAACGAACGACGACACCCACCGGCACACAC
>NZ_JBHJWQ010000095.1:0-1147 GCF_042266885.1 Streptomyces sp. NPDC056061 | reverse complement strand
GACCCAGGGTCCGTTGCAAGGTCAGCGTTCGTCCGATTCGCCGGAGTGGGGCGGAACTGGGCGGGGCGCCCGCTTTGAGTGAGGTGGACGCAGCACAGGCACGGCCTTGGTGATCATGTGAGTGTCTACGTCCTATGAACACTTGGCGAGTCCGTGCCTGCTTCTGCATCTTCTCTCATGCCCCGCGGCCTGGATCAACTGGCCCTGCTCTCCTCGCCGGCCCCGCTGCCGGACGCGGTCGCCCTGTCCGGGTTTCTGGACCTGATTCCCGACCCGCGCGGGCTGCGCGGACGCCGTTATCTGCTGGCCGCACTGGTGACCGCCGCAGCAGTGGGCGTGCTGGCGGGCGCCCGCTCGCTGACAGCGATTACCGAGTGGATCGCGGACGCTCCGGTGTGGGTCTGCCGGGCGCGATGGACCATACCGGCAGCGTCCTCGCCCAGCGCCAGGTCTCCGACAAAAGCAACGAAATCCCGTCCTTCGCACCCCTGTTGAACACCCTCGACCTCTCCCACGCGGTGATCACCGCCGACGCCCTGCACACACAGCACGCCCACGGCACCTATCTCCGCACCCGCGGCGCCCACTACATCGCCGTCGTCAAGGCCAACCACCCCAGCTTGCTCGACCGCATCCGCCGGCTTCCCTGGCGGAAGATCGACCTCGACCACTACGAGCGCACCCGCGCCCACCACCGCCAGGAGATCCGCCGCCTGAAGACCGCGACCTTCGCTCACATCGACTACCCCGACGCGAAGCAGGCCCTCCAAGTCGTCCGCTGGAGAAGGGATCTCAGCACTGGCAAGCTGACTACCGAGCGGGTCTACCTGATCACCAGCCTGCCACCCGACACCGCGAGCGGGGCCCAGCTCGCAGTATGGATCAAAGGACACTGGAAGATCGAAAATCATCTCCACCATGTCCGCGACCGCACCTTCGGCGAGGACGATTCCAAGATTCGCACAGGCCACCTGCCTCGGATCACGGCCGGGCTCCGCAACCTCGCCATCGGCATCCACCGCCAAGACGGACAGACCAACATGGCCGCCGCCCTACGTCACGCCGCCCGCGACTGCCGCAGGCCCCTGACCGCCCTCGGCCTCACCGGATGAACCCGGACAGAAAGCGATCTCGCAACGGACCCTGC
>NZ_JBHJWQ010000094.1:0-1253 GCF_042266885.1 Streptomyces sp. NPDC056061 | reverse complement strand
CGGGTGTTTCCCGCGGATGTGGTTGACGCGGTGATCGAGGAGGCGGGGCGTACTGAGCGGCGTCACCGGTCGTTGCCCGCACGCGTGATGGCGTACTTCTCGATGGGGATGGCGCTGTATTCGGATGGCTCCTATGAGGATGTGTTCGCGCAGCTCACGGATGGGCTGTCGTGGGCGTCGGGGTGGTCGGAGTCGTTCACGCCGCCCTCGAAGTCGGCGATCTTCCAGGCCAGGGCCCGCCTGGGGTTCGAGCCGGTGCGGGATCTCTTCGCGCGGGTCGCGCGTCCGCTGGCGGGGCCGGACACGCCGGGGTCGTGGCTGGCCGGGCGTCGTCTGGTGGCGATTGACGGGACGTGCCTGGACGTGGCAGACACGGCAGCCAACGCAGAATTCTTCGGGCGTCCCGCTTCCAGCCGGGGGGAGCAGTCCGCGTTTCCGCAGGCTCGCCTGGTGGCATTGGCGGAATGCGGCACTCATGCCGTCTTCGATGCTGTTACGGGCCCGTGCAGCGTGTCGGAGATCGAGTTGTCCCGGCAGCTCGTCGGTCGGCTTGAGCCGGGCCAACTGGTTCTGGCTGACCGGGGCTTCTACGGGTTCCGTCTCTGGCAGCAGGCCGCCGCCACGGGTGCGGATCTGCTGTGGCGAGTGAAAACGAATCTGCGGCCCCGGCATCTGGAAACACTGGCCGATGGGTCCTGGCTGGCCCGGATCGTCCCGACGTCGGGCACGAGCCGGGCCACGACGGAGCCGCTCACAGTCAGAGTGATCGACTACACGCTCGATGACGGCCGGGACAACCCCGAGGAATACCGGCTGCTGACCACGATCCTCGACCCGGCCGAGGTCGGCGTCGAGGACCTCGCAGCCGTCTATGCCCAACGATGGGAGATCGAGACAACCTTCGACGAACTGAAGACCCATCAACGCGGGCCCCGCGCGGTACTGCGCTCGAAAGCTCCCGACCTTGTCCAGCAAGAAATTTGGGGACATCTGTGCTGCCACTACGCCATCCGTACCCTGATGGCTGACACCGCCGCGCACGCCGGCCAGGACCCCGACAGGGTCTCCTTCGTCAAGGCCCTCCGTATCGCCCGCCGTTCAGTCGCGCAGGGCGCATTTTCCCCCTCCGGGCGCTGACACGGCCGACGCGGCATGGCGTTACGCCATCCGATGGCTCACCCAACACCTCAACCCACCCCGCCGAAAACGCTCACACCCGCGAGTCGTCAAACGCAAGGTCCTGAAATGGGCCG
>NZ_JBHJWQ010000093.1:0-1572 GCF_042266885.1 Streptomyces sp. NPDC056061 | reverse complement strand
GAGCAACGGCCTGACGGCGCCGAACGGCCCGTCGCAGCAGCGTGTCATCCGCCAGGCGCTGGCGGGTGCGGGGTTGTCGGCGTCCGAGGTGGACGCGGTCGAGGCGCACGGCACGGGCACGAAGCTGGGTGACCCGATCGAGGCGCAGGCGCTGCTGGCCACCTATGGCCAGGACCGTCCGGCCGACCGGCCGCTCCACCTCGGCTCGATCAAGTCGAACATCGGGCATACGCAGGCCGCGGCCGGTGTGGCGGGTGTGATGAAGATGGTGCTGGCGCTCCAGCATGGGGTGCTGCCGCGGACGCTGCACGTCGACGAGCCGACCCCGCATGTCGATTGGGAGGCCGGTGCGGTCTCGCTGTTGACCGAGTCGGTGCCGTGGCCGGAGACCGGGCACCCCCGCCGGGCGGGCGTCTCCGCCTTCGGCCTGAGCGGGACCAACGCCCACGCCATCATCGAGCAGGTTCCCGCAGACGACGAGCAGGACCAGGAATCCGCAATCGTCGTCTTCCCTGGCGCGGAGCACGTGCCCTCGCTGTGGACCTTGTCGGCGAAGGGCGCCGACGCGCTGCGTGCCCAGGCCGCGCAGCTGGCCGCCCACCTGCGGACTCACCCCGAGCTGAGTGTTTCCGACCTGGCCTTCTCCCTTGCCACCGGTCGCGCCGGGCTCGACAACCGTGCGGCAGGTCTCGCGGCTGATCGTGATGGGTTGCTGGTTGCTCTGGAGCGGTTGGCGTCCGGGCGGGGTGTTTCGGGTCTGGTCGAGGGTTCGGTGGTGGAGGGCCGGACGGCGTTCCTGTTCACGGGGCAGGGGAGTCAGCGGCTGGGTATGGGGCGTGAGTTGTATGACGTGTTCCCGGTGTTCGCGGATGCGCTGGATGCGGTGTGTGCGCACCTGGATGTGTACCTGGACCGTCCGTTGCGTGAGGTTGTGTTCGGTGATGACGCCGAGTTGATCGGTCGGACGGGTTTCACGCAGCCTGCGTTGTTCGCGGTTGAGGTGGCGTTGTTCCGTCTGGTGGAGGCGTGGGGTCTGCGGCCTGATTTCCTGTCGGGTCATTCGATTGGTGAGCTGGCTGCTGCGCATGTGGCGGGTGTGTTGTCGCTGGCGGATGCGGCGAAGCTGGTTGCTGCGCGTGGCCGTCTGATGGAGGAGCTGCCCGCTGGTGGTGCGATGGTGGCGGTGCAGGCGTCGGAGGACGAGGTGCTGCCGCTGCTGGTCGAGGGTGTGAGCATTGCTGCGCTGAACGGTCCGCAGTCGGTCGTGATCGCGGGTGACGAGGATGCGGCGCTGGAGATTGCTGCCGGTTTCGAGGCGCGGGGTCGTAAGACGAAGCGGCTGACGGTTTCGCATGCGTTCCATTCGCCGCGTATGGACGGGATGTTGGATGCGTTCCGTGAGGTCGCGGAGAGCATCGCGTTCGAGACGCCGCGTATTCCGATCGTGTCGAACCTGACCGGGGACCTGGTCTCCGCGGAGGAGATCGCCACCGCGGAGTTCTGGGTGCGGCATGTCCGTGAGGCGGTTCGCTTCGTCGACGGCATGCGTGCGCTGGAGGCGCAGGGTGTGGC
>NZ_JBHJWQ010000092.1:0-1711 GCF_042266885.1 Streptomyces sp. NPDC056061 | reverse complement strand
CGGTGGACTCGTTGGTGTTGCGTCCGGTGTCGGTGGAGCAGATCAGCAGTGCGTCGCGTGACAGTCGGAACGACTCGCTCTTCCGACTCGACTGGATCGAAGCGACCGACATGACCGTGCCGGAAGTCTGCACCCGCGATCGCTGGGCGGTGCTCGGCACTGATGCCTTCGGACTGACGACCACCGAGCCGGCCCTGCCCGTCCACGTGGATGCGACATCCCTTGCCGCGGCGATCGAGTCCGGTACGCCCGTGCCTCACGAGGTGTTCCTCGCATGCACCGCCGACCCCGACGGCGGCCCGGCGGCCGTACGCCGGGCGACCACCGAGATGCTTTCCCTGATCCAGGCATGGCTGGGTGACGAGCGTTTCGCGGGCTCGCGGTTGGTGGTGCTGACCTCGGGTGCGGTGGCGGCCGGTGCGGGTGAGTCCGTGGACGACCTGGCGGGCGCCGCGGTCTGGGGTCTCCTGCGCTCGGCGCAGTCGGAGAACCCCGGCCGTTTCGCCCTGATCGACCTCGACGGCCACACGGCCAGTGGCGAGACCGCATTGACGGCGCTGTCGACGGTCCTGGCCTCCGACGAGCCGCAGACCATCGTGCGGAACGGCGTGGTGCGGGTGCCGCGTCTGATGCGAGTGACGGAAGGTGTCGGAGCCGGGCCGGAGTTCGCGACTGAAGGAACTGTGCTGGTCACGGGTGCGAGCGGCACCCTGGGTGGTTTGTTTGCCCGGCATCTGGTGGTTGAGCATGGTGTGCGTCGGTTGTTGTTGCTGAGTCGGCGTGGTGGTGCGGCTCCGGGTGCGTCGGAGCTTGCGGCGGAGTTGTCGGGGTTGGGTGCTGAGGTGGTCTGGGCGGCGTGTGATGTCGCGGACCGCGAGGCGCTGGCGGGTGTGCTGGCGTCCGTTCCGGCGGAGCGCCCGCTGACTGGGGTTGTGCACACGGCCGGTGTGCTGGACGACGGGATCATTGGCTCGTTGACGCCGGAGCGGATCGATCGCGTCATGCGTCCGAAGGTGGATGCGGCGTGGAATCTGCATGAGCTGACCGAGGGTCTGGATCTGTCGGCGTTTGTGCTGTTCTCGTCGGCTGCGGGTGTGTTCGGTAATGCGGGGCAGGCCAATTACGCGGCGGCGAATGCTTTCCTGGATGCTCTTGCTGGGCATCGCCGGGCGCGGGGGTTGGCTGGGTCGTCGTTGGCCTGGGGTCTGTGGGCGGGTGAGTCGGCTGGTATGGCCGGTGAGCTGGGCGAGGCGGGTGCGTCGCGGCTGGGTCGTGGTGGTGCGGGTGCGTTCGGTGCTGCCGAGGGGCTGGAGCTGTTCGATGCGGCGGGTCGGTCGTCCGAACCGGTACTCGTCCCGATCCGCCTCGACATCACCGCACTGCGCGCCCAGGCAGCCACCTCCGGAATCGTCCCGCCGTTGCTGCGTGCCCTGGTCCGAGTGCCGGGCCGTCGTGCAGCCGACCAGGGCGCTGCCGCGACGTCAGGCGCGCTGGCGCAGCGGCTGGCCGGTCTGAGCGAAGCCGAACAGCAGGGCGTTCTCCTGGAGTTGGTCAGCACACAGGTCGCCACTGTCCTCGGCCATGACGCAACCGATTCCGTGGAGCCGCACCACTCGTTCCGTGAGTTGGGTTTTGACTCGTTGACGGCGGTGGAGCTGCGGAATCTGTTGGGTGGTGCGACGGAGCTGAGGCTTCCGGCGACGTTGGTGTT
>NZ_JBHJWQ010000091.1:0-1784 GCF_042266885.1 Streptomyces sp. NPDC056061 | reverse complement strand
GGTCGTTAGGGAGCGCAGAGAATCAACATGCGGATTTGATCTTGTGCTGGGCGGCTTCCGGGGTGAGGAAAGCTGTCAGGTCCGCGGGCGTGCGGAACCTTGCGGTGGACGGCGGGATCGCGTGGCCGAGCTCGACCAGGAGAGGCTGCACCTCCTGCACGGCTCTCGACATGGTGCTGCGGGTGACGCCGAAGAGTGCGGCAAGGAGGTCGTGGGTGCCGATCCTCCGCTGGTGGAGGACGGCGGCGAGGATCCGGTCGGGTGCAGTGAGTGTGTCCTTGGCGCCGGCGCCCCGGGCCCGGAGCCGATTGCCGCCGCGCTGCTGGTGCCGGCGCTTCTCGCGTCTGTCATCGAGGGCAGGGATCAGCGTGCGGATCAGCTGGTCCAGCTGTGCGGCCGTCATGCCTGTCAGTTCCGGGTCGCGGAGCGAGACGGGGCCGGGGCGGGCTGAGGCCCGGGCGGGGGCGGTATCTGCCGGTGTGGCGGGGTCGGCTGCCCGGGGCGTCGGCTGCGCGTGTGCAGTGTTGAGGGTGTAGTTCCAGTCGCCGTGGAAGCGGTGGCGGCGCATCGGCAGGGCGTCGATCTCGGCGTCGGTGACCTTGATTCCGGTGTCGTAGGCGCCCGTGTCCAGATGGGCCTCGACCCGTAACCCGGTTCGGGTGGTGGTTGCGGCGATGCTGTTCACGATGACGTCGTGGCTGGTCAACGGCCTGCCACGCCAGTTCATGCTGATGTGGGAGAAGAGCCGGTGCTCGATCTTGTTCCACTTCGACGTGCCCGGCGGCATGTGGCAGACCGTGATCTCCAGTCCCGTCTCGGCAGCGAGCGCCGCGAGTTCGGTCTTCCAGGCGCGGGTGCGGTGCCCGTTGGAGCCGCCTGCGTCGGCGGTGATCAGAAGCCGGTTGGCGGCCGGGTAGTCGTACCGGCCGCGGGCCTGCCACCAGCGGCGGATGGAGGCGACCGCGAACGCCGCGGTGTCGTGATCCGTGCCGACATTCACCCAGCCGGTGTTCGCGGCGATGTCGTAGATCCCGTACGGGATCGCCTTGCCCGGTCCCTGCCGGTCGAGGAAATCGTGCGTCCTGACCTTCACCGGCTCACCGGTCGGCCGCCACTCGCGCCCAGCGTTCCGGTACTCGCCGACCAGCTCCTTCTTCTTGGTGTCCACGCTGATCACCGGCTGTCCGGTGTCCATATGGGCCTGGGCCTGCTCGCTGATGTAGTGGAACTGGGCGTCGCGGTCCGGGTGCTGGGCGCCCTCAATGGTCTTGGCGTTGGCCTGCAGGCTGAAACCTTCCTCTCGCAGCAGGTCGCCCACCGTGTCGGCGCCGATCTTGTGCCCCTTCCGGGTGAGTTCCCCAGCCAGTTTCCTGGTCGACTTCGTCGTCCAGCGCAGCGGTGACATCGGATCCCCGCGCGAGTCCGGCTCAACCAGGGCGAGCAGGGCCGACCGGAGTCCCGGGTCTATATCGGCTGCTTTCTTGCGCCCGCCCCCGGGTCGGCGGATTCGTCCCAACGGTTCCGCCCCGGATTCCAGCTCGTCCACGCCCTTGCGGATCGTGGTCTCGCTGACCCGGGCCGCCTGCGCGACGGCCCGGATCCCGCCATGGCCCAGCAACCGGGCCTCGGTTGCCATCAGCAGGCGTCTCTGCCGCTCGTCGAGGTGCGGGAACAACGCCTCGAACCGCAGAGCGAGTTGACCACGGATCGACTCGGAGATGCGCATACCACATCAACGAGCCGCAGAGCGGGAAGCAACACGTTGATTCTCTGCGCTCCCTTAG
>NZ_JBHJWQ010000090.1:0-1815 GCF_042266885.1 Streptomyces sp. NPDC056061 | reverse complement strand
CCGAACTGGTTCTCGCCCGGCAGGCGACCTGCTGATCAACCACCAGCCAAACCGCCAGGCCAGCACGCCCCGACCTCAATCGCGGACCGAGTTGTTACCCGTCCGGCCGCCCACAGCCCCCCGCCGGCGAAGGCGGCGAGAGCGTACGCGGCCACCTCCTGGACGCCGCGGGCACGGGCCCGGTCGTCGAACCGGCCCCGGCCTGGCCCGTCGCGGATTTCCTCGACCTCACCGCATAGGCCCCGTTCAGGCGACCAGCCGCAGCTGCCCGACCGCCTGCCCGTCCGGGGGCTCCAAGTCCAGGTGCCACGTGCCGAAGCGTCGGATCTTGCTAGTGATGTACGGGGTGATGGTGGCCAGGTCGACCGGGTCGACCTCCCAGCCCTCCTCGATGAGGTCGTTGACCACCTTCGTGATGTCCACCGCGGTATGGAAAATGAGGCAGTTCGCCAGCAGCTCGTTGAATGCGATGATCTTCTCCTGGTCCTCCGGGTCATTGTCGGCGAGCAGGCCGGAGGCGAACATCAGCCAGTTGCTGAACTTGTGGAATGCTTCGGTCTTGTTCGTCACGGCCTGGATGGAATCGCGCAACTCGGGCTCCGACAGGTACCGAAGCAGCACGATGGTCCTGATCACGCGCCCGAGCTCGCGATATGCCTGGTAGGTGCGGTTGCGCTTGGACGCGTTGCCCAGGCGCCGCAGCAGCGCGCCCGAGGAGAGCCGGCCCTCCCGGATGAACAGCACGACACTCATGAGGTCTGACCAGTGGTTCTCGACCAGCCGCCAGTCGATGACGTCCTTCTCGGGATCGCCGAACAGCGGGTCGATGTGCTCGTACTTCACCGTGGAGCTGCCCGAAGACCGGCAGGTTCTGGCCCTGCGTATCACCATGGACGATGTCCACGGTCGCCTCGGAATCGTTCTTCAGCAGGCCCTCGAACAGGTAAACAGCCTCCCACACACCACACGGGATGAAATTGACCGAAAAGCGCAACATAGGTATCTGAAATGTGCCTCGTGGCGATCCCGCCGAAGCCCCCATACTGGATGTGGGACTCGGCGAGCAGGTCGTTCTCCCACGTGTCGTACTGGGAGCCGTCGATCCCGGCCTTGGACACATCACCCCACACGTGCGCGAGGTCGAGCTGGATGAACATGTCGATCACGTCCGCCGACGCCCGGTTCAGCTTCTCGGACGTAATGTGCTGGTTACTGACTTCGGCGTATTAGGGTCTGTCCGGTCTGTCGAGTGCGAGGCCCGTCCCGGCAAGGAATCCGCCGAGGATGCCATGCCGGTACTGCAGCGCTTTGAGCCGCCTGCGGAGCAGAGTCTCCAGCTCGTTGAGGGTGCGGGCGGCCAGGTTGGCCAGGCTCCGCTTGATGTGCGCCCACAGGCCCTCGACCGGGTTGAGGTCGGGCGCGTACCCGGGCAGCAGGACCACCGTCAGCCAGTCCCGCTCGGCAACGAGTGCCTTCATCGTCTTGGAGATGTGGGTGTTCAGCCGGTCCCACACCACGATCAGCGGGGCCTTGAGCAGTTGGTGGGAACGCAGCGCCTCGCGTCCGCCCGTCCTCCAGGTGCGGCGCCACTGGTAGACCGACTTCTCACTCACCCGTAACTCCCGGGCGATGCAAGGGACTTCCACGCCCTCATCGAAGAGGTCAACGGCCCGCATCCGTACCTCTTCCCGGCGCCTACGCTGCTCGGCGGACAGCCCGCCCCCCGTCCGGATACCGCATGCCTCCGGCGTACCAGCCCGGACGGACCGCGTCACCCCTCCCGACACAAATCCAGACCCCGAAACGCCGAAATCA
>NZ_JBHJWQ010000089.1:0-1869 GCF_042266885.1 Streptomyces sp. NPDC056061 | reverse complement strand
CGAGCTTCAGCTACTGCTCGCAGCCTGGGCCGGCGCATGCCCCACCTGCCACCGCAACATACCGACCAGCACGCCAACCTGACCAAGCCCTACTAGGGCGAAGAGCCCTCCACCGTCGACCAACCGGTGCGGCAGTTCAAGGACATCCGCCACGTCCTGCTCGGGCGGATCGCTGTTGGCGGCCCGATCTCCGCCGAGCAGGGGGACATGCGCGGTGGCCGGGTACCGTGCCGGCAGCGGTGTCCGCGTCGTTGACCGGTTCCCCAGCCAGTGCGTACGCGCGGCCGGTGTGTCCTTGCGGATCACGCCCTTCTTCTCCAGCGCTGCAAGTCGGTGGGAAACGCTGAACGTGCTGGATAGCCCAACGGCCTTGCCGATGTCGGTCACGATGGCCGCGACCCACTCACAGGACCCCGTCGCACGGAGCTTCATGCCCCGGCGACGGGGTTCTTCTTTTTTACAAGCAGATCGGCGAAGCCGATCTCGGATGCCTCCCGGAAGAGTACGGCCCACCGAACGGTGCCGCGCCGTGCAGAGCTCTCGCATCCGATATTTCCGCCGCTCGGGGAGGCAATCATGTCCGAGAACAGCGAACGCGTGCTGTTGCACGTCAAGTTCCTCAACGAACAGATTGAGCCGACCGTCGAGGGTGTCAGGACCGGCGCGAGCTTCCGCGTCGTCGCACGTACCGCAGCCGATGGACGCGTCATGGTGTCCGGCTCCGTGTCGCACCGCGTGCACCGGATGCGCGCCTCCGGCAAGGTCTGCCGCTACTGGCAGACTCAGTGGGCGTTCTCGCTGCTGCGTACCAAGGCCGGCCTCGTCGTGCTGCGCGTGCTGGAGAACAACAGCAGGAGGAACAGGACCCGGCATCTCTTCGCCGGTGGCGAGTGCCAGCTCGAGGACCTGCTGTACCAGTTCGGGAGGCAGAGCCTGCTGGCTCCGATGTACCACTGCGAGTGGGACGCACACCGCCAGAATATCCGTTTCGTCGAGGGCGCCGAGTTCCAGGATGTCAGCGAAGGGAGGGTCCAGGCACAGATGGCTGCGGTCCTCCAGGACCTCCAGAGCGAGATCCTGCGCCTGATCGGTCATCTTCCGGTTCTCGAAGAGCGGTTCCCGCTGCTGAAGGAGGTCTCACCCCGAGGGCTCGGGCACTCGGGCCAGATGCACTTCCTGGACGCCGAGGACTACAAGGCGGTCGCGGAGAACGTGTTCGGCAAGACCCGGTACCGCAAGCCGCTGGCGCGCGAGATCCAGCGCTTGACCGAATACATGCTGACCAGGCAGGAATGGCATCGTCAGGCCCACGACATGAGCGTGCTGAACTGGTTCCGGCTGTTCCGCGGGCTCGTGCCGATCGACTGGATCATCGACTCGATGCGCCGCACCGAGACGAACCACGGTATCGACCTCAAGTCGGCCGAGCTCGTACAGGCCCGGGCGCTGTTCCGCCGCGTGCCTCAGCCCATCCTGGGCAGGATCCTCGCCGAACCGGTCGCGCAGAGCACCCGGGTCATCGGGGACACCGTGCGAGAAATCGGCGGGGAGCACTCGCAGTATCGCGATCTGGCCCTCCTGCCCGAGCTGATTACAGCCCGGGGACAGCGCCGCATCCGTGACTCGCGGGGCCTGGAGACCTTGGTTCGCTCGATACCTGTGAAGAAGGTGGAGAGCCGCTGGCTCGCGCGCTCGAACCGGGCAGTCAACGCCCTGATCAACGAGGCGAACGCCCTGCACCGGATGCGCGGCTACAACGAGCAGATCGCCCGGATTGAGGTTCCCCCGAGATGCGGGGAAAGGTGACAGCAGGTCAGATGGGTTTCATGAGAGGAGCCCAGACGATGCCTGCCCCGAGGAAATATCCGC
>NZ_JBHJWQ010000088.1:0-2393 GCF_042266885.1 Streptomyces sp. NPDC056061 | reverse complement strand
CCTGGACCGGCTGGCACCACCACGTCACCCTCGTCTCCGTCGCACACGCCTTCTGCACCCTGCAACGACTGGCCAGAGCCCCAAAAGACACGGCGCCGGCCTGAGCCTCTACCAAGTCGTCCGCGAGCTTCAGCTACTGCTCGCAACCTGGGCCGGCGCATGCCCCACCTGCCACCGCAACATACCGACCAGCACGCCAACCTGACCAAGCCCTACTAGGACTGCTGACGTCCGGCGCCGTTGATGTCACCCGTGGATGTCAGCACGGCGCAACCACGTGGGCTCGCTGGCCGATGGGGCCAACCACGGTGCTCAGTCACAGGCGCCGATACTGCCCTTGTCCGCGTTCCTGCCGGCAAGAGGGCTTCGGCGGGATTGGTGGTGCCGTCATCGGCCTCGCTGTCAGAGAAGACAAGCTCAGGGACGCACGCCCGGCTCGTTCACGGCAGCCGCGAACCTCTGCACGGCTGAGACCCTGATCAGGGTTTCCTCTGTCGTGACCTTGGAGTCGATCATTCCGCCGACGAGCATCATCGTACGTTCACCCCGGTACTCGTAGGTCTCCGGATCGAGGAGCAGCTCGTCCCGGCGGTGGGTCGTCCTGGTGAACGGGTTGTCGTCCGAGGGGTGGACGGCCAGGGCAGGCCTGCCCATCGCGTCCTCGACGAGCTGCGGACGGACCACCACGCCGGGGATCGTTTTGAGCGCGCGGAAGAGCGACAGGCGGACCTCGAACGGAATGGTGTCCGTGCTGGAGAACGTGTACTGGATCCGCTGGTAATCGCCTCCGAGGCGGATCACCTCAGAGAGAGACCGCAGCAGCTGCTGCGGCTCGCTCGGCAGTTTCTCCACCTTCTGACGCAGCTTCTTCGGCGATCCGCCGTTTCCCCCGCCGATCACCGGATTCCGGGTGCCGTCCGGCAGCATGTGGTGGATCTTGCCGCTGCCGTACTGCGTCCAGGTCTCCTGCGTGAGCTCCGTGTATGCCGGGGCGCCCTTCTGGGGAACGGGATTGAGGTCGTCGCGGAAGTTGAGCGTCGACTGCCGCGTCAGGGTCTTCTGGTAGAGCCACTGACCGTCGGTGGGTTCGGTGGCGTACTCGGCCCCCACCTGGTGAGTGTCGGTCGTCGGCGCCACCTGCGCCACCTGTGCCACCAGCACTGCCGCCACCGCCACTCCGGCGGCAGCGCCCGCCGCAGCGAGCTTCCAGTCGGCCCGTGGCCAAAAGCGGCGGCGATGCCTCCGTTCGGCGGCGTCCAGCAGCCTCTGCCGCCCAGGCGCCAGCCGGGCCCGGTCAGGGGCGGGCGCGTCCGGCCGGAAGTTCTTCAGCGTCGTCATCTCATCCATGGTCGGCCTCCGGGGCGAAATCCTGCACGAGAGTGGGGTCGTTGCCCAGCGCGGAGCGCACCTTCCTGCGCGCCCGGTTGAGTCGGGAACGGACGGTGCCGACCGGGATGCCGAGCGCCTCGGCGACCTCCTGATAGCTGAGGTCGGCCCATGCGACGAGGAGCAGTACGTGCCGGTCGCCGCCGGACAGCGAGGCGAGCGCGCCAGCGAGGAGGCGGTGGGCGGCCTGCGCGGTGACCCGATCGTCCGCATGATCGACCCAGGACTCGGTGACCGAGTCGTGGCCGGTGCGGGCGAGTGCCCTTAGGGCGCGCTCTTCGGTGCGGCGCTGCTTGCCGATCAGGTTGGCGGCGATGCCGTAGAACCAGGGCCGGGCGTTCGTGCGGGTCAGGTCGTAGCGCGAGCGGGCCCGGAACGCCGCGAGGAAGGTGTCGGCCGTAAGGTCGTCGGCGGCCGCGTCGCCGAGCCGCCGCATGACGTAGCGGTGGACATCGGCGGCGTACCGGTTGTACAACACGGCGAAGACTTCGGGCCGCCGCAGGGACTGGGCAATGGCGGACGAGTCATCGTGGTGGTGCTCGTAGTCGTCGTGCCCGACGTCCGGTGGGCCGGTCACGGGGTCTCCGTCTCTGACGTATGTGGTCACACTCTCTCTTCCCCGGTGGGACCCGCCGAGTTCACGCAGAATGCCATGTCCACGCTAGCGCTGGTCACGATCACCGTGGGAGACGGAGCACGGAGCCTCGTGCGCGGGCTGCCGGAGTCGCCCCCCGAGTCGTGATGGAGATCCTTGGGCACTCCCAGATCAGCATCACCATGGATGTCTATACGCACGTCGTCCAGGACACCCAGCGAGAGGCCATGAGCCATAAGGACCGTCTGCTCAGGAAGAGGCGCCCCGATCGTGGGTGACCGCCCGCGTTGATGTCAGAAGTGGATGTCAAAGGCCACCTGAGGTTCCCCCGAGATGCGGGGAAAGGTGACAGCAGGTCAGATGGGTTTCATGAGAGGAGCCCAGACGATGCCTGCCCCGAGGAAATATCCGC
>NZ_JBHJWQ010000087.1:0-2516 GCF_042266885.1 Streptomyces sp. NPDC056061 | reverse complement strand
CAAGGAATGAGCCAATCCGTGATCACAATCAGCCGATGAGCGGCCGCTACAGGCACTTGCTCTTGCGCGACAGATACAAATGACACTGACCAGTCATGTTCAAAATCAGGAAGAACTTTCATGCGAATCGCCTACAAGAGACGGATAGTCGCCGCAATCACCATTGCGGCCGTGAGCGGAATATTAGGAGCGGCCCCGGCCTCGTCCCAGGGCGACTCTCATCCGGTCGGACTATCCGCGAGTGAGGTCGACGGGCTGTCGCAGCTTGCGGGGGGATATCTCCAAGCGCGCGCAAGTATGGTCACCACCACCCCTCCCCAGGCAAGAATCTCGGGCATTTCCGCCACCCGGGCCATGGCGAATCGCACCTCCGATGAATTTGCCCAGCTCGCAGCAAAGGGGCAGCGGTACGAACAGGTGGACGGCGGCTACACAAAAGCTGTCGTAGATGTGACCGTCACGGACTCATCGCTGGAAGGTGCCACCGCCACCCTCCAACTCACCGAGGACACCCGGCTCTACATGCCATTCACGGCCGCAGAAGTCGCCGAGGGAGCACCCGAGTACGAAGAGTTCTCCCTTCCTCACACGGTGACGTTCGACCGAACCGCCGACGGTACGTGGCTGCTCGCCTCGGACAAGGCCGACACAGGATCAGGCCCCGCGCCCAGTACACAGTTGACCGAACCCGATGCGGCAGAAGACACGGGTGGCGGCACACCGGACGAGGACGAAGGCGCCAAGGACTCGCCATCCGGCACGGACGAACTACCGGACGACAGCACGAAGGATGTGAAGTTACAGGCCGGGTATGACTACGGAAAGATCGTCGCCTACGCCGATAAGTACTGAAAGAACCCCAACAAGGGCTCTTACCGCACGTATGGCAACGACTGCACGAACTTCGTCTCACAAGCGATGAAGGCCGGCGGCTGGGGCATCGTCGGGCCGACCGATGCCGGGCAACGGTCGAACAACAAGAAATAGTTCTACACCATTTTCGTGGACAGAACGAGCTACACCTGGGCCGGGGCAGAGAATTGGTACTGGTTCGCGATAAAGCACTCGAAGCGAACCAAGGCGCTCGACAACGTGTACAAGCTCGCCAGTTCCGATGTTCTTCAGGCCGACTGGGACCGTAACGGGAACATCAACCACACCATGGTCGTCACCAAGAAGTACAACGGAGTCCCGTACCTCACCTACCACACCACCAACACACGCAACAAGAGTCTGAAGAAGCTTGTGGCTGATCACGGGGGTGCCTGGTGGTACGCACACTGCACATGACCGGTTCGCCAGAGGGCCTCGCGTGACATTCCGGGGAGGAACAATGCAGCGACGGCAACTCGTCACCGCGATATCGGCAGCACTGCTTTTGTCCGCGTGTGGCTCCAGTAACGGTTCAGACAGCATCGAAGAGGCCGAGAAAGGCGCCCGCAACGCGGTCGAGTCCTACGTGGATGCTTTGAATTCACGCGATGCGGATCACCTGATCGAAGTAGGTGGCGTTCCTGACGACTCCCGGGCTCGCAGGGAAGCCGGTCGGATCCTCGCCGACAAGGGCGGTCGAGGACTCTCGATCACGGAAGTTCAGATCGACCTCGACATGGGGCCGGATGCCGGATCGGCAAAGCTGAAAGCGAAGGAGAAGTCCGGCAGGACAACGCAGGACTCCTTCAGCGTGGTGAGAGTGCACGGCACATGGCACCTGACCGTCTTCACTGACAGGCCGGTTCCGTCCGGCAAGTCGACATCGTCGACGGAATAGCCGTACCCGATGCGCCGGAGTCGCCTCCCAGGGAGCCTTGCCCTGGGAGGCGACGCGTTGAGGGCCCGCCCTGCCACTGGGCACTCCGCCCTCGACGACAAAGGGCCGACGCCGCACTGCGGTACCGCTCTCAGCCGAGCGGCCGGCCCTGTGTGTCCAGGATCGACCGCCACCGCTCCCGCACCGGCTCGGCCCAGGCGGACTCCATGCCGAGCGCGTAGGCGATGTGGCCGTCGACGTGGTGCACCAGGCCCGCGAGGGACGCGAAGTCGCGGTGTTGCTGGTGGGCACGGAGCCCGAACTTCTCGATGCCGTACAGGTGGCCGAGGACCCGTGACTTGAAGTCGGGAGTGAGGCTCAGGGTACCAAGGTGTGGCCCCCATATGTTGAACTCGTCCTCGCCCACATCCCACATCCCACAACTGTCCCAGCAGGGAAAGGAACCGGTCAGGGTAGGCGAGGTGGTCGGTGAGATCGAATTCCTTGGCCAGCTCGCGACGCGTGCGGCCGGGAACCTCCACGTGGTCGCGCCCGAGCCACAGGGAATCCTGCAGATCTCTCGTCTCGATGAACGGGAGCGCCCCTGTGTCGGGAATGGCCTGAGCGACATGTGGCAGCTGATCATCTGGACAATTCTGCAAGCTCGCGGTCAGGCGCTCGTGTTTGGTCGTGCCGTCGTTGGAGGGCGGCGAGGGGAGGCCGAGACGCTTGCACAGTTCCGGTAGATCTTGATGGCGGTATCGCT
>NZ_JBHJWQ010000086.1:0-2632 GCF_042266885.1 Streptomyces sp. NPDC056061 | reverse complement strand
ACAACTCGGTCCGCGATTGAGGTCGGGGCGTGCTGGCCTGGCGGTTTGGCTGGTGGTTGATCAGCAGGTCGCCTGCCGGGCGAGAACCAGTTCGGTGCTCGGCTTGCGGTGGGTCGCCCGACGGGCAGAGCGATCCGAGATCAGTGAAGCGATCGCACGATGGGTCTCGGCGTAGTCGTCACGCCGGCCGGTGTAGCGCTGCAGCGGGCACCACTGCCGCAGCTCGGCGTTGGCGTGCTCGACACAGATCCGCTCCGAGGACTGTCGCCGGCGGATCTCTCGCCAGGCGTACTGCTCGCCGAGCGGTGCGTCGTCCTTCGGCTTCTTCGGCGGGGCGCTGACCTGGTCGGGGAACTCGTTGGCCAGGCCCCGGTAGCCCTCGTCGACCTCGGCTGTCGCCCTTGGGTGGAGTCGGAGTTGCTCGGTTATGCCCTCGGTACGCATCGCGGTCTGGTCGTGCATGCGGCCTGGGCGGTCCGCACCCGACCACAGCAGGCGGCCCTGGCCGTCGCTGATGGTGGTGGTCTTGATCGTGTTCTGCTTCTTCTTGCCGGAGACGAAGGCCCGCCGTCCGGGCCGGTTGGCCTTGGGGCGGCGGACCTGCGTCTCGGCGCCGTCGATCCGCAGCCGGATCCCCTCGGCCTCGGCGTAGGCGAACACGTCTGCCAGGGTGCGCAGTCGGATACCGGGGCGGTCGGGGACGGCGAAACCGCGCGCCGCCAGCAGCGGGCGGATCTCGCCGATGGCGCGGGAGATCGTGGAGCGGGCGGTGCCGTACAGGGCGGCAAGCGCGGCGTGCGGAAGTCCGGTGCGAAGGTGGACCAGGGCGACGAGCAGGCGGTCGGTGAAGACCAGGTCGTGTTTCGGTCCGGCGCCGGCCTCTCGCTGCCGCTCGGCACCACGCCGCTCACGGAGCACGGACTCGCACCGGGCGAGCCACGGGTCTGCCAACTCTTCGATTAAATCGCCGAGATGTGTACGCGAGACGCCGCAAAAGGCAGGATGGGTCAAGGCCGCGCGGGCCCACTTCTTGGTCACACTCAAAGAACCCGTGCGGCCACCGTCACGTCACGGCCTGTCGATCAGCATCGCGGGCCGAGTCGTAGTCCGCGCCACCCGAGCCGACGCCTGTCCGTCAACGGCGGACAGCACGGCAATCTCCGGGCCGAAGCAGAGCACCAGTGTGCCGTCCGGCGCGGCGAGGGCCGACTGGACGGGCGCGGGGCAGCGCAGGGGTGGCGCGAGTTCGGCGCTTGTGGCCAGGTCGCGCACCGATACCGTTTTGGTGCCGTTGGTGGTGATCAGGTGGGTGCTGGTGCCGTGTACGGCCGTTGCCAGCCAGCGTACGGGCCCGGCGGGGCAGGACAGCGGCTCGGCGTACGGCCGGCCGTCGGGCAGGCTCCAGGTGCGGACCGTGCCGTCCCGGCCGGCGGTGACCGCGATGGGGTGCCCGTTGAGTGTGGTGGTGGTCACCGCGGTGACCCAGTCGGTGTGGCCGGTCAGAAGATCGCCGAGCTGGCGGCCGGTGGCCAGGTCCCACAGCCGCACCGTCTTGTCCCAGCTGCCGGTCACGGCCAGCGCGCGCCCGTCCACGGTGGCGGTGGCGAGCGCGGTGAGCCGGCTGGTGTGGCCGGTGAGGGGCTGGCCGAGGGGCTGACCGGTCGCCAGGTCCCAGCGCTGTGCGGTGCCGTCCGAGCTGCCGGTCACCGCGACGTCTCGCCCGTCGACCCGGGCGGTGGCCAGGGCCAGGATCCGGCCGGCAGGTCCGGCGACGGCCTGGCCGAGCTCCTTGCCGGTATCCAGGTCCCACCTGCGGAGCATGGCGTCCGGGGCCGCAGTCACCGCGACGGTGCGTCCGTCCAGTTCCGCCGTCGCCAGCAGGCTGACCTCGGCGGCGATACACCCGCCGTACGGTATGCCGGTGGCCAGGTCCCAGGCGCGCAGCGCCTTGTCCGCACCGGCGGTGACGACGGCCGGTTGGCCCTGAATGGTGGTCATGGCAGCCGCCAGCACCACGTCCTTGTGGCCGCGGATCTCGGTGCGGCGCCGTACCCTGCGCTTCCCAAGCTCCCAGACGCGCACGGTGTGGTCCGCACTGGCGGTGACGGCCACCGGTTGCCCGTTCACGATCGCCGTCGCGACGTCCCACACGTGCCCGGTGTGCCCTTTGAAGGGGCCGTTGACCTGCCGCCCGCCGGCCACCTCCCAGAGCCGCACGCCCCGGTCGAGGGCGGCCGTCACCACCCGGAGCTGCCCGTTCACCTCGGCCAAGGCGCCGGCCCGGATCCGGTCCTCGTGGCAGGGGAACGACCGCTCACCGACTTCCGCCCCGGCGGCGGTGTCCCGCACCCGCACCACGTGGTCGGCGTCGACAGTCAACCGGAGCGTGCGTCCGGCGACGACGCAAGTATCCAGGACCCGCGCGGCGGATCGTTCGGCGTCCACTGCCACGGCCGGTGCAGGGTCGGCGAGTTGCCAGCACCAGCTGTCCTCGCCCGGGGCCTCGGCCGGCAGCCGCAGCGATTGTCCGTGCAGCTCGTCGGTGGTCACCACCCATCCCTGCGTGCCGGGCCGGGAGCCGGCCACCCGGTCCCACACCCGCAGCGACCCGCCGTACTCCCGGAACAGGGTG
>NZ_JBHJWQ010000085.1:0-2677 GCF_042266885.1 Streptomyces sp. NPDC056061 | reverse complement strand
CCTCCTGTTCACCAAACGCCACCTCTTCGACCGCTCGAACATCGAACTCGACTTCGGCGGCCACCGCATACGCACCGAAGGCATCGAGAAGAACATCCACGACAACCCCTTCGGCGCCGTCCTCTCCTTCCGCGGCACCACCACCGACACCACCGTCCGGCACGCGCTTTCCGGCAAGGTCGTCGAACTCACCGACACCTTCCCGGTCCCCGACGCCAAGGCGTTCGCGGTCGGGCAGTGGTGGGCTGTCCGGGTCGCCCCCGTCGAGGGCGGCGGACGCGACGAACGCGAACTGCAGAAGCTCGTCGAGATCACCGAGATCGTCGACGCGACCCACATCCGGATCGGCTATCTCAACGGCTGGGAGCTCGCGGCCGGTCGCGAGCTCACCTGGACCCGGATCGAACCGGTCCGCGACACGCACGTCCGCAACATGGTCTTCGAGGGCGCCGGGCCCGACGAGTACACCGGCTCCCACCCGGTCAGCTTCGAGTACGCCGTGGGCTGCGACGTCTCCGGCATCCACGCCACCGGCACCTTCTGGCCGGTCATCATGCGCCGCTGGTGCACCCTGTTCCGTACCGAGGACTGCTCGCTGAAGAACCCGCCCACCGTCGAGTACGGCGGCGCGGGCTACCTCACCCAGCAGATCTACTGCCTGTACGGACGGGTCGCGGACTGCACCACCAGCAATGTGCGCCACCTCAACGACCTGACCGCCTCCGCCTACTGCACGGTCGTCAACTGCCACGGCGACGGGGACGACGCGGGCGGCAACCCCTTCACCACCCACGGCCAGTACGAGCACGACCTGCTCTTCGACGGCAACTCCGGGCTGATGGACATCGCCAACTCCGGTGCCCAGTGGGGGATATCCGCCAAGCGGATCACCGTGCGCAGGCACGTCTGCTCCTGGTTCACCGCCAACACCAAGATCACCGACCTGACGCTCGAGGACATCACGGTGATCGCGCGCCCCACCTTCGACCAGGCCGGCACCCTCACCGTCAACGCCGACGGCGCCCAGGTCCGCGGCTGCACCGCCAAGACCTTCGCGGTCGCCCAGCGCTCCGCCCGCTCCACCCGGCCGACGACCATCAGCGACTGCTCGTTCGCCCCGCCCGCGGGCGCAGTCCTGGTCCAGACCCCGGTCACCGCCCCCGTCCACTTCGTGCGCTGCACCTTCGAGGGCGTCGACGGCGCGGTCCTGCGCGGCGCGGGCCCCGTCCACTTCACCGACTGCACCGTCATCGGGGCCGAGAACGCCGCCCCGATATCGGTCGGCTCGGCGGACCTGCGGATCGACGGCGGCCGCTACGACAACACCGGCATCGAACTCAGCGCCGTGCGCGACCAGCGGATCACCGTCACCGGCGGCACCCGCCTCACCGGCGGGAACAAGGCGAAGGCGCTGCTCGGCCGCGCGGCCGGGCCCGGCAAGGTGACCTGGGACATCAGCGCGCTCAGCAGCGCCGCCTTCGGATCCGACATCGCCCATGTGCGCATCACCGAGGGCACCAACCATTACGCGGCGACCGGCAGCCGCTTCACCGGCGGCAACCTCCACCTGGCCCCGGACGCACTGGACTCGACCCTGTACACCTCCTGCGTCGAGGAGGGGACCAAGCGCGTCGCGATGCCCGGCAACGGCGACGCCGCCCGCACGGACGGGAACCTGATCCTGTGACCGCCGTCATCCGCACTTCCACCCCGGCCGACGACCCGGCGCTGGCCGATCTGTGGCGGACCTGTTTCGACGCCCCGCAGATCACCGGACTCCACGCCCTCGACCCGGACCGCCACCGGCACACCTTCGTCGCGCAGGACGGCCCGGACGGCGGGATCGACGCCGTCGTCGTCTACGTGCCGAGGCTGATCCGCGACGCGCACGGAACCCCGCGGCGAGTCGGCGGCATCGGCAGCGTCGCCACCCGCCCCGAGGCACGGGGCCGGGGGCTGGTGCGGCGGCTGCTGGCGGCCGCGGAGCACACCATGACCGCCGAGCGGTGCGCCTGGTCCCTGCTGTTCACCGGTACCCCCGGTGTCTACCGCGGTTCGGGATGGCAGGAGTTCGGGAGCACGTGCTTCGAGGGGACGCTCACGTCCCCCGCGGGATCCGGGGACCTCCGGATCCGTGCCGCCTCGGCGCCGGACGCCCCGGAGGTGGCCGCCCTGCACCACGCGTACAACGAGGACCGGCCGCTCAGTTCGCTGCGCGGCCCGGAGGACTGGGCGGTGCGGGTGCCCGCCTGGTACGGCCCGCTCGAACGGTCCTCGCTCGTGGCGGAGGACCGCCGGACGGGGGCGCTCGTCGGCTGGATCGTGGCCCAGCACGAGGGGGAGTACGTCGAGGTCCGCGAGTGGGCGGGCGCGCCCGGCTCCCTCGGCGCGCTGTTCGCCGCCGTCGGGGAGCGGGGCCGGGACGCGGGGCTGGGCCGGGCCCGGGTCCGGCTTCCCGACGCCCCGGAGATCCGGTCGGCGCTGCCCGCCCTGCTGACGGACGCCCGCGAGGTGACGGAGACGGTGGGCATGGCACGCCCGTTGCTCGCCGACCCGGAGTCCGTCCGGGCCGCGGTCACGGCGCCCGGCGCGATCCACTGGTACGGCGACTGCTTCTGAGCGACCCGGTGCTCCGCCCCGGGAACGAGCGGCGGGCGGGTGCGGGGCTCCTCGGCAC
>NZ_JBHJWQ010000084.1:0-2811 GCF_042266885.1 Streptomyces sp. NPDC056061 | reverse complement strand
GGCTCGCGTCGGAGAGGAGTGCGGTCGGTGCTTCTTCGCCCTTGAACGTCGGCTCGGTGCCGAATTCCTCGCCGAACCAGTGGGCGAGTCGGCGCACGGGTGCGGTTTCGGGGCCGGTGAGGTTGAGGGTGAATGCTTCACCGTTGGTGGCGTGGAGGAGGGATCGCAGGGCGACTTCGTTGGCGTATCCCTGCCATACGACGTTGGCGTGGCCGGTGGTGATGTCGACGGGTTCGCCTGTGAGTACGCGGTGGGCGATGTCGGCGAGGACGCCGTAGCGGAGGTCGACGGCGTAGTTGAGGCGGATGTTGGTGATTTTGGTGCCGCGGGTGAGGGCTGCGTGGTCGAAGATGCGTTCGCGGCCGAGGCAGGACATGGCGTATTCGCCGACGGGGCCGACGGGGTCGTTCTCGGTGCAGCCGCCGGAGGAGACGGGGACCAGTGGGTAGACGTTGCCGGTGGAGAACGCGGCGATCCGCGCGTCGGGCCAGCGGCGGGCCACGCGGTCGGGCATGGCGGCGTTGACGGCCCAGGCGTGGGAGGGGGCGCCGGCGGAGCCGAATTTGGCGCCGACCATGAAGACGATGTTTCCGGCGTCGGGCAGTTCGGCGAGGTCGGCGGCGGGGTTCATGAGGTCGAAGGCGATGGTGGAGACGCCGGCTGCTTCGAGGTCGTGGGCGGTGGCTTTGTCGGACCAGCGGGAGACGGCGTGGACGGTGAGGTCGGTGCGGCCTGCGGTGTCCAGTGCGCGGCGGGCGAGTTTGCAGAGGCTGGGGCCCATTTTGCCGCCGGCGCCGAGGATGAGCAGGTCGCCCTGGAGGCGGCCCAGGTCGGTGGTGAGGGCGGGGGAGGGGGTGGCGAGCCGTTCTTCGAGGGCGGCTTCGTCGGTGAACATGTGTTGTTATCCCTTGATTCCGGACGCGGTGACGCCCTCGGTGAAGTAGCGCTGGCCCACCATGTATGCGGCGAAGATGGGCACGAACGCGATGACGGAGCCGGAGAGGACCACGTTGAGCGGTACGTTCTGCTGCTGGAGCGAGGCGATGCCGACGGTGAGGGTGCGCATGTCGGTGGACTGGCCGATGACCAGTGGCCACAGGAAGTCGTTCCAGTGCCACAGGAAGACGAATACGCCGAGTGTGGCGAGGATCGGTTTGAGCAGTGGCAGTACGATCCGGTGGAAGATCTGCCATTCGTTGCAGCCGTCGAGGCGGGCGGCTTCGAAGAGTTCGTCGGGCAGGCCCTGGATGAACTGGCGCATGAGGAAGACGGCCTGGGCGTTGGCCAGGGTCGGCAGGATCAGGCCCCAGTAGGTGTCCACGCCGCCCAGTTTCGCGATCATCGCGAAGGTCGGGATCATTGTGACGTGGTAGGGGACCATCACCATCGACAGGAACGACCAGAACATTGTTTCCCGGCCGGGGAAGCGTTTCTTGGCGAAGGCGTATCCGGCGAGGGAGGCGAGGAGCAGTACGCCGATCACGGAGATGACCGAGTAGATCAGGGTGTTGAGCAGCCAGCGGGGTACGTCCTGGGCGTTCATGACGGTGTCGTACGCGTCGCCGCTCAGGGGCCAGGGCAGGAGGCTGCCGGGGAACTCGACCGCGGCGGAGGGTTTCAGTGAGAGGACGACCATCGCGTAGAACGGGAAGACCGTGACGAGTGCGGCGATGGTGAGCAGGGCGGCGCGGCCGATCCGGCCGGCCCGGGTGGGGCGCATGCCGTGCGGGACGGTGTCCTGTTCCGAGAGCTTGCGCAGTCGGCGTTCGGCGCGGCGGGCGGCCCGGCCGGCCACCACGGTGCCGGTGCCGGGGCCGGTGCCGGTGCCGGTGGGCGGGGTTTCGGTCTGGGCGGGTGCTGCGGTCATGGTCACTGGTCCTTCCCGATCACGAGCCGCTGGATCACCGCGACCACCACGGTCAGCGCGAACAGCGCGACGCCGATGGCGGAGGCGTAACCCAGGTCGAAGTACTTGAAGCCCGCGTCGTAGAGCTGGAAGACGAGCGTGTAGCTGGCGTTGGCGGGGCCGCCGCCGGTCATCGTGTAGACGGCGTCGAAGACCTGGAAGGAGGCCGTCGTCTCGATCACGGCGAGGAAGAACAGGGCGGGCTTGAGCTGCGGCAGCACGATGTGCCGGAACCGCTGCCAGGGTCCGGCGCCGTCGGTGAGTGCTGCTTCCTCCAGCTCCCGCGGGATGTCCTGCATCCGGGCCAGCAGGATCAGCATCCCGTACCCGAACCGGGACCAGACGCCGACGATCGCGAGTGCGGGCAGCACCAGTACGTCGTCGGAGAGCCAGGAGCCCTCGGACATCCCGAACCAGCCCATCAGCGTGGACCACGGGCCGCCGGTCGAGAAGATCCACACGAACACGGTGGCGGCCAGCACCAGCGAGGTGACCACCGGCAGGAAGAACACCGAACGGAAGAACTTCGCGCCGCGGAACGCACGGCGGGTGATCAGTGCCAGCGACACCGATGCGATCAGCGTGCCCGGCACGGCCAGCACGGTGTACAGGACGGTGACCTTCAGCGCCTGCCAGAACAGCGGGTCGTCCCACAGGCGGGTGAAGTTGTCCAGCCCGACGAAACTGCCGCCGCCGGTCAGGGAGTAGTCGGTGAAGCTCATCAGCACACCGGCGACGCCCGGACCGAACCGGAAAGCGAGGAACAACAGGAAACACGGAAGGACGAACAACAGGCCGATCCGGGCCTCGCGGCGCGCCTGCGGCCCGCTGCGACGGCCCCGGCGGGCGGGTTCCGCGACGACTGCCACGGGGATCTCCTTGCGGTACGGGGAAAAGGGGTGGGG
>NZ_JBHJWQ010000083.1:0-3034 GCF_042266885.1 Streptomyces sp. NPDC056061 | reverse complement strand
CGAGGACGTGAGGGTGGGGCGGGGAAGAGGGAGTGTCAACGGGCCGGCACCGTCTGGACGGTTCCGGTGTGACGGGCACGTTCGGCGGCGAACGCTGCCAGATGGCTGCCGAGCGAGGTGGCCGGGCCGGAGCGCACGGCCCCGGCGTTCCCGGTGGCGACGGCCGTGACGAACGCCTCGACGAGCGCGGCGTCCCCGCCGCCGTGCCCGTCGGCCGCGTTCGAGCCGGACGCGCCGAGTTCGTGGACGGTGGACTCGCCGGTCCGGAAGTCCTGCACGGTGACGCGCTCGCCGTCACCGATGAGCCAGCCGTGCGAGCCGAAGATCCGGGTCTGGCGGTGGGTCTGCTCGGTGAACGCCACCATCTGGAAGGTCGCGGTCACCCCCTCCGTCAGCCGCATCGCCAGGACCTGGTGGTCGACCACGTCGTTGTCGCTGCGGTACGCGCAGACGCCGTACGGCCCCTCGCGCAGCGCCTGCACGAGCCCCGCCTCGTCCTTCGCCTCGGTGACGTGGGTGACCGGCCAGACCGCGCCCTTCTCGCGCAGCGTCGGCATGTACAGCTTCAGCGCGCTGTACGGGCAGCCGGACTCGACCGCACAGTCGAGGCACCGCTCGGCGGACCCGGCCGGGGCGTTCTCGGGCCGGAAGTGCTTGAGTCCGCCGAAGCTGGAGACCTGTTCGATCCGGCCGCCCATGACGTACGTGATCCAGTCCAGGTCGTGGCAGGACTTGGCGAGCAGCATCGGGGAGGAGTCCTTCTCGCTGCGCCACGGACCGCGCACGTAGCTGTGGGCGTAGTGCCACCAGCCGACCGGCTCCAGATGGTCGAGGGAGACCAGCTGCCCGAGCACGCCGGAGTCCACGACCTCCTTCACCAGGTCGGTGTACGGGGTGTACCGCATGACGTGGCACACCGCGAACAGGACCCCGGCCCGCTCCACGCCCTCGACGATCCGCCGGGTCTCCTCCTCGGTCGGGGCGAGGGGCTTCTCGGCGAGGATCGCGTAGCCGGCCTCGGCCAGGGCCAGCACCGGCTCCACGTGGAAGCGGTCCTGGGTGGCGACGACGACGGCGTCGGCGATCCGGTTCTCGACGAGCGGGCGCCAGTCGTCGAACTCGACGGGGGCGCCGGCGGCGGCCCGCGCCGCGGGGCGCGGATCGGCGACGGCGACGAGTTCGGCGCGCTCGGGGTGCGCCTTGATCCACTCGGCGTACGTCAGACCGCGGTTGCCGGCGCCGACGAGCGCGACCCGGACGGGCCGGCCGGTGATCGGGGTATGCGTGGACACGGAGAATCCCTGGTGCTCGGTGGGATGGGGCCTGATCCGGACGAGCGGCCCCACGTGGTCAGATGCGCAGCGTGGCCGCGGTGTGGGCGACGCGGGCGCCCTCCTCCGGGAGCGCGGTGCGCTCGGTGCCGTCCTCGACGCAGCCGGTGTGCAGCAGGTGGCTGTTGCCGGTGAACGCCGCGGGCCGCAGTTCGAGCCGGCCGCCGGTGAAGGTGGAGCCGGTGGCGCGGTAGCGGTTGGGGCCTTCGGTGACCAGCAGGTGGGCGGTGCCCTTGGGCGCGGTCGAGTCGAGGCCGGACAGCTGCCAGTCGACGGTCCGTCCGGTGCCGGTGCGGGACAGCAGGGCGCCGTCCTTGTTGGTGCCGTTCAGCCGCGTGCCGTCGACGCGCAGCCGCTGGTCCTTGGCCGAGGTCAGCTTGAGTCCGGTGTTGCGGAGTTCGCCGCCCAGGACGGTGATGTCGGTGTGGGCGAGCGAGACCGGGGCGGTGTCCTCGGAGCCGGTCAGCGTGCACTGGTCCAGGACGAGCGGTCCGGTGCCGTTGAACACCGCGCCGTCGACGCCCTTCAGGACGGAGCGCTGGAGGGTGAGCGGGGCGGTGACGTTGGCCTGGGTGATCTCCGCACCGGCCGCGAAGGCGAACGAGGAGTCGGCGATCACATTGGGGCGGGCGGAGAGGTCCGAGGCCCGGGAGACGATCAGTGGTCCGGTGGCGGTGCAGCCGCGCATCTGGACGCCGTCGGCGTTGACCCAGAGCATTCCGGAGCCGGACAGCGACTTCTTGCCGATGACCAGGACGTCCTCCAGCGTCAGATCGGTGATCTTGACGCGGGCCACGAACCAGGAGCAGGCGTGCCGTCGGACGGTGATCCGCTTGGCCCTGCCGCCCCAGGCGGCGCCGGAGTTGGCGAAGGTCATCAGGCCGGAGTTGCCGGTGTAGACCAGGTCGTGCTCGAACTGGCCGTGCGTGACGAAGGGGCCCTCGTCGTCGCCGTCGCCGTGGCAGTTGGTGACGTAGCAGTAGGCGGAGGCGGTGAAGTCGTTGAGGTGGCGGGCGTTGGAGGTGTGGCAGTCCTCGACGTGCCCGTAGAGGCAGTAGATCTGCTGGGTGAGGTAGCCCGCGCCGCCGTAGGTGACCGACTTCGGGTTGGTGAGCGAGCACTGCTCGGTGCGGTAATAGGTGCACCAGCGGCGCATCACGACCGGCCAGAAGGTGCCGATGGCCTCGATCCCGGAGACGTCGCAGCGGACCGCGTACTCGTACGCGACCGGGTGCGAGCCGGACATCTCGTCGTCGCCCCAGCCCTCGAAGACCATGTTGCGCACGTGGGCGCGGTCGACGGGCTCGACCCGGGTCCAGCTGAGCTTGCGGCCGGCGGCCAGGTCCCAGCCGATCTGGTAGTTGACGCGGATGTGTTTCGCGTCGACGACGTCGGTGACCTGGACCAGGCGCTGGATCTCCTTCTCGTACTTGCCCGCCAGGGCGTCGATCTCGACGGCCCACCACTGACCGACGGCGAACTTCGACGAGTCGCCGACCTCGAACAGGTCCGAGAGGTCCGGCATCGCCGCACTCAGGGTGTGTTCGACCACCGTGTCGGTGGTGGTGCCGCGGAAGGAGAGGACGGCGCCGAAGGGGTTGTCGTGGGTGTTCTTCTCGATGCCTTCGGTGCGTATGCGGTGGCCGCCGAAGTCGAGTTCGATGTTCGAGCGGTCGAAGAGGTGGCGTTTGGTGAACAGGAGG
>NZ_JBHJWQ010000082.1:0-3462 GCF_042266885.1 Streptomyces sp. NPDC056061 | reverse complement strand
GGGTCTTCCCGGACAGCACCCACGGCAGCACGCCGGGGGCCGCCACCGGCTCCTCGACGGGGGCCGGCTCCTCGGCCGGGGCCTGTTCGAGGATGACGTGCGCGTTGGTGCCGCTGAAGCCGAAGGAGGAGACACCGGCCCGGCGGGTCGTTCCGCCCTGCGGCCAGGGTGTGGCCTCGGTGACCAGGGAGACTGCGCCCTCCGACCAGTCCACGTGCGGGGTCGGTTCGGTGATGTGCAGCGACTCGGGCACGACACCGTGCCGCATGGCGAGCACCATCTTCATCACACCCGCGGCACCGGCGGCCGCCTGGGCGTGCCCGATGTTGGACTTGACGGAGCCCAGCAGCACCGGCCGGTCGGCGGGGCGCTCCTGGCCGTAGGTGGCCAGCAGCGCCTGCGCCTCGATCGGGTCGCCCAGCGTCGTCCCCGTGCCGTGCGCCTCGATGACGTCGACGTCGGCGGCGGTGAGCCGGGCGTTGGCGAGGGCCTGGCGGATGACCCGCTGCTGCGACGGCCCGTTCGGCGCCGTCAGACCGTTGCTCGCACCGTCCTGGTTGATCGCGCTGCCGCGGACGACGGCCAGCACCGGGTGGCCGTTCTTCCGCGCGTCGGACAGCCGCTCCACGAGCAGCATGCCGATGCCCTCGGCGGGGCTGAAGCCGTCGGCGTCCGCGGAGAACGCCTTGCTGCGGCCGTCGGAGGACAGGCCGCGCTGTCGGCTGAATTCGATGAAGGTGCCGGGGGTGGCCATCACGGTCGCACCGCCGGCCAGGGCGAGTTCGCACTCCCCGGTGCGCAGGGCCTGGACGGCCAGGTGCAGGGCGACCAGCGACGCCGAGCAGGCCGTGTCGACGGTGACCGCCGGGCCCTCCAGCCCGAAGACGTAGCTGAGCCGGCCGGAGACGACGCTGGCGGCGCTGCCGGTGGCCAGGTGGCCCTCGTAGCCGTCGGTGGCGTTCCGCATGAGGATGGAGTAGTCGGAGCCGTTGGTCCCGACGAAGACGCCGGACTGGCTGCCCCGGAGCGTGGCCGGGTCGATGCCCGCCCGCTCGAATGCCTCCCAGGACGTCTCCAGCAGCAGCCGCTGCTGCGGGTCCATCGCCATCGCCTCGCGCGGCGAGATCCCGAAGAAGGTGGGGTCGAACTCGGCGACGCCGGTGAGGAAGCCGCCCTCACGGGTGTAACTGGTGCCCTGCGAGTCCGGGTCCGGGTTGTAGAGGGATTCCACGTCCCAGCCGCGGTCGGCCGGGAACTCCGACAGCGCGTCGCCGCCGGAGGTCAGCAGCTGCCACAGCTCCTCGGGGGTGCGCACCCCGCCGGGGAAGCGGCAGCTCATCGCGACGATCGCGATCGGTTCGTCGTCGGCCAGGGATGCCGCGGTGGGCAGCGGGGCCGCGAGCGCCGGCCGTCCGCCGGACAGCTCGGCGCGCAGGTGCTTGGCCAGGGCCTTCGGGGTCGGGTAGTCGAAGATCAGGGACGGAGGCAGCTTGAGTCCGCTGGCCGCACCGAGCCGGTTGCGCAGCTCGACCGCGGTGAGCGAGTCGAAGCCCAGCTCCTTGAAGGCGCGTGCGGAGTCGACGGCCTCGGCGTCCGCGTAGCCCAGCACCGTCGCCACGGCGCCGCGCACCAGTTCCAGCAGCAGCCGCTCCTGCTCGGCCTCGGGGAGTCCGCCGAGCTTCTGCGCGAGCGCGGTGCCGTCGGCGTCCTCCGTCTCGGCGTCGCCCCGCATGTCCTCGATGACGTCCCGTGCCTCGGGCAGGTCGTGGAGCAGCGGCCGGGACCGCCCGGAGGTGAAGGCGAGGACGAAGCGCTTCCACTCCATGTCGACGACGGTCAGCACCGACTCGTCCCGGTCCAGAGCGTGCTGGAGCGCGGTCACGGCCTTCTCCGGTGCCATCTCGATGACCCCGTGGCGGCGCATGCGGTCGCCGACGCCGCCCTCGGCCATGCCGCCCTCGCCCCACGGGCCCCACGCCAGCGACGTGGCGGGCAGTCCGGCATCGCGGCGCCACTCGGCGAAGGCGTCGAGGAAGGCGTTGCCCGGTGCGTAGTTGCCCTGGCCGGGTGCGCCGAAGGTGGCGGCGAAGGAGGAGAAGAGCACGAACGCGGAGAGGTCCAGGTCCCGGGTGAGCTCGTGCAGGTGGAGCGTGGCGTCGACCTTGACCTTCAGGACCCGGTCGACCTGCTCGGGCGTCAGTCCTTCTATCACACCGTCGTCCAGTACGGCGGCGGTGTGCACGACGGCGGTGAGCGGCCTGTCGGCCGGGACGGCGGCGAGGAGCGCCTCGACGGCCTTGCGATCGGCCACGTCACAGGCGGCGACGGTGACCTCCGCGCCGAGCGCGGTCAGTTCCTCGCGCAGCTCGGCCGCGCCCGGCGCGTCCGGACCACGACGACTGGTCAGCACCAGGTGCTCGGCACCGTTGCGAGCCAGCCAACGCGCCACCTGCGCACCCAACGCACCCGTACCCCCGGTCACCAGCGTCGTCCCGGACGGACGCCACTCCCGCACGGTGGGCGTCTCGGCGAGAGGGGCCCTGACCAGGCGTCGTACGAACAGTCCGGTGGACCGGATCGCTGCCTGGTCCTCGTCCTCGGTTCCCGCGAGGACCGTGACCAGCCGGGCCAGTGCCCGGTCGTCGGCGGTCTGCGGCAGGTCGACCAGGCCGCCCCACCGCTCGCCGTGTTCCAGGGCGGCCACCCGGCCCAGGCCCCAGACCAGGGCCTGTTGCGGCGATTCCAGCCGGTCCGAGCGGCCGGTGGAGACGGCGCCCCGGGTGGCGAACCACAGCGGCGCGGTGATCTCCGCGTCGCCCAGCGCCTGGATCAGCGCCAGTTGAGCGGCGGCCCCGGCGGGGACGGAGCTGTGCTCGGGGTGCGGCCGGTCGTCGAGTGCCAGCAGCGACAGCACGCCGTGAAGCGTCGCGTCCTCGTCGGCGTCGGCCTGCCGCAGCAGCTCGGCGAGGGCGGTCCGGCCGTCCGTGTCGGTGTCCATGACGAGTGTTCGTACGGCGGCGCCGCGCTCGACGAGGATGCGGGCCGCGCCCTGCGCCCACTCCCCCTCCGCCACGTGCTGCGGGACGATCAGCAGCCAGGTGCCGGACAGGCGTGCCGACTGGCCTTCGGTCAGCGGCTTCCAGGTCACGCGGTAGCGCCAGCCGTCGACCGCGGAACGCTCGCGCGCCTGCTTGCGCCAGGTCGACAGGGCGGGCAGCAGTGCGCTGACCCGCTCGTCGCCGTCGACCGCCAGCTCGGCCGCCAGGGCCTGCCAGTCCTCTCGTTCGACGGCTTCCCAGAAGCGGGTCTCGACGGGGTCCGCGGTCGCGGCGGCGGGCACGGCGGGGGCGCCGGCCTCCAGCCAGTAGTGCTGGTGCTGGAAGGCGTAGGTGGGCAGGTCGGTCCTGCGGGCACCCGTGCCCTCGAACACCGCCCCCCAGTCCACCTCGACACCCCGGGCCC
>NZ_JBHJWQ010000081.1:0-3520 GCF_042266885.1 Streptomyces sp. NPDC056061 | reverse complement strand
CGGTGGACTCGTTGGTGTTGCGTCCGGTGTCGGTGGAGCAGATCAGCAGTGCGTCGCGTGACAGTCGGAACGACTCGCTCTTCCGACTCGACTGGGACGAGATATCCGCAGCCCCGGCAAGTGGCCGTTGGGCCGTGCTGGGTTCCGACGCGCTGAGCCCGGCGGCGGGCGACGATGAGCGCCTCGACGTCTACGCCGACCTCGCCGCGCTGACCGAGGCGATCGAGTCCGGAGCCCCGGTGCCGGACGACGTGCTGGTCACGTTCGCACTCGATGCCGATGCCGATGCCGATGCCGATGCCGATGCCGATGCCGATGCCGGACTCGGCTCGGTGCACCTGGCCACGCAGCGAGCGCTCCTTCTGGTCCAGGCGTGGCTGGGCGACGACCGTCTCACGGACTCGCGGTTGGTGGTGCTGACCTCGGGTGCGGCAGTGGTCGGAGCGGGTGAGTCCGTGGACGACCTGGCGGGCGCCGCGGTCCGGGGGCTGGTCCGCTCCGCCGAGTCGGAGAACCCGGGACGATTCGTCCTCATCGACACCGACGGCACGATCGAATCACGGCGCGCCCTCCCGGCGGCGCTGGCCTCCGGCGAGCCGCAGCTCGCGGTGCGCGAGGGTGTGCTGCGGGCTGCACGGCTGGCCCGCGCCGCCGCGCCGGTGACGGAACCGGAGCGTTTTGACCCCGAGGGAACGGTGCTGGTCACGGGTGCGAGCGGCACTCTGGGTGGTTTGTTTGCCCGGCATCTGGTGGTCGAGCGTGGTGTGCGTCGGTTGTTGTTGGTGAGTCGGCGTGGTGGTGCGGCTCCGGGGGCTTCGGAGCTTGCGGCGGAGTTGTCGGGGTTGGGTGCTGAGGTGGTCTGGGCGGCGTGTGATGTCGCGGACCGCGAGGCGCTGGCGGGTGTGCTGGCGTCGGTTCCGGCGGAGCATCCGTTGACCGGGGTTGTGCACACGGCCGGTGTGCTGGACGACGGGATCGTTGGCTCGTTGACGCCGGAGCGTCTGGGGCGGGTGCTGCGTCCGAAGGTGGATGCGGCGTGGAATCTGCATGAGCTGACCGAGGGTCTGGACCTGTCGGTGTTCGTGCTGTTCTCCTCGGCCGCCGGTGTCTTCGGTGGTGCGGGACAGGCCAACTACGCGGCTGCCAACGCCTTCCTGGACGCCCTTGCCCAGCATCGCAGGGCACGGGGGCTGGCTGGGTCGTCGCTGGCCTGGGGCCTGTGGGCCGCCGAGTCGGGCGGCATGGCCGGTGAACTGGACGAGGCGGACGTCTCCCGGATGAACCGGGCCGGGGTCGCCGCACTGTCCGCCGCCGAGGGCCTGGAACTCTTCGACCTGGCGACCGGCGCCGACGAGGCGCTGCTGGTACCGATGCGGCTGGATCTCGCGGCTGTCCGCGCCCAGGCCGCTTCCTCCTCCGGAGCCGTTGCCCCGCTGCTGCGCGGCCTGGTGCGGGTGCAGGCCCGCCGTACGGCCGAGGGCTCGGCCTCCCAGGGCGTGCTGGCACAGCGACTGGCCGGACTCGGTGAAGCCGAGCGGCTCGACACTCTGCTGAACCTGGTTCGTACCCAGGTCGCCGCCGTACTCGGTCACAGCTCCGGCGACGCCGTCGACCCCGAGCGTGCCTTCCGCGACCTGGGCTTCGACTCGCTGACCGCCGTAGAGCTGCGCAACCGCATGAACGCGGTCACCGGCATGCGGCTGCCCGCCACCCTCGTCTTCGACTACCCGACCTCCGAGGTGCTCGCCCGGTACCTGCGGGACGAGCTCGTCGGATCCGGCGCCCGAGCCGACGCCGTGGCACGGACCGTGACCGACGACGAGCCGATCGCGATCGTCGCCATGAGCTGCCGCTACCCCGGCGGTGTCCGGACCCCCGAGGAACTGTGGACGCTGCTGTCCGCAGGCGAGGACGCGATCTCCGGATTCCCGGTCGACCGAGGCTGGGACCTGAACGCGATCTACCACCCCGACCCGGAGCACCCCGGCACCAGCTACACCCGCGAGGGCGGCTTCCTGCACGACGCCGCCGAGTTCGACCCCACATTCTTCGGCATCTCGCCCCGCGAGGCGCTGGCCACCGACCCGCAGCAGCGGCTCCTGCTGGAAACCAGCTGGGAGGCGTTCGAACGGGCGGGCATCGACCCCGTCACCCTGCGAGGCAGCCGCACCGGTGTCTTCGCGGGCGTGATGTACCACGACTACGCCACCCTGGTGGAACAGGCCCCGGACGGCGGCGGCGAAGGCGCGCTCGGCTCCGGCAGCACCGGCTCCATCGCCTCGGGCCGGGTGGCGTACACCTTCGGCCTGGAGGGCCCGGCCGTCACCATCGACACGGCCTGCTCCTCCTCGCTCGTCGCCCTGCACTGGGCCATCCAGGCGCTGCGCAACGGCGAATGCGAACTGGCCCTGGCCGGCGGTGTGACCGTGATGGCCACCCCCGGTACCTTCATCGGCTTCAGTCGCCAGGGCGGCCTGTCCGCCGACGGTCGCTGCCGCGCGTTCTCGGCCGACGCGGATGGTACGGGCTGGGGCGAGGGTGCGGGCATGCTGCTCGTGGAGCGGCTGTCCGACGCGCGTAAGAACGGCCACCCCGTGCTGGCGGTGGTGCGGGGCAGCGCGGTGAACCAGGACGGTGCGAGCAACGGCCTGACGGCGCCGAACGGCCCGTCGCAGCAGCGGGTGATCCGGCAGGCGTTGGCCACGGCCGGTCTGTCGGCGTCCGAGGTGGACGCGGTCGAGGCGCACGGTACGGGTACGACGCTGGGTGACCCGATCGAGGCACAGGCGCTGCTGGCCACCTACGGCCAGGAGCGCGCTGACGACCGGCCGTTGTGGCTGGGCTCGATCAAGTCGAACCTGGGCCACACCCAGGCCGCTGCCGGTGTCGCGGGCATCATCAAGATGGTCATGGCGATGCGCCACGGCGTGCTGCCGAAGACTCTCCACGCGGATCAGGCGTCGCCGCACGTCGACTGGGAGGCGGGTGCGGTCTCGCTGTTGACCGATGCGGTGGAGTGGCCGGAGACCGGCCGCCCGCGCCGCGCGGGCATCTCGTCCTTCGGCATCAGCGGGACCAACGCGCACACCATCATCGAGCAGGCCCCGCTGGACGACTCCGCGACGGCGGAGCCGGTCGAGACCTCGGCAACCGGCACCGGCGTCGTGCCCTGGATCCTGTCGGGCCGCAGTGCTGACGTGCTCAGCGCCCAGGCCGAGCGCCTCCTGGACCACGTGACCGCGCACCCCGAGTTGTCCGCCGACGACATCGGCTACTCCCTCGCGACCGGCCGCGCGGCCTTCGACCACCGCGCAGTCGTGCTCGCCGAGGACCGGACCGCTCTGCTGGACGCTCTGACGGCGCTGGCGGAGGGGCGCAACGCCGCTGCGGGTCTTGTGTCGGGTTCGGTGGTGGGTGGTAAGTCAGCGTTCCTGTTCACGGGGCAGGGGAGTCAGCGGCTGGGTATGGGGCGTGAGTTGTATGACGCGTTCCCGGTGTTCGCGGCGGCTCTGGATGCGGT
>NZ_JBHJWQ010000080.1:0-4769 GCF_042266885.1 Streptomyces sp. NPDC056061 | reverse complement strand
CGGTCTGCTCCGCAGACACGACGCGCCGCCGCTACGCGACGGAAGACGACCACGCACTCCGTGCGTGGTTTTCGGGACTTCGTCCCGGGGATCCGGGCCACTCCGTGGCCCTGGAGTCCAACTCCGTTGGACTCGGGCCCTGTTCGCTCCGCGATCAGGGCGACCGGTCCGCGCTCCGCGCGTCCCTGGGCTGGCTGCGTGCGCAGGGGGTCAGGACTTGGGTGTGCCTGACTGCTTGACGGGGCGTCCTCTTTCCGCTAGCTCGCGGTCGGAGGCTGGCCTGTCTTATGGAAGCAGAAAAACTATGGAACTTCCGAGATATCTGCGGGTCCCTCTTCGGGAACGTCGGTGGCGGTTCCGGGCCGGTCCTCTCGGAGGATCTCTTCCATCAACTTGCTTTGCTCTTCCGGTAGTTGACCTGCTTTCTGTTTGGTGCGGGTCTTGCACAGCCACGGGCCGATCATGACGCGTTCGCCGTCGGCCTCGATCCATTCCCTGGCGCCGGGCGGGCGTCCGTGGCGCTCCACGAAGGCGCGCAGCAGCAGCGCTGTCTGTTCGAAGGAACGGCGTTTCCTGGTGCCGGATGTGACGGGCGTTCTCGGTGTTTGCCTCAGTGGGACTTGATCGGCGGTCAGGTCGAGGCTGGTGAGGAGGTCGCGTTGGCCGGAGTTGAGTTCGTGCCAGGTGGTGAACTGACGGTGCAGCCAGATGCCGGCTTTCACGCCGTCGATCACCGTGTCGCGGCGCAGCGTGGCCGGGTCGTGACCGGCTTCGATGTGGCGGCGCAGCAGGTGGTATTTGCGGTGCCAGTCGGGTCCGTGCGGGAGTGTCCAGTGCGGGTCGAGGGCGGTGAGCTGGGTTTCGCGGCTGGAGGTGAGGCGGTCTTTGCGGGCCAGGGTTCGCTGGTCGGCGAGGAACTGGCCGCCCGGTTCCTGGGAGGGGATGGCGAGGTGGCCATGGGTGGTGTGGAAGGCCTCGATGGTGGCCAGGTGTCCCTGCCAGGCTGCTTCGTTCTCGTCCCAGACCATGCCCAGGTCTTCGAGCTCGGCAATCCAGTCCTCGGTGAGAGCGCCTTGGTGGTAGGCGGTGCGTTGTCCGGTGATGAACTGGCCGAGCCGGTGGCCGTAGGCGTCCTCGTAGTCGGCCGGGATGCGGAGGTGGTCGTGCTCGGCGTGGTAGCGGACGGCGGCCGCGAGGCCGGCGCGGCGGGGTGCGGACAGGACAGCGCCGGCGGCGGGCCAGGCCAGCAAGTCCATGGCCCGGGCGATATGTCCGGGGTCGAGAGTGAAGTCGAACCGGAACCGGCGTGTGATCAGGGTGTGGGTGCTGGCGTCCGGGCGGCGCTTGGCGTTCTTGCGCGGGGCCCGGGCAGCGATGGACTGGTCATGGTGCCGGAGTGCGGCGGTGACCAGCCAGAGGGCTTCGTAGGGGGTGGAGAGGAGGTCGGTGGGGTCGGCGTCGGGTGGGGTGTAGGCGGGGATGACCAGGCTCGCCGTCTTGCGCTCGATGGTCGGGGGCTTGCGCAGAGCGCGGCCGAGGGCCTGGACGATGCGGCGCACGCTCGCCGTGCGGTCCGCGAACACGACCGCGTCCACGGCTGGCAGGTCCACTCCCTCGCCGAGGACCTGGGCATTGGTCAGCACACCACGGTCGGCATCAGCGAAGCCGGTGAGGATGGCGTGGCGCTGGCCGGGGGTGTGGGTGCCGTTGACCGACTGCACGAGAAGGTCGTCGGCCCATGCGGGGCGCTGGTCCGCGGGGAGGGTGCGCAGCGTATGGGGGAACTGGCGGGCGAAGTCGGCGGCGTCCGCGACCTGCTGGAAGTACACGATCACATGCTTGAGGTCGTGCTGGGTCATGGCCTTGAGGACGGCCATGTGCAGCGCGGTCGTGCGACGGGCGCTTGGGCCGAACCCGGTGTGGGTGTCGCCGGAGTTGGTGAGGATGGTGCGCAGGTCGGTGCTGGTGATCGTGGGCACGAGGAGCTGGTAGTCGGCCAGGACGCCGTCCTCGATCGCGTCCGCGTGGGAGTAGGTGTGCAGGCGCGGGCCGAAGACCTTCGGATCGTCCATCGACGCGATCAGGGACGGGGCCTCCCACGCGGGTGCGGTGGCCGCGGTCCGCTTCGGCCGGGGCCGTGTATCGGGGGCCTCGGTCAGACGCGGAGCCTCCCACTCGTACGGGGTCGCGGTCATGTAGAGGCGGCGGTCGGCCAGGATCCGGGCCTGGTCGTGGATCATCGTCCACTGCTTGTCCCAGCTCCCTGCGGTGCGGTGCGGTGCGCCTCGTCCACGACCAGGAGGTCGAAGACAGGGGCAGTGAAGACCGAGTGCTGGGTCTCCTCGATCCGAGGGAGGGAATCGAGCGTGACGAACACGATCGCCTTCTCGTGCCGTTTCCTGCGCTGAGCCAGCCAGTACGCCAGGTACTCCCCCGACCCCGTACTCACCGCCCCCGCACCCGCCAGCACAGGATGCTTACGGGCATCGGAGGAAGAGACCGCCATCAACGACTCCCTTCGCCCGTCAGCGCGGGCCGCCGCCGCCCACTGACCGATCAAGTCCAGGCTTGGCACCGCCACCAGGAGATACCGGACATCGAGGGCTTCTGCGGTGCGCAGCGCGGTCAGAGTCTTCCCGGTCCCGCACGCCGAGACGATGTGCCCGCGCGTACCCGGGTTCTTCAGATGCCGCACCGCACTGTCCACCGCAGCCTGCTGATCGAGGCGCAGCGCACGGCGGGCGGGGGTGGTTCGGGCCGTCATTGCGGTGGCCGCTGGCTCAGGGCTGGAAGGCATCACGTACGACCTCGGCTCACGGCGGCAATGGGAACGTCTCATCCTCCCGCACGGTGCGGGCCGCTACGGCCCATATGGGCAGCGGCACCACGGTCCGCACTTCCGCTGAGAATCACCTTTTTGAGTGGGACGGGCTGTGTTCGCGCGTTATGCATGGCCGGTACGCCCTTGGCTGTCCAGCGGGAAGACGTGGAGTTCACGTGTCGTGCTCGACGCGCTGTCCGGGAAGGGGGCGGTTCGGACATGGAGGTCGCTTTCAGCAGTCTTGCTGGGCAGGTGACACAGCTGCCATGGGAGCAGGCGGTCGCATCGGTGCAGTTCGAGGAACTGGCGCCGGTATCGGCGTTTCCGGTGGTACCGGGGCGTCGGTGGGGTCCGGGCTGGTGGTGGTCGGCGACCACCGGGCGGCATGTGGTGCACGGTTCGACCGCGATGCGCACGCAGCTGATGCTGCTGGACCGGGATCCGGATGTCATCGGCTTGGCCGGGCGGCCTGTCCGGTTCGTATGGCGGGACGAGGCGGACGGTCGGGTCCGTTCGTGGGTTCCGCAGTTGTTCGCTCGGTACGCAGATGGCACCGGGCTGTTCGCGGACTGTCCGTCGGGCCCGGCTGCGGGCGGGGTCAGGGCGCAGCGGGCGGGAGCGGTGCTGGAAGCAGCATGCGCGCGGGTGGGGTGGGTGTATCGGCGGCTGGATCCGCTGTCTGTGTTGGCGGCGGCGAATCTGCGGTGGCTGGCGGGCTATCGCCATCCCCGGTACCGGGGGCCGTGCGGGCTGCGGGCTGCGGTGGCCGAGGCGTTCGCCGTGCCGCGGCCGCTGTTCAAGGGGGCGGTGTCGGTGGGTGAGCCGCTGCAGGTCTTGCCTGTCGTCTACCACGCGCTGTGGTCGGGGCAGTTGGTTGCGGATCTTGGTGAGCCGTTGCATGCGCGGGCTCTGGTGGGCGTGTCCGCGGCAGGTGTTCGGGACGGCGGGCGAGCGGCAGAGGTAGAGGTCGGTGGGTCTGGGGAGAGGTGGGCGCGGTGAGCGGGCGGCGGGGCGCAGGGCGGCGGCCGGTGGTGGAGGTCGGGGTGCACGTGGTCTACCGGGGGCAGACCTTTCAGGTGGCCGCGGTGCAGGGGCAGCGGGTCTATCTGCTGCGTGAGAACGGCACGGATACGACGGTGCTGCTGGGCCGGTTGTTCGCCGATCCGGGCTTTGAGGTGGTGGGGGCGCGGGCGCCGGGTGCGGTGCCGCAGTGGGGGCTGTTCGAGACGGTTCCGCCAGCGGCACAGCAGCGGGCGTTGGCGTGGCTGCCGCACATCCGGGAGGTGGAGAGCGGATGGCCGCATCCTGCGGGTGGCCGTGCGGGGCAGGTGATGCGGGAGGAGTACGACCCTGAGCGGTGGACGCTGGCGCAGCGGGAAGCGGCCAAGGCGAAGGAGATGACGGCGCTCGGCTTTACGCGGGTGACGTCTGCGACGGTGCAGCGGATGCGGCACGCCTATCGCAAGCAGGGCCTGTGGGGGCTGGTCGACAAGCGCACGACACGTTCGTCCAGCGCGACAGGCCGGGCCGATGAGCGGGTGGTAGCTGCGGTATTGGAGGCGTTGCGTAGGCAGCGGGGCCGGTCGAAGGGGACGGTGAAGGGGCTGCGGGTGGTGACCGGGCAAATCTTGGAGGAACTCCACGGGGCGGGGGTGGTGGAGGTGCCGCCTCCGTCCTCGTTCTACCGGTTGGTGAACGCGCTGGCTGATCCGGGCGAGTTGCCCGGGCGTGCCGCTCGGACCGCTACCGCGCCGGCCCCGGCGTCGTCGGCACCGGCGGTTCTGCGGCCCGGGGAACAGGTGCAGATCGACACCACCCGCCTGGACATCATGGCCGTGCTGGAGGACGGCACTCTAGGGTCTGTTTCTCGGATCTCCTGACAGGGGTGGGGTGTTGAGGTCAGGGTGGTGGGATGGGACGTGGGGATCTGACGAATGCGGAGTGGGAT
>NZ_JBHJWQ010000079.1:0-4861 GCF_042266885.1 Streptomyces sp. NPDC056061 | reverse complement strand
GAGTCGTCAAACGCAAGGTCCTGAAATGGGCCGCGAAACGCTCCCACCACGCACACTGGCCCCAGCCCGAACACAGCCCTCACGTCACCATCCGAGTCACTAACTGAACGGTATTGGGGTTAGCCGGAAGGACGGGAAGGGCAGCGCGTTCGAGCGGGGCATCGCCGCGGTCGCCCAGTACGCCGCCCGGGAAGGACACCTCAAAATCCCCCGCCATCACACCGAGTCCGTCGTCATCGACGGCGAGGAACACACCGTCAAGGCCGGTGTGTTCCTCGCCAACCACAAAACCCGGCGCGCGAAGCTCACCGCCTCGAAGCTGGCCGCGCTCGCCGCGCTCGGCGCCGACTGGGCAACCGAATGACCGCCCCGCCTCCCACCATCGCCTCGGCGGCCGGGTGCCTCCCCGACCGCCCGCGACCCCGACGGCGGCCCGGAAACCGGGCTGCCGACCAAGTCCTCTACACCGGGGCGACACCGTGCGGCAGGCCGTTGTCGTCCTGGTCCACGTCATCACCGCGCCGCACACCAGCCGGCGCATCATGCGCACCCCGGCCGCCGACGCCCCGGTGTCGTCGCCCGGACCCACGCCAACCAGGGAGGAACCCCGTGAGTAGCGAGCAGCACGACGCCGATGCGTACGGCCAGGAGCTGGCCCGCATCAGCCACCACCAGCACGAGGCCACCGACGCGCGGTTCACGGTTTTCCCGGCCCTGGCCGCCGTTGAGATCGGACACGAGCAGGCCGACGACATCATGGCAACGCTGGAGGCCGGGGCGGTGGCCGGCGCCCACGCCTGGATCTCCGAGAGCAGCCCCCCGCACGGGTCCGAGCCGCGGTTCGAGGACGGCTGGTTCGCAGGCGTCCGCGACGTCGCCAGCCACCTACTGCGCATCGCCGACACCACCGCCGCCACGGGGCGCGGGCGCGCCGCCTCCAGCGCCGTGCTCCTCGCCCACCTCCAGCAGCCGGCCTCCCCCACCCTTGAGGAAACGCCGACGGACGAACCCGTCCCGGACCCGGCTCCGGCGCTGGACGCGACCGACGTCCTGGTGGCCGCGGAACGCTTCCCGTGGGCCCTGGCCGCGCCGGGCGAACGGCACTGGCCGGACGGGGAGTTCCTGGACGTCGCGCTGAGCGCGGTACGCACCGAGGAACGTCAGGGATACATCGAGCGCCTGGAAGCGTTCGTGGAGAAGCACCGCGCCCGCCTGGAGGAACTGCTGCGCGCGTACGGGCCGGGCAGCAGGCCCGCCTCGCACGGCCGGTACGCGCTGATCGGCCAGCCCGAGACCCTGGTCATCCTGGAGCGGATGGAGACCAACCCGTCCGGCCTGCGCAGCCAGTGGGAGAAGAAAATGGAGGACGTCTTCCTGGACGACCTCGAATTCGCGTGGGGGCCGCGCATCCGCCTCAGCCGGGAACCAGCAGCGGGACCGGGCAGGGCGATCCGACCCTGTTGGCGAATCCGACGGGGCGCGGGCGGAGCGGCAACTGATTCTCCGAGCGACGGCGCCCCGCTCCGGGCCAAGCACGGCGGCAATCCCAGCGGGCCCTCGATGACACGGCCCCTCCTACGGCATCCCGATCGCGCGGCGCCCGGAGCGCGCGGCCGGTGAGACTGCGGTGGTGGCGGGTGATGTGGCGTCACCCGTGAGGGCGGACCGTGCCGGTACGGGAGGAACCCGGAAGGTAGCCGCTCGTCGGTAGGGTCATGGAACTGATCCACGAACAGCATCTGAGCGAGCCCGGACTTGTCGTTCTCGACATCACCGCAGCCGACGAAGCGACCGTCCACGCGGTCATGACCACGCTCGACCAGCTCTGGGCAACCTCCGGGACCCGGCCCACGCTACGGGTCCCTGGAGAACCCGGGGTCGGGGCACGGGTATACGTGGACACCCGCCATCGCCCCGCTGGCTGAACCGGGCCGCCTGGGCCGAAGGCCGCACCTGTTTCCGGGCCGAGGAGCGCGGGGGCCGCCGGTGAAACGGGCTCGCGTACGGGTCGAACACCGATGCCGTACGGTTCTGGTGGCTGGGGTTCTTTCACCCTCCGGTGAACGTTCTTCACCTCCGGCCCTTCGCACCCCGGGAATCAGTGCGCTCTGGCCCCGGGGTGCTGCCATTGCCGCCGCAAGGCTGCCCTGACCCGACAGCGGCAGGGAATGCCTGATCTATCAGGTAGATCCAACGTGCCCGGTCCGGCGGCTGACAGGCCAGATTGTCGGCACCCGGCGTGCGGACACGGGAATGGGTGGTCAGCTGGTCCAGAGGACCGGGCTGTCCCTGTACGCGTCACCCTCCTCGAACGAGGCAACCGCGATGGGATCGGTCTTCGTGGCGCTGAGCGAGCAGGTCTCGTAGGAGGCGCCCTTGGTGGTGAAGTCGCGGGGGGCCGTCTCGTTGTCGCACTTGCCCGGGAGGTCGCCGATCAGAACGACGCCCGTGGGGCCGCCGCCTTCCAGCTTGCCGCGCAGCCTCAGCGACGCGTAGGACAGGTCGGTGCCGCCGACGTTCTCCACCTTCATCCGGATGTAGTAGGGCGTCATGCCCTTCGCCTTGTCACCGAATGGGGCCATGTCGGCCTCGGCGCCCTTCTCGATCGCCGTGACCGTCACGGCGACGGTGCCCTCCTTATCGGTCCCGTACTTGAACGGCAGGACCGCCCGGTCACCAATCTTGAACTTCGTGCCCGGTGCGGCGACGTCACCACTGGGCGCAGCGGCAGCATCGTCGCTTGGGTCCGCGGACGGGCTCTTGCTGCTCGGGGCGGCCGGGGTGGAGGCCGAGGGCGAGTCCTTCGCCGATGCCGAGTCCTCGCCGTTGTTGCAGGCCGTGAGCCCGAGGCCCAAGGTGGTGAGGGTAACTGCGAAGACGATGCGTCCCTTATTTATCATTTTTTTGACCTAACTCGCGGTGGAGCTGTGCTGTGCGACAGCTGGAACGTTCAACCACTGGACGAAGCTCCCGGCCGTAAGACCGGGCACGCCAGAGGGCACGGCGACGACGGTGCGTCAACGAGGCGCGCCGCGACGCCCATCTCAGACTGAGGCAAAAATGACACAGACACGTCGCAGGCACGGCACAGCCGCGCGACGGGCGCCGAAATGACAGACGTGGTCTTCGCCACATTTGTCCGCCGCGGGCAGCAGTTCGGAATGTCGTCGCGCACAAGAGCTGCTTCGACTTCATCAACCACGTGCCCGTTCTGTCTGCCCGACCATGCCCTCCCAGCGGTGCGCGTCGCCGTCCTGACCGAGGCCCGTGTGGAGTTCGGCGATCAGGTCGTACGCGCCGCCCTCCGGCAGGGCGTAGGTGTAGAAGGCGCGCAGCAGCGTCTGTTCCGCCGCCTTGGTGAAGCCGAACTCCGCGAGTTCTTCGGCCTGAGCCAGCAGTGCGGCGCGGTCGGCTTCGGTCATCTCCGGCAGGTCGGTGGCGTCCCCGTCGCGCAGGTGCGGGCGAGTGGCAAGGGACTGGTAGGCGTCGTCTGCGTGCACGTCGGCGACCAGGTGGAGCCGGTCCGAGCCGGTGGTGTTACACACGCCGTGGGCCTGCGAGGACTTCATCGCCGCGAACGCCGACTGGCTCACCGTGCCCACCTACGCCCCAGACCTCAACCCTCACCCTTTGATTGGAGCCGCGCGCGGTCAAGAACAGTCTGAGCGGTAGGCGAAGGGCCTGTCGGGGCAGCTGGTGCATTCGAACAGGTAGATGCCGCCCATGTCGCCGAGCGTGAGCCCAGGGGGGCATTGGATCTCGGTGCGTTGTTCGTTAGGAAGGTCCATCACCGGTTGGAACTCGTCTGGGCCGACGGCGGCTGCACCGGCAGTCTCGTCGAGCACTGTCTGGCCGGGTTCGCCCTGGTCCTGGCGATCGTCAAGCGCAGCGACGACACGCGCGGCTTCGTGGTGCTGCCGAAGCGGTGGATCGTCGAGCGGTTCTTCGCCCACCTGATGCGAAGCCGCCGCCTGGTACGCGACTTCGAACGCCGCACCACCAGCGCCGAGGCGATGGTCTACTGGTTGATGACCATGGTCATGACCCGCCGTCTGGCCCGTTCACGCCCCGCGCGAGCGTGAACCGGCCCGGTGCCGGCTCGGCCAGCCAGCCTCGCGCGACCAGGCGTTTCGCCTTCGCCCTCAGCGCCTCCACCTTGGCCGGCACCACGTCCATGCCGAGCAGGACGGCCATCTCCTGGCAGGTCAGCGGGCCCTGACCGAGGCGGACCCGGTCCGCGAGAGCGGCCAGGATGCGCTGGTAGTCCGCCGACAGTGCCGTCCGGGCCAGCCCCTCGCGCCA
This sequence comes from Streptomyces sp. NPDC056061, assembly GCF_042266885.1. Classification (NCBI taxonomy): domain Bacteria; kingdom Bacillati; phylum Actinomycetota; class Actinomycetes; order Kitasatosporales; family Streptomycetaceae; genus Streptomyces; species Streptomyces sp. NPDC056061. Next base: position 559 of record NZ_JBHJWQ010000079.1, on the reverse strand, counting down.
CACCGGAACTTGCGACTTCGCCTTCGCCGCCATGGGCGGTGACGCCTGCACCTCGGCTTCCGTCCCGGCACCGCCCGGTCGCTCGGCGGCCACCGCGTCGGCCGGACTCCCACCCGGCCCGGACAGCACCGCACCAACACGCTCGCGGGCGATTGTCCACTCCAACCACTCCTGCTCGGCCGTCGCGAGTTCGGCCTGGATCCGGTCGGCTTCCTCGCGCAGCCCGTCCACACGACGACGGGCGGCAAGCTCGTGCTGTTCCAGCAGTCCGACAACCGACGGCATCCACAACCTCCACGAGAGCGACGAAACGACGATCCATCACTCCCACACCGACGCCGCCCCTACCCCTGACCAGCGAAAACGCAGCCGTCAGGCTCGGAAAGACAACAGCCTCTAAGGTCGGCACAACGATGAATCACCTTGTTTTACGGCATAACTCACGGGTAGGCGCGGTTACATAGTGAAGTTTCCCCGTGATGTTGGACACGTGTTCGTTATGCCGCGAGGGCGTGTTGGTGCCGCTGCCTGGTCTCGGCTGGGGTCAGGTAGCCGAAGA
>NZ_JBHJWQ010000078.1:0-4872 GCF_042266885.1 Streptomyces sp. NPDC056061 | reverse complement strand
GATCCACCTCCCCACCGACCTCGCCCACCGCAAGACCGAGGCGGAAACCGCCGGACGAACCGCCATCACCGTCGCCTGGGACGGCGAGGCACGAGCAGTCCTGGAAGTCGCCGACGCGGTCAAGGACACCAGTGCCGAGGCCATCACCCGGCTGCGGGCCCTCGGCCTGACCCCGATCCTGCTGACCGGCGACAACCGGGCGGTTGCCGAGGCGGTCGCGGCCGAGGTCGGGATCGAGGAGGTGTACGCGGAGGTCATGCCGGAGGACAAGGTCGACGTCGTCAAGAAGCTCCAGGCGGAGGGCCGTTCGGTCGCCATGGTCGGTGACGGCGTGAACGACGCCGCGGCACTCGCCCAGGCCGATCTGGGCCTGGCGATGGGCACCGGCACGGACGCCGCGATCGAGGCAGGCGACCTGACACTGGTGCGCGGGGACCTGCGGGCCGCGGCGGACGCCATCCGGCTGTCGCGGAAGACCCTCGGCACGATCCGTACGAACCTGTTCTGGGCCTTCGCCTACAACGTGGCCGCCCTGCCGCTCGCCGCGGCGGGACTGCTCAACCCGATGATCGCGGGAGCCGCGATGGCGTTCTCCTCGGTCTTCGTGGTCGGCAACTCCCTGCGACTGCGGGGGTTCAAGGCGGCTGCGTGACACAGCTGCCCGACCCCGGCGAAGCCCCTTCGGCCCGCGTGGACGCGGCGTGCCGGAGGGGCTCGCCGGTTCCCCGGGCCGACGCCGCGTCGGCCCTTCCCCGCGCCGGTCCTTCCTCGTGCTGCTTGTCGAGCGAGGCCCGCCCCCGGTGTCCGCCGCGGTTGTGTCGTCCGATCCATACGCGTGGTGCCTGCCCCATCGGGCAGTCCTCGCTGCCCGTGGGCACACACCCCCGTCCCACGCCTTCGCCCGGTTCCGCCCCCAGACTTGCGGCATGGTGGGGACACGGAACCGGTCCGGTGACGTCCGCTCGTACGCAGGGTGCCGGGGCACGGCATGGTGAAGGACTCCCCCGACAGGTCTCCGGCGTCCCGTACAGCGGCGTCCCGTACAGCGGCCCCCGCACCGCGGCGCCCCACGGATGACCGACCGGATGCCTCCCTCCCCACCGCTTCGGCCGCCCGGAGTCTTCAGCGTCTGCAACGGGCGGCGGGGAACGCGGCAGTCTCCCGCCTGGTGGCCCAGCGCTACACCGCCCCGGTGAAACCCTCCCCCGCCCAGGCGCCCGGCTTCCGCAGGGTCAAGGCCGATGTCGCGGCGAAGAAGACCCGCCTGTCCGCCCACGCCCCCGCCACCACCGAGTCCGCATCCGCGCAGGACGCGGCCGTCGCACCCCCGAACGACAAGGAAGCCCAGGGCAAGGCGGCCAACGCCGAGAAGATGAACGCCGCGAAACCCGGCGAGTTCGACAAACAGTCCTTCATCGACGCGGTGAACAAGGCCATCGACGCCCAGGCCCCCAAGAACCTCGACCAGGCCGACAAGTTCTCCACCTCCGGCAAGGCCGACCAGATCAAGGACGAGGTCGACGGAAAGGTCAAGGACGGCAAGAACTCCTCGGCCAAGGACATCGACACCGCCACCAAGGCACCACCCGACACCTCGGCGGCCAAGGACAAACCCGTCACCCCGATGACCCCGGACCAGCCGCCCGCCAACCCCGGCACCCCGCCCGCAGCCGACGCCGTCCCCGAGAAACAGCCCGCGCCCGTGACGGACTTCTCCCAGGGCCCTGCCGCCAACGACCGGGCAATGGCAGACGCCGAGATCACCGAGGACCAGCTCGCCAAGGGCAACGAACCCGAATTCGACCAGGCCCTGACCGCGAAGAAGACCGCAGAAACGGACTCCGCGAAGGCCCCCGCCAAGAGCAGAACAGCCGAAGCCCGGCAACTGTCCGACGCGAAGGCCCACGCGGCAGCCTCCGGCGCCCACGCCATGAACACCCTCACCGCGACCCGTTCCTCCGCCGGGAAACAGATCGACGGCGGCAAGGCCGAGACGAAGTCCAAGGACGAGAAGAAACGCGCCGAGGCAACAGCCAAGCTCCAGAAGGTCTACGACACCACGAAGAAGGACGTCGAGACCACCCTCTCCGACCTCGACACGAAGGTCGACACCGCGTTCACACAGGGCGAGAAAGCCGCCCGGGACGCGTTCACCGCCGACCACAAACGCCGCATGAAGAAGTACAAGGACAAACGCTACTCAGGCATGTTCGGCCCCGCGAAGTGGGCCAAGGACAAGCTGATGGGCATGCCGAAGGAGGCCGACGACCTCTTCCAGGAAGCCCGCAAGCTCTACGTCGCGAAGATGCAGACCGTCATCTCGTCCGTCGCCGACATCATCGGCACCGAACTCGGCAAGGCAAAGGCCCGCATAGCCAAGGGCAGAACGGAAATCAAGACCGAAGTCGACAGACTCCCCGCCGACCTCCGCGCGTTCGGCCAGGAAGCCGCCACCGACTTCGCCGGAAAGTTCGACGACCTCGAAGCCACGGTCGACGAGAAGTCCGAACAACTCGTCCAGGACCTCGCGCAGAAGTACACCACCGCGCTGAACAAGGTCGACGAGGAAATCAAGAAGCTCCAGGAAGCCAACAAGGGCCTGGTCGACAAGGCGAAGGACGCGATCGTCGGCGCCATCAAGACGATCAACGAACTGAAGAACCTCCTCCTCGGCATCCTCGCCAAGGCCGCCTCCGCGATCATGAAGATCATCAAGGACCCCATCGGGTTCCTCGGCAACCTCGTCAAAGCCGTCGGCGCCGGCCTCAACCTCTTCATCACCAACATCGCCGACCACCTCAAGACCGGCATCGTCTCCTGGCTCCTGGGCACCGCCGTCAAAGCCGGACTCGAACTCCCCGCCCGCTTCGACCTCAAGGGCATCATCCAGCTCATCGGCTCCCTCCTCGGCCTGACCTGGGCCAACATCCGCGCCCGCATCACCCGCAAGGGCATCCCCGACCAGGCCATGACCACCGTCGAGTCCTCCGTCCCCGTTGCGAAGAAACTCGCCACCGAAGGCCCCGCAGGCGCCGCCAAGGAAATCCAGGAAGAAGCCGGCGACCTCAAAGCCACCATCCTGCAAAAACTCACCAGCTACCTGATCCCCACCGTCATCGTCGCCGGAATCACCTGGATCATCTCCCTCCTCAACCCCGCCTCCGCCTTCATCCGCGCGGTCAAGGGAATCATCGACATCGTCACGTTCATCGTGAACCAGGGCGCCCAGATCGTCGAATTCGTCAACGCCGTCCTCGATGCCGTCATCGCCATCGCCAACGGCGGCACCGCAAGCGTCCCCAAAATGGTCGAGACCGCCCTCGCCGCCAGCATTCCCCTCCTCATCGGCTTCCTCGCCTCCCTCCTCGGCATCGGCTCCCTCGCCAACAAAGTCAAATCCGTCTTCCACACAGTCGCCCGCCCCGTCAACCGCGCCATCGACAAAATCATCAACCTCATCACCAAAACAGCCAAGAAGCTGCTGAAGAAAGACGGGAAGGACAAGGAGGAGAGCAAGGGGAAAAACAAGGGAAAGGACAAAGGGAAGGACAAGGGGGACGGAGGCGGCACCGGACCCGACCGGAAGACAACCCCCGCAGAGGAAGCGAAGCACCAGAAGATCGTCCGATCGGCCATACAGCAACTGGAGAAGCCCGCCTCCGCATCCGAGTATCAGCCGGTCCGCCGCGAAAAGGAAGCCCTGGCCCGACGACTCGAAGCCACGTACCAGCCGCAACTGAAACACGGAATCAAGCTCTCCATCTCGTTCCCGGATGATGCCGGAACCGCATCCACAAAAAAGAAGCTCGATTTCCACGTAAAAGTGGCGCCCAACGACTCCGTCGGCGACGGATCGGTGCCGATCGGACCGTCCGGGCCGATACCCCCCGTGCAGGGACTCCCTACGAAGGAGGACTTCTACCACGGATCGAGCGAGGAAATCGCCGATCAATTCGCCGGTGGCACACCGGTTGAGCCGCGGGGACACGGAGAATTCGGAACGGGCTTCTACACCTTCAAGGAAGAAGTAGCAGCCGCCGAGGTCGCGGAAACGTACAGCCGCAGCAGGGACGACGACCGATGGGGCGTGACCGAGTTCACCGTCCCCACCAATACCATCAACCAATTCGGATTATTTGACGCCATATTCAATCTTACGCCCAACCACTACACACTCGTCTTCAAGGACAAGAACACACCGGTTCCGGTACGGTACCCGCAGGGCTACGGCGGCACCGAAACAGAAATGAACTGGAACGAATTTCGGAAGAAGGAGAAGGAACTCGGAGGTGAAGTCAGCTGGCCGTACGATCTGATCATCGGCCCCCTCAGCGGAAAGATCAGGTCCGTCAAGGACGTCAAGCAATTCCTCTTCAATGACGTGGGAATTGACATGTTGAATGACAGCTCAGTACGTCGCCGAGTGACACGGCGAGGCGATACATGAGCGGAACCTTCAGTCACCGCACGACACTTGACCTTCTGCGCACCATGGCTTCGGAGCCCGGACCCGAGTTCCGCACCATGCTCGAAGAGGCCGGGGCAAGACCCGACCTTCTCGCGTCGGTGCGGCACTTGCTGCGCAACGGCTCACGCAACGAGAAAAGAGTGGCTCTCCTCGTGCTCCGCGCATCGCCTGCACCCGATGCCGCCGCCGCGGCACGTACGGCACGTACGGCACGTACGGCACTGCTGGATGAAAGCCCTCATGTGCGCGTTCTGGCCATGGAATTCCTCGCGGACACCTCCGAGGACACCGGACGGGACCTGGTGCCCTTGCTCGACGACCCGGAACCAGAGGTCCGCAGCCGCGCCATGAGCCTCTTGCTGCGTCTGGAACCGGTACCCCGGGCGATCAGAAGCATGCTCGAC
>NZ_JBHJWQ010000077.1:0-3263 GCF_042266885.1 Streptomyces sp. NPDC056061 | reverse complement strand
GGTACGGCCGTGATGGTTGCCTTCAGTTGCCGGTCCCAGTGAACTTGTTCTTCGGAGCGGGGTGATGGGTGGCTGGTCGTTGTTTGAGAACTGCACAGTGGACGCGAGCATCTGTGGCCAAGTTTTTAAGGGCGCACGGTGGATGCCTTGGCACCAGGAACCGATGAAGGACGTGGGAGGCCGCGATAGGCCCCGGGGAGCTGTCAACCGAGCTTTGATCCGGGGGTGTCCGAATGGGGAAACCCGGCAGTCGTCATGGGCTGTCACCCGCTGCTGAACACATAGGCAGTGTGGAGGGAACGAGGGGAAGTGAAACATCTCAGTACCCTCAGGAAGAGAAAACAACCGTGATTCCGGGAGTAGTGGCGAGCGAAACTGGATGAGGCCAAACCGTATGCGTGTGATACCCGGCAGGGGTTGCGCATGCGGGGTTGTGGGTTCTTTCTTCTGCGGTCTGCCGGCCGTGGGACGAGTCAGAAACCGTTGATGTAGGCGAAGGACATGCGAAAGGTCCGGCGTAGAGGGTAAGACCCCCGTAGCTGAAACATTGACGGCTCGTTTGGAAGATACCCAAGTAGCACGGGGCCCGAGAAATCCCGTGTGAATCTGGCGGGACCACCCGCTAAGCCTAAATATTCCCTGGTGACCGATAGCGGATAGTACCGTGAGGGAATGGTGAAAAGTACCGCGGGAGCGGAGTGAAATAGTACCTGAAACCGTGTGCCTACAAGCCGTGGGAGCGTCGCGCATCGGGTTTTCCCGGTGCGTCGTGACTGCGTGCCTTTTGAAGAATGAGCCTGCGAGTTTGCGGTGTGTTGCGAGGTTAACCCGTGTGGGGAAGCCGTAGCGAAAGCGAGTCCGAATAGGGCGGTTGAGTAGCACGCTCAAGACCCGAAGCGGAGTGATCTAGCCATGGGCAGGTTGAAGCGGAGGTAAGACTTCGTGGAGGACCGAACCCACCAGGGTTGAAAACCTGGGGGATGACCTGTGGTTAGGGGTGAAAGGCCAATCAAACTCCGTGATAGCTGGTTCTCCCCGAAATGCATTTAGGTGCAGCGTCGTGTGTTTCTTGCCGGAGGTAGAGCACTGGATAGGCGATGGGCCCTACCGGGTTACTGACCTTAGCCAAACTCCGAATGCCGGTAAGTGAGAGCGCGGCAGTGAGACTGTGGGGGATAAGCTCCATGGTCGAGAGGGAAACAGCCCAGAGCATCGACTAAGGCCCCTAAGCGTACGCTAAGTGGGAAAGGATGTGGAGTCGCAGAGACAACCAGGAGGTTGGCTTAGAAGCAGCCACCCTTGAAAGAGTGCGTAATAGCTCACTGGTCAAGTGATTCCGCGCCGACAATGTAGCGGGGCTCAAGCGTACCGCCGAAGTCGTGTCAATCCAGCATGAAGCCCTAACGGGTGTTGGGTTGGGTAGGGGAGCGTCGTGTGCCGGGTGAAGCAGCCGTGGAAGCGAGTTGTGGACGGTTCACGAGTGAGAATGCAGGCATGAGTAGCGATACACACGTGAGAAACGTGTGCGCCGATTGACTAAGGGTTCCTGGGTCAAGCTGATCTGCCCAGGGTAAGTCGGGACCTAAGGCGAGGCCGACAGGCGTAGTCGATGGACAACCGGTTGATATTCCGGTACCCGCTTTGAAACGCCCAATACTGAATCAGGCGATGCTTAGTCCGTGAAGCCGGCCCGATCTCTTCGGAGTTGAGGGTAGTGGTGGAGCCGACGAACCAGACTTGTAGTAGGTAAGCGATGGGGTGACGCAGGAAGGTAGTCCAGCCCGGGCGGTGGTTGTCCCGGGGTAAGGGTGTAGGCCGTGTGGTAGGTAAATCCGTCACACGTTGAGGCTGAGACCTGATGCCGAGCCGATTGTGGTGAAGTGGATGATCCTATGCTGTCGAGAAAAGCCTCTAGCGAGTTTCATGGCGGCCCGTACCCTAAACCGACTCAGGTGGTCAGGTAGAGAATACCGAGGCGTTCGGGTGAACTATGGTTAAGGAACTCGGCAAAATGCCCCCGTAACTTCGGGAGAAGGGGGGCCATTTCTGGTGATGGGCTTTGCGCTCTGAGCTGGGGGTGGCCGCAGAGACCAGCGAGAAGCGACTGTTTACTAAAAACACAGGTCCGTGCGAAGCCGTAAGGCGATGTATACGGACTGACGCCTGCCCGGTGCTGGAACGTTAAGGGGACCGGTTAGCCGACTTTCGGGTTGGCGAAGCTGAGAACTTAAGCGCCAGTAAACGGCGGTGGTAACTATAACCATCCTAAGGTAGCGAAATTCCTTGTCGGGTAAGTTCCGACCTGCACGAATGGCGTAACGACTTCTCGACTGTCTCAACCATAGGCCCGGTGAAATTGCACTACGAGTAAAGATGCTCGTTTCGCGCAGCAGGACGGAAAGACCCCGGGACCTTTACTACAGTTTGATATTGGTGTTCGGTTCGGCTTGTGTAGGATAGGTGGGAGACTTTGAAGCGGCCACGCCAGTGGTTGTGGAGTCGTCGTTGAAATACCACTCTGGTCGTGCTGGATGTCTAACCTGGGTCCGTGATCCGGATCAGGGACAGTGTCTGATGGGTAGTTTAACTGGGGCGGTTGCCTCCTAAAGGGTAACGGAGGCGCCCAAAGGTTCCCTCAGCCTGGTTGGCAATCAGGTGTTGAGTGTAAGTGCACAAGGGAGCTTGACTGTGAGACCGACGGGTCGAGCAGGGACGAAAGTCGGGACTAGTGATCCGGCAGTGGCTTGTGGAAGCGCTGTCGCTCAACGGATAAAAGGTACCCCGGGGATAACAGGCTGATCTTCCCCAAGAGTCCATATCGACGGGATGGTTTGGCACCTCGATGTCGGCTCGTCGCATCCTGGGGCTGGAGTCGGTCCCAAGGGTTGGGCTGTTCGCCCATTAAAGCGGTACGCGAGCTGGGTTTAGAACGTCGTGAGACAGTTCGGTCCCTATCCGCTGTGCGCGTAGGAATATTGAGAAGGGCTGTCCCTAGTACGAGAGGACCGGGACGGACGAACCTCTGGTGTGCCAGTTGTTCTGCCAAGGGCATGGCTGGTTGGCTACGTTCGGGAGGGATAACCGCTGAAAGCATCTAAGCGGGAAGCCTGCTTCGAGATGAGTATTCCCACCAACTTGATTGGTTAAGGCTCCCAGTAGACGACTGGGTTGATAGGCCGGATGTGGAAGCCTGGTAACGGGTGGAGCTGACTGGTACTAATAGGCCGAGGGCTTGTCCTCAGTTGCTCGCGTCCACTGTGTTG
>NZ_JBHJWQ010000076.1:0-1397 GCF_042266885.1 Streptomyces sp. NPDC056061 | reverse complement strand
AGGGAAAGCCCTATCTCTAGGGTTGTCAGAGGATGTCAAGACCTGGTAAGGTTCTTCGCGTTGCTTCGAATTAAACCACATGCTCCACCGCTTGTGCGGGCCCCCGTCAATTCCTTTGAGTTTCAGTCTTGCGACCGTACTCCCCAGGCGGAGTGCTTAATGCGTTAGCTGCAGCACTAAGGGGCGGAAACCCCCTAACACTTAGCACTCATCGTTTACGGCGTGGACTACCAGGGTATCTAATCCTGTTCGCTCCCCACGCTTTCGCTCCTCAGCGTCAGTTACAGACCAGAGAGTCGCCTTCGCCACTGGTGTTCCTCCACATCTCTACGCATTTCACCGCTACACGTGGAATTCCACTCTCCTCTTCTGCACTCAAGTTCCCCAGTTTCCAATGACCCTCCCCGGTTGAGCCGGGGGCTTTCACATCAGACTTAAGAAACCGCCTGCGAGCCCTTTACGCCCAATAATTCCGGACAACGCTTGCCACCTACGTATTACCGCGGCTGCTGGCACGTAGTTAGCCGTGGCTTTCTGGTTAGGTACCGTCAAGGTACCGCCCTATTCGAACGGTACTTGTTCTTCCCTAACAACAGAGCTTTACGATCCGAAAACCTTCATCACTCACGCGGCGTTGCTCCGTCAGACTTTCGTCCATTGCGGAAGATTCCCTACTGCTGCCTCCCGTAGGAGTCTGGGCCGTGTCTCAGTCCCAGTGTGGCCGATCACCCTCTCAGGTCGGCTACGCATCGTTGCCTTGGTGAGCCGTTACCTCACCAACTAGCTAATGCGCCGCGGGTCCATCTGTAAGTGGTAGCCGAAGCCACCTTTTATGTTTGAACCATGCGGTTCAAACAACCATCCGGTATTAGCCCCGGTTTCCCGGAGTTATCCCAGTCTTACAGGCAGGTTACCCACGTGTTACTCACCCGTCCGCCGCTAACATCAGGGAGCAAGCTCCCATCTGTCCGCTCGACTTGCATGTATTAGGCACGCCGCCAGCGTTCGTCCTGAGCCAGGATCAAACTCTCCGATAAAGTAGTTTGACTGACTACGCACATCGCTGTGCGATTTTTAAAAACTGAATTAACAGGTACGTTTTGTCTTGTTTAGTTTTCAAAGATCATTTTGTTTGTCCGCTTTGTTAAAGCAACTTTATTAGTATACAACGTCACTTCTTCAAAGTCAACAACTTTTTTTAAAAACTTTTGGTGGAGCCTAGCGGGATCGAACCGCTGACCTCCTGCGTGCAAGGCAGGCGCTCTCCCAGCTGAGCTAAGGCCCCATAAATGGTCGGGAAGACAGGATTCGAACCTGCGACCCCTTGGTCCCAAACCAAGTGCTCTACCAAGCTGAGCTACTTCCCGTTTATGGCGCGCCCGAGAGGAGTCGAACCC
>NZ_JBHJWQ010000075.1:0-5056 GCF_042266885.1 Streptomyces sp. NPDC056061 | reverse complement strand
CTCAGGGTGCTGGACTATCACCTGGACAAACTCCTGGGCTGACCACCGCCTCGCCCAGCGCATCACGCGGCGACACCGCGTTTCGTAGGTAGTCGGTCATAAAACAGCGAATCGACGTCGCATTCCAGCGCCTGCCAGACGCACCGAGCTCGGTGAACTCGCGGTCAAGAAGCCGCAGCTCCGCCTCTCGTCGGCCATGCACGAACCCTACGGACGCCCCCATCCCATCACAGCGAATAGTTGACGCGGCCCTGGGAGCAACCGGCAGTGCCATCACTTCTCGTCACCAATCCGAGTTGGGTTGATCACCGACTGCCTTCGGAACCCGTGCACAAGTGCTGTCACTACACACCGATGAAGCCAGGGAGGTCGAAGACCTCGACTACGAGCTGAGCGGCATCCGCGGCGACGTCCGCAGCCTTGAGGACGACCTCAGCACCTTCCGCAACGACCTCACCGAGCTGGACGACGACGTGCGCGGCGACATCCAGGACACCGATCAGGCCCTCAAGCGGCTGACCGGCCGCGTCCAGGCCCTCGAAGCCCATCTGCTTGCCGCGGGCGGCGCCCCGCTCGCCGATCTCGACACCGTCGGCCCGGAGTGGAAGCTGGCCAGGACCGCCAGCCACGGCTGGCACGTACGATCCGGCCTACTACCCGGACACCAGCGCGAGGCCCACCGCCTCAAAGTCCGCGAGTACGAAGGCGCCATCGCCGAACGTGACGAACACCGCGACAAGGTGGTGGAGGCCGCCGGCGTCCTGGCCACTCAGCCACGCACGTCCCGCGAGTTCAAGCAGGCCCTCATGGACTTCGGCATGTCCCACCCCCTCGCCGACAGGCACGATCAGCGGACCCAGAAGCTGGCCGCTCCCGCCCAGGCCGCCCAAGCCGCACTGGCTCAGGACGACTCTCTGCGGCAGGCGAAGGCGTCGCTGATCGACCAGGGCGACAGGGCGGAGAGGAAGCTGAACTTGCTGCTGCGTAGCCGCCTGGCCGACGCGATCCGCGACCGCGCCCTGCTGCCCATGTGGTTCGTGACTGTGCTCGGTCCCGTGCCGCCGGCGCATAGGACGGAGGAGTGGATCGGCCACGCCACCCAGGTCTTGGCCTACCGGGTTGCCTACGGGATCACAGACCAGGTCGTCGCGCTCGGTGCGGCGCCCGACGAGTACGTGCCGCGCCGCACCGAGTGGCACCGCGCACTCGTCAAGAACCTGCGCCGCTGGTAGCCCACGCGGTGACGCACGAGACCCCGGGCCCTGTCGGCGGGCCCGGGGTCTCACGGAGTGGGGGAGCGGTCAGAGGTCGTCCCAGTAGCTCGGCGCGCGGCGCGACGACGACGCCCTGTTCCTCTTGCCTTTGGTCGTCCTCGGTCGGGGCGCCGGGGAGCGGCGCGTGCAGCCGGAGGCTGACGGCGAGGCCGTCGACGAGTTCGTCTTCGAGCGGGTGGCGCTCGTGCAGCGAAACCGCTGAGGGCCGCCGCACCGGATGGCGGACGCTGTTGGTTAATTCGGCCCCTTGCTTCGCCCCGTCGAGCGTCAGCTCGGCGGGGCGAAGTGCTGCGAAGTGGCTGGTGCAGGTGCGGGCTCGTGGTGTGCCGGTGAGGTGGGCGTCGATGCGGGCGAGGTTGATCGCGGCGCCGGTGAGCTGGTGCTGGAGGCTGGTCTTTGCCCAATGCCGGGAAGTTTGCAGTCAGGGGCTGCTGTCAAGCGGTTCGGGGAAGTTGATGTAGAGGGGCGGGGCTCCGCGTAGGACAGAAGTCGACCAAGACACCGCTGCTACGAGGAGCCCCGTTGGTTCAGTCTGGCATGCCCGCACACGCCGATGCCGGTGGAAAGGCTTTCGCGGCTGGGCACTTGGGGGAGTTGACGCAGATCATCACGCCGTCGCTGGTGGACGCCGTGCTGGCGCAGACCGGGCGGGTGCAGTCGCGTGTGCGCAAGCTGCCTTCGCGAGTGGTCGTGTACTTCGTGCTGGCCGTGGCTCTGTTCGGTGAGTGCGGGTATCGAGGTGTGTGGGCTGCGCTGGTCGCCGCGCCGGGCATGCCGGACGTGGACCCGTCCGCGGCGGCCTTGCGCCAGGCTCGACGTCGGCTCGGCTCGGCGCCGCTGTCCGTGCTGTTCGACCAGGTGAAGGGGGCGATAGCGGCCGAAGACGCGGCCGGATCGTGGTGGAAGGGGCTGCGGACGGTGGCCTGGGACAGCACGGGCATCCTGGTCGCGGACAGTGAGGCCAACCGGTCGTACTGCGGCCGGGCTGCTGGCCGCAACGGGGTCTGCGGATTCCCCATGATCCGGCTGTCCGCACTGGTCGAGTGCGGAACCCGGGCGCTGATCGACGCGGTGCTGGGGCCGTGGACCCAGGCTGAGGAGTCCCAGTGCACGGTGCTGTGTCGGTCGCTGAAACCAGGAATGCTGCTGCTGGCTGACCGCGGCAGCAAGGGTTTCGCGCTGGCCCGGTCGGCTGCGGCCACCGGAGCGCAACTGTTGTGGCGGATGAGCGCCGACCTGCAGCCGCCGGTACTGCATGCTCTTCCCGACGGCACCTACCTGTCGATGTCCACCGGGATCAACGAACGCGACCGGCTACGACGGTGGACCCGTCACCAGCGCACGATTGCGCCGCAGATCGCTGGCGTGGCCATCCGCGTGATCGAGGCCACGGTGACGGTTCGCGCCGCTGATGGCACGGCGACGGCCACGAGCCTGCGGCTGTTCACCACGTTGCTGGACCATCCAAGCTACCCGGCTGCCGAACTCGCCGAGCTCTACCACCGAAGGTGGCAGGCAGAGACCGCGTACTTCGGGGTGAAGGTGACGCTGCGCGGATCGGACCGCGGCCCAGCAGGAACTGTTCGGTCTGCTCGTCGTCTACCAGGCCGCGCGGCAGATCGCCGTCGACGCTGGCGCTCAAGCCGGGATCGCCCCGTCCCGGATCTCACTGGCCGTCACCATCCGCACCGCCCGCAACACAGTGATCACCGCAACTGGAACCATGAGGCATCAGGGGTACTGGCTCACTCCCGTGATCCATCGCGCCATCCTGCACCCCCGCGAGCTGGCCCCGCAGCACCGCCCAACCAGGATCCGGCCCCGCCGCGTCAAACGCCCGATCTCGACCTTCGCCTACAGCCCGACCAGGAAGAACACCCCGATCCCCAACGCGGAGATCACCCTCACCATCACCACAGCCACCGACCGAACACGACGATGGCGAACCTAAACTTCCCGGCATTGGGTCTTTGCCAGGCCCCGGTAGCGGGATCTGCGCAGGCCGCAGCGTCCGACGGCTTGAGAGACGGTGCCTTCGACGCCGGCCCGGATCTTGTAGCGCTCCTTCCACGCATCGGTCGGCTGTTCAGCGCGGATGTGCCGGATGGCGTCGTGCTGGGCCTGCTGTTGCCGCAGCATGAGTTCGCGGCGGCGGCCGGTGGCTGAGCTGACGCATGAGCGCAGGTGGGGACAGGGGCCGCAGCGGCTGGCGGGGAACCTGACGCGGATGACGGGCAGGCCCTTGGAATCGTTGCGGGGATATCAGTCCGTGGCGGTGACACCGCCGGGGCAGGTCACCTGCTGGTTTTTCCAGTCGACGGTGAACGCGTCCAGCCCGAACGCTCCCTTGGCCTGGGACGAAGTGTTCTGGACCAGTGGCCCGTGCAACTCGACACCATGTCGGTCGCGAGCGGCAAGGACATGGGCGGCGGTGGGGTATCCGGCATTCACCCAGTGCTCGGCAGGCAGGCGGATCTCCTCGTTCATCGTGTTGTCCGCGACGGTCGCCACCGTGGTGGCCACGTTGGTGACCAGGTTCGGAGCGTCCGTCTCGCCGCAGGTCTCGGTGAGGTGGACCTTGTATCCGTCCCACATGGTGTCCCGTTTGACGCCGACACGGGCCTCCGGGTCATAGGGGCTGACCAGGCGCGTCGCGCCCGGCGGCCGGTCTTTTGGGCCCCGCCGCGTCACCTCGCCGTCCACCCGGTGGAAGTGCTGGACCCAGACCTGACGCAGGACCTGCACCTCGTCAAGCGAGCGGAGTGCAGCGGGGACGTCGGCGCCGAAGACGGCTTCCAGCAGGCGTGTCCCGTCCCGGCCGATCCGCAGCCCCACCTCATCCCGCTTCGTACGGGCCCCTGGGGAACCGGGAGTCCTCGGCCCTGGTGGAGTAGTGGCGGAACCAGTCCGGCTCTGCGATCTCGGACAGCCACTCCGGAGCGGTCTGCGCGAGCGCGTTCAACGCCGCACGCAGCGTCTCTGCAACCTGCTCCAGCCAGTACAGCTCACGCGCGGACGACAGCACGTGCGAGGAGTCGGTGCGGGCCCGCCCTGTGGTCTTGAGCAACCCCCTTTCACGGACCGCGGCCAGCACACCGTCCATGACCCGGCGCCCGCCGTCGGCACCGGCCAACCGGTCCCTGAACTCCGACAGCACAGAGAAATCGAAGCCAGGATCGTCGAGGTGAAGCCCGAGCGCGTACTTGAAATCGATCCGTGCCCGCACCGCCTCTGCGGCCTGGCGGTCGGTCAGTCCTTCCACGAACTGGAGCACCGACACCAACGCGAGCCCGGCGGGTGACCAGGCGGGACGGCCCCGTGAGGCAAACAGATCCGCGAATTCCTCGTCGCGGAACATCTGCCCCAGCTCGTCCCGCACCCGGATCACCAGGCTCCCCTTCGGGAACGCGGCCCGCGCCACCCGCACCGTCTCCGCCGGAATCTCTCCCGGCCCCTTCGACTGCATCGACATCGACACCCACCCCACACAACAACGTCGGTCCCCATGACCACAACCGGGTCATGGGGACCGACGTCACGTGCAGGGCCGAATAAACCAACAGCGTCGTGACCGGTGGGGCCCTCAGTGATGCTTGCCATCGGGCCCGGGAAGGGGGGCCGCCCTTCCCGGGGAAGCCCGATGATGCTGAAGTCCGGACGAGTTCAAGGCCCATGTCCAACGCGTCTATTGAAGCTTCCCCTTGATCGTGGACACCTGGAGACTGGGACCTGAGGTTCCAGAGGAAGTAGCACCAGGTGGGAAGCAAATACACGAAGCGGTA
>NZ_JBHJWQ010000074.1:0-5210 GCF_042266885.1 Streptomyces sp. NPDC056061 | reverse complement strand
CTGGGCATCCGGGCGGGCGACCAGGTCGGCTGCGACCACCTGGAGGAGCTCACCCTGGAGGCGCCGCTGGTGCTGCCCGCACGTGGCGGAGTGCGCATACAGGTCGAGGTCGGTGCGCGGGACTCCGCAGGGAGCCGTCCGTTCACCGTCTCCTCACGGGCCGAGGACGCCGACGCCGACCAGGCGTGGACCCGGCACGCCACCGGCGTGCTGACCGACGCCCGGCCCGGGGCAGAGCCCGCCGAGCTGACGGCGTGGCCCCCGACCGGTGCCGAGGCGATCGACACCGAAGGTCTCTACGCGGAACTTGCCGAGGCCGGACTGCGGCACGGGCCCGGGTTCCAGGCGCTGACCGCCGCCTGGCGCAGCGGCGACGACCTCCTCGCCGAAGTACGTCTGATCGAGGGCATGGACCCGGCCGCCGGGGCCTTCGCCGTGCACCCGGTGCTGCTGGACGCGGCGCTGCACGTGCTGCACGGCCGCGTGGGAGCGCGGCTGACCGCCGAATGGCAGGGCGTGACCCTGTACGCGGTGGGCGCGGACGCGCTGCGCGTCCGGATCACACCGACCGGTGACGACACGCTGGCGCTGGCGCTCGCCGACACCACCGGCCGACCGGTCGCCACCGTGGACGCGCTGACGCTCCGCCCGCTGCCGGAAGGCGGCACGGACCTCGATGCCGACCGTGCGACCGCGCACAGGCGGTCGCTGTTCCGGCTGGACTGGGTGGCGCAGCAGACCGTCGAGTCCGGGCCGGGCAGCGCCGAACGCCGTGCGGTACTGGGCGAGGACACCTTCGGGCTGCGCGTGGCAGACATCGCCGCCACCGCCTTCCCGGACCTGGCCGCCCTCGCCGCGGCCGTAGAGGCGGAAGAGACAGTCCTGCCGGAGCTGGTCCTCGCCTCCTTCGCCGAGACCCGGGCCGACGACGACCTCACCGGGGCCACGCACCGGGCGGCGCACCGCGCGCTGGAACTCGTGCAGGGCTGGCTGGCCGACGCCCGCTTCACCGACGCCAAGCTCGTGGTCGTCACCCGGGGCGCGGTCGCCGTCGGCCCCGACGACGACGTCACCGACCTTGCCCACTCCGCCCTGTGGGGCCTGCTGCGCTCGGCCGAGACCGAGAACCCGGGCCGTTTCGCCCTGGTCGATCTCGACGGCACGGATGCCTCGACGGCCGCGCTCTCCGATGCCCTGACCATCGGGGAACCCGAGCTGGCGCTGCGCTCCGGCGAGGTCCTCGCGCCGCGCCTGGCACGCAGCTCGGCCACCGATCTCCAGGACCCGCAGCTCTCGGCGCCCGCCCTGGACACCGAGGGCACTGTGCTGATCACCGGTGGGACCGGCGGCCTGGGCCGCCTGGTCGCACGTCACCTCGTCACCGAGCACGGCGTCCGTCATCTGCTGCTCACCAGCCGCCGCGGCCCCGAGGCCCCCGGCGCCACCGGGCTGATCGACGAACTCACCGCGCTGGGCGCGGAGGCGACCGTCGTCGGCTGCGACGCGGCCGACCGCGAGGCGCTGGCCGCCGTCCTGGCCGATGTCCCGACCGCACACCCGCTGACCGCTGTCGTGCACACCGCCGGTGTGCTGGACGATGCCACGGTGCCGGGCCTGACGCCGGAACAACTGGACCGTGTGCTGCGCCCGAAGGCGGACGCCGCATGGAACCTGCACGAGCTCACCCGTGATCTCGACCTCGCCGCATTCATCCTGTTCTCCGCCATCGCCGGCACCCTGGGCGGCGCCGGTCAGGCCAACTACGCGGCGGGCAACGTCTTCCTGGACGCCCTCGCGGGCCACCGCCATGCCCAGGGCCTGCCCGCCACATCGCTGGTCTGGGGTCTGTGGGCCCAGGCCGGTGGGATCACCGGCGGACTTACCGAGACCGATCTGCGGCGACTGGCACGCAGCGGCATGGGCGCCCTCTCCGACGACGAGGGCATGGCGCTGTTCGACGCCGCGCTGCGCACCGATCTGGCAGTCCTGGTCCCGGCCCGACTCGACCTGACGGCGCTGCGTTCCGCGTACGGCACGGGCCCCGTCCCGGCGCTGCTGCGCGGTCTGATCCGCACCTCGGCGCGGCGCACCGCCGCTGCCGGTTCCGCCGCTTCCGGTTCCTCCCTGGCCGAACGGCTGCTCGCCCTGTCCGCCGCCGAACGCAGGCGCACTCTGCTGGACCTGGTCCGTACCCAGGTGGCCGCGGTTCTCGGACACGCCACCCCGGAGGCCGTCGAGGCCCGCCGGGCGTTCAAGGAACTGGGCTTCGACTCCCTGATCGCCGTCGAGCTCCGCAACCGGCTCTCGGCCGCCACCGGGCTGAAGCTGCCCACCACCATCGTCTTCGACTACCCCAACTCCGTCTTCCTCGCCGACCACCTGCGTGGCGAACTCCTCGGCGACCTCGTCGACGAGGACACCGCGTCGGCCGGGACGGGCGAGGCGGAGGTCACCGCGGTCACCGACGATCCGGTCGCGATTGTCGCGATGAGCTGCCGCTACCCCGGCGACGTACGCTCGCCCGAGGAACTCTGGCACCTGGTCAGCGGCGACGGGGACGCGATCACCGGCTTCCCGGACAACCGCGGCTGGGAATCGGACCGGGAACCCGGGAGCGAGACCGGCGACTACGCCCGGGCAGGCGGCTTCCTGCACGAGGCGGACCTGTTCGACGCGGCGTTCTTCGGGATCTCGCCGCGCGAGGCCCTTGCCATGGACCCGCAGCAGCGAGTGCTGCTGGAGACGTCCTGGGAGGCGTTCGAGCGGGCCGGCATCGACCCGGAGTCCATGCGTGGACGCGGCGTCGGTGTCTTCGTCGGCGCCTCCAACAGCGCCTACGACGTGGGCCTGGAGCACGCCGGTGCGGAGGTCGCGGGCCACGTGATGACCGGAAACGCGGGCAGCGTCATCTCCGGTCGCATCGCCTACGCCCTCGGCCTGGAGGGTCCGGCCGTCACCGTCGACACCGCCTGCTCGTCGTCCCTGGTCGCCCTGCACTGGGCAATCCAGGCACTGCGCCAGGGCGAATGCTCCATGGCACTCGCCGGTGGCGTCACCATCATGACCACCCCGGGAACCTTCACCGAGTTCAGCCGCCAGCGCGGACTCGCCTCCGACGGCCGCGTCAAGGCGTTCGCGGCCGCCGCGGACGGCACCGGCTGGGGCGAGGGCGTCGGCATGCTGCTCGTGGAGCGGCTCTCCGACGCGCGGAAGAACGGCCACCCGGTCCTCGCGATCGTCCGCGGCTCGGCCATCAACCAGGACGGTGCCAGCAACGGGCTGACCGCCCCCAACGGGCCCGCGCAGCAGCGCGTCATTCGCAAGGCCCTGGCCGGCGCCGCACTGACGACCACCGATGTCGACGCCGTGGAGGCGCACGGCACCGGCACCACCTTGGGCGACCCGATCGAGGCGCAGGCCCTGCTGGCCACCTACGGCCAGGACCGCTCCGAGGACCGCCCGCTGTTCCTCGGCTCCATCAAGTCGAACATCGGCCACTCGCAGGCCGCGGCCGGCGTCGCCGGGATCATCAAGATGGTCAAGGCCATCGAACACGGCGTGCTGCCCAAGACGCTGCACGTGGATGCGCCGACCCCGCACGTGGACTGGTCGGCGGGTGCGGTCGAGCTGCTGACCGAGGCCGTCGACTGGCCGGAGACCGGCCGTCCGCGGCGGGCCGCCGTCTCGGCCTTCGGTATCAGCGGCACCAACGCGCACACGATCATCGAGCAGGCGCCGGACGCGGAGGCGGAGCAGGTACCGTCCGCGACCGTGAACGCCCCGGTGCTTCCCTTCACCGTGTCGGCCAGGAGCACGGACGCGCTGCGCGCCCAGGCAGGGCAGCTGCACGCCCACCTGGCGGCAGAGCCGGGCCTGAAGCCTGCCGATGTCGCCTACACCCTTGCCACCGGCCGTGCGGCGCTGCACCACCGTGCGGTGGTGACCGCCGATGGAAGCGGTGAACTGCTGCGAGGTCTTGAGGCGTTGGCCGACGGCCGCACCTCGGCCGGAATCGTCGAGGGCGCGGCCACCGAGGGCGAGACGGCGTTCCTGTTCACGGGGCAGGGGAGTCAGCGTCTCGGTATGGGGCGCGAGCTGTACGAGACGTTCCCCGTGTTCGCTCAGGCGCTGGACGCGGTCTGCGACGAGTTGGACCGGTATCTCGAACATCCCCTGAAGGTTGTGCTGTTCGGTGGCGACGCCGAGGCGCTGGACCGGACGGGTTTCACTCAGCCTGCGTTGTTCGCGGTCGAGGTGGCGTTGTTCCGTCTCGTCGAGGCATGGGGTCTGCGTCCGGACTTCCTGTCCGGGCACTCCATCGGTGAGCTGGCTGCTGCGCATGTCTCCGGCGTGATGTCCCTGGCGGATGCGGCGAAGCTGGTTGCTGCGCGTGGCCGGTTGATGCAGGAGCTGCCTGCCGGTGGTGCGATGGTGGCGGTGCAGGCGTCGGAGGACGAGGTGCTGCCGCTGCTGGTCGAGGGTGTGAGCATTGCCGCGCTGAACGGTCCGCAGTCGGTCGTGGTCGCGGGTGACGAGGACGCCGCCGAAGCGATCGCCGCCGGTTTCGAGGCGCAGGGCCGCAAGACGAAGCGGCTCACCGTCTCGCACGCGTTCCACTCGCCGCGCATGGACGGCATGTTGGACGCCTTCCGCGAGGTCGCGGAGAGCATCGTGTACGAGGCCCCGCGCATCCCGATCGTCTCCAACCTCACCGGCGACTTGGTCTCCGCCGAGGAGATCGCCACTGCGGACTTCTGGGTGCGGCACGTCCGCGACGCCGTGCGCTTCCTCGACGGCATCCGCGCACTCGAAGCCCAGGGCGTCACCACCTTCGTCGAGCTGGGCCCCGACGGAGTACTCAGCGCCATGGGGCAGGAGTGCGTGACGGACGGCGAGGGCATGGCCTTCGTTCCGGCGCTGCGCAAGGGCCGTCCCGAGGCCGAGACGCTCACCACCGCCATCGCACGTGCCCACGTCCGCGGTGCGGGACTGGACTGGCCGTCGTTCTTCGCCGGAACCGGCGGACAGCGCGTCGACCTGCCGACCTACGCCTTCCAGCGCCGTCGCTACTGGCCGGAGGCACCGGCGCGGACCCTCGCGGCCCCTGCGGGCATCGACGGTTGGCGTTATCAGGTGTCGTGGAAGCCGGTGTCGGTGGGTTCGGGGGCGCGGTTGGATGGTGTGTGGTTGGTTGTTGTTCCGGAGGGGGA
>NZ_JBHJWQ010000073.1:0-5462 GCF_042266885.1 Streptomyces sp. NPDC056061 | reverse complement strand
AGCGGATATTTCCTCGGGGCAGGCATCGTCTGGGCTCCTCTCATGAAACCCATCTGACCTGCTGTCACCTTTCCCCGCATCTCGGGGGAACCTCACCTGGAGACGATATGCCTAACGAAACGTACCTTGCCACCGTGTGCGAGCACCTGGCAGCCGACGGGCTGCGACCGGGTCCCTGGCAGACCTACGCACGCCGGTGGGCGCGCCAGGCCGGGAAGCCGCTCAGCGGCTGGCTCCTGAATGCGCCGGTCATCGATCTCTACACAGCTGCGGAGGCAGCAGGGCTCCCCCTGCCCGACGACACACTTGACGAGGTCGTCGGGGATAACCTCTTGTCCGTTGTTCTCGCGGCGCACGCGGTACTCGGTATCCGCGGCCGAAGGCACCGCACTGGTTCACCTGCAATCGGTGAGGCCCTTGGTGCGATACCTGGTCGCACGGTCGGGGACGAGGCGTTAAATCTGATGGTGAGGCAGATCGGTGAGAACTCCTCTGCTGGGTTTACGCGCATGCTGTTCCAACTGCACCACGTCGAAAGCGACGTTGACCTGCGCACGGTTGCCGCACTCGCCTATGGGACGGCTCGCCGTACGGTCAGACTGCGGTCCAATCCCACCGGACACGGACCTGAGACCGGGGAGTGGATGCCGGCGCGCGAGTTTTCGCGCATGGTGTTCCTCACGCGTCGCCGGGCGGCACCCGAAGAGGAGAGAGGTTGAGAGCTTCCAGCGCAGTGAGCGGTTGCCCGGTGGTGGGGTTCGAGGGTTCTGCGCGACGTGCCAGCCCGGGTAGGTCCGGAGCGGGTGGGGGATCGTCGCTGGCCCGGATGCGTTCAATGACCCAACGGTCGGTTCGAACGTCGAATCGCCTGGTGACCAGGGCGCGGGCGGATGATCTCGACGTCGATGCCCAGAGTGGCACCGTGCTCGACGACGGCATTCTTATGGCCCTGTCGGCCCAGGCATTGCGGACGGTGCGGTGGTTTGCAGAAACCCTGGTCAGCATCAGTAGGCCAGCGTTGTTGTTTCACACGCTCGCCGCAGTGACGGCGCTGTCGGCACCGTCGGCGGTTGGGCCCGGTGCTGGCGGACTTTTACGTACCCCGCCGCTGATTTGAAGCACGCGCCCGGGTGCTGGATGAGGGTTGCCGGGTACCGGGCGATGCCTCGCCGGGGCAGGATGTCAACGCGTGTTGCCCAGCTCACTGCACCACGACTTCGCGTCGCTGAGGTATCGCACGCTGTACGCCTCTACGCGCCCCGTCTTGTCCTTCGCGATCCAATGAGACGGGCGGCTGACGCTGCTTCCGCGGAGACTGGGCTCGTATACGGGCGAGATTTCCCAGCGCTTGTCCGTCGACTCCCAGTCACCCGTGTAAGGGTTCTTCCGCCATTTCAGCTTGGTTGCCATCTCTCCTCCTACGGCCTGCCACCCTCAGCGCGGGTAGTCCAGTCCCCCCACGGACGCCCCGGAGCGATGCCCGGCTTCTGGCTTGCACATGAGAACCGCATGGCGCCGAACATCACGCCGTTCCGCTCGGTCCAGGAGCACGCGACCACCTCGGGCCTTGCCCGTCCGTCTCGGTGGCAGTCGGCTCAGGAAGCCCAGCCATCTTGGGTGTGACCCTCTGCCTGTCCTCGTACTCGATGACATGGTGTCCGCAACCGGACAGCGTCGAGCGGACTTGGCGGCCTACCCTCCGGGCCGCGGCCGGATCAGCTCCGCTGATCCCCGCTCCGCCGGCGGAGCAAGGGCAGCGCCCCGGCGCGGGTAGCCGGTGTCGCAGATATTTCCTGGGACGTACCCCGGGGATCAGCTGGCGCATTTCGGAGAACCTCTCCGTGCAACAGTCACGGGGCGGCCCCCGGCCGCCAAGGCCCTGCACGATCACCTGGCCGTATCCACTGACGAGTTGGTTCGGCGCCGACACGCTGGAGCTCCGGTCCACTCGACCGCCGCTCGCGGGACCTCTTCCGGCTTGGCCGGCGAGGTTTTGTAGAGGAACTGCAGCGTCTGCCTCCCACCGGGTCTCGTCCACCAAGCGGCTATGCCGCTCGCGTCGTCCTCTTGCGCACCGCCGAAGACCGGGGCTTCAGACAGGGGATGCTTGCTGCGACCGAAGGCCAACTCACCTGAGAACCCCGTCGTTGCCCCTCTCCAGCACTGTTTCCCGCAAGACAGAAGCGACCTCTGACAGCAGGCACAAGTCCGTACTGGTTCAGGTGGGGGCGGGTGGTCAGGGGATTCGTACGGTGGCGCAGGTGAACGTCGTGTCCTGGAGCAGCGCTGGAGTGATGGCGATACCGGTCAGGTGTTCCGCCAGGGCGAACGCCGCCTGCGGGGAGAGGTCCGGTTCCGGGTCCTCCACCTCGAGATGGAAGCCGATCCGTCGCATCACGTCGAGGAGTTCGTCGGGTGCGGCGCCCCAGCGGTCCTCCGGGAACATGGGGTCGAAGCACAGTCGCAGCACCTGGTCCTCTGCCCAGAGGAACGTGCCTACGGCGTTGATGTTGGTGAAGTGAGAGATCCAGCTGGTTCCGGCGGAGGCCGGCAGCGCTTGTTCTTCGGTGACCCCGAGGTAGCCGTTGGGCTCGATCAGCAGCGTCCAGGTACCCATAGTCGTCATAGCAACCAGCTGTCGGTCCCCCTTTTCCTGGTCGTACTGGGCGAAGGCGGCGTCGACGACTGCGCGCCACCGCTTGCGCGGGCGGATGCGGTAGTACAGCTTGCCGGTGGCCAGATCGAGGGCGGCGAGCATCTGCCTCACTCCACCGTAGCGGTTGTAGGTGGCCCGCAGCCTGCGCGGACGCCTCACCGGCCCCCACGCCTTGCCCTTGCGGGGCATCAGGTTCAGCGGCCCGAACTCATCGACGCATATCACCCGTCCGTCGGCGGGCGGGGTGTCGTACAGCGCCAGGACGCGGTGCATCTTGGCGATGAACTCCGGGTCGGTGGACGTCTTCCACGTGGTGGTGGTCTTCCAGGAGATCTTGCCCTCGCGCAGGATCCGGCGCAGGGTCTCCCGGCTGATGGCTGCGGTCACCTTCTGCTTGACGAGGTGGTCGGCGAGCTTGCTCAGGCTCCAGGTGGAGAAGGCGGTGATCTTCCAGTCGGCGGGGGACGTCCGGGCGATCAGGCAGATGCGCTCGCGCACCGTGTCACTGATCGCCCTGGGGCGTCCCCCGCTCCATTTTGGGTCCAGTGCGTCCAGCCCCTGCACGTTGAAGGCGTGGATGACATCACGGACGTAGTCCTCGCTGACCTGCATCAGCACGGTGATGTCCTTGACCGTCTGGCCCTGGGCGGACATCAGCACCACGATCGCCCGACGGAGTTTCACCGGGTCCTTCGCGGTCCGGCTGATCCGCTGCAGCTTCCGGCCCTCCTCCATGCTCACCGGCCGGACGAACACACTCGGTCGACGCCCCACGACCACCTCCAAGATCAAATCTTGGGAACAGTCTGGCCCACGCGCAGCAGGCCGATTACCCGACCAAGGCTGCGTGACGAGCCACTAGCTCGTCGCGCAGGGTGCCCCGCAGCGTGTCCAGCTGACCGTCGTCGATCGCGTGATGGACTCCCTGGACCGTGGAGTGCAGCCAGTCCCCGGGGATCACACCGAGCTTGTCGCCGTACTCGGCGAGCAGTTCGTGATGGGCCCTGGCGTACTCACGGAACTCCGGATACTCGCTCAGCAGCACCAGGACGTGCGGGAATGGGCCTCCGCCCTCCCAGATCTTCTTGGGGACGAAGAAGTTCTCCAACGCCGTGCTCCTGTCTGTCGTCTCGTGGGATTCCGCTCTGGAGGGTAGTGGCCGCAGGCCGTGGCGCGGGGCGTTCACGAATCCTCTGGAAGGGCGACGTGCTCGATGTCGTCCGCGCCTGACGGGGCATGCCGGCGCCGAAGCAGTAGCGATGCGCGGCGGTCCGGCGCCCGTCCGAGCGGAGTGGGATGTCGTAGTGCTGATCAAGGCGTTCCGCCTACTCGGTCCCACGCTCCGGCTGTCGACCGGGACACTATGGACTGATCACCAGGCACATCGTTATCATCCACTGAGTGTGCCGTCTGCAGCTCAACACGCTTGTGCTACAGACACCTTGCCGGTACGCAGCAGGGTTGACACGGTGCTGTCGCGGATCGGCGTCGAGTTGAGCAACAGTGGTTACGGGGAGCGGAGATGTCGACCATCGGGCTGGCCGCAGCCATCGAAGAGCTGAGGGAAGAGCTCTACCAAGCACAGGCTCAGAGCGTCCGGCAACAGTTCACCTTCCAGATCGAGGAAGTCCAGCTGGAGCTGCTGCTCGAGCTCCGGGACGGACTCAAAGGCGACGGCAAGCTGAACTTCGGCGTGGCGACGACAGGCGCGAGCGGCGAGCACTCCACCGCTCGCACGCACAAGCTGACGTTGAAGCTGCAGGTCAAGGACCGTGCCACAGGGGGCTCGAGCCCTGAGATCAGCCAGGACGTGTCAGGGTCCTGGGTCGACGAGGATTGAGTTGGACCAGCGGAGACTGGCACTCATCCGCAGTGGTGGTGTCGACAAGTATCGCTGCGTCGGCACTGGTTATCTGATCGCGCCTCGTCTGGTGCTCACTGCCCGGCATGTTGTGGTGGACAAGAGCAGCGGTGAGCCCTGGTCGAAGATCAACGTACAGGTGGGACACCCCCGGGATTCCGACGCATCGCCCCGCAGGGCGACCGTGCTGTGGACGCATGCCCAGGGTCGTGACGTTGCTCTGCTGCGGTTGGGGGACCCGATTGAGGTTTCCGGGACGGTGAAGTGGGGCCGCCCTGTCGGCAGCGCTCCTTTGCGATATCAGGGACTCGGATATCCACTAGCAACCGTCAAAGAGGGGCAACGCAGCGTCGAGCATCTGAGGGGAGTGCTGCCTCCGCTGGCCGGCGGTGCCGACGCCCGGGATCTCTACGTCCTGGACCAGGATCCAGCCCCGGGGAAACCCGCGGACGGCAAGCGGGCGTGGTCTGGAGCATCTGGCAGCGCGGTCTTCTGCGAGGGCCATCTCGTCGGCGTAGTCATCCACGACGACGACGCCTTCGATAACCGCCGTCTGCACGCCTGCCCGGTTCACTCCTTCGCTGACGACCCGTATTTCGTGGATCTCCTGCAGGAATACGGCGCGTGCTCACCTCAGCTGATCGACATCAGTGCGGCACCATCGTCGGAGGAGAGCGCAGATTCCGGACAGGCCGTCCGCTTCGGCAGGCCGCCCGCCGCGCGGACACTCACGCAGGCAGAGGAAGAGCTCCTGCGCCCGCTGTGGGCGTTGCTCGAAGACCCCTCCCTGCGTGTGGCCCATGCGCGGCCCCTCGTGCAGCGACTGGGGTATTTGGTGCCCGCCGACTACTAGGGCTTGGTCAGGTCGGTGTTGACGATGCGTGTCCTGTGGGTCTGGAGTGTCGTTGAAGGCATGTGACTCCGGAGGAACTTGCATCTGTGCGT
>NZ_JBHJWQ010000072.1:0-6033 GCF_042266885.1 Streptomyces sp. NPDC056061 | reverse complement strand
GGACGGCGCTGACGTGGGGTGGTGCGGAACGCTCATGCGGACTTCGCCTTCCGAGAAGTGCCGGGAATGAAAGCGTTCCTGCGTGGACTGCCGAGAGGCGGATGGCTGAAAAGGTTCGGTCCTTGGGCGTTCGCGACGCGATGGGCAGGCGTCGGAAACGGACCGGAAACGGGATGAATCGCTGGTGACGAGGAGATGTCACTGCGGTTGGCAGGGAACCTACGGCGGCATGTGCCGATCGGTCAAGACCTGAATCCGTCGGGATGCGCCATGTTGGGCTCGGCGGTGTCGTCCTCCGTGTCGCCGACCCAGCCCAGCGAGAGGCTGATCCGCCGGGCCGCGTCCCGCACCTGCCCGCCCAGCTCCTGGTAGCGCCAGGCCGGCAGGCCGAGCTTGAGACCGGTGATGGAGATCGCTCCCGCGCACACCGAACGGTCGTCGAAGACGGGGGCGCCGATGCAGAGGATGCCCTCCGCGTCCTCCTCGTCGTCCAGCGCGTAGCCGACCCGGGCGATGTCGCGCAGGTGCGACAGGAAGGTGGCCGGGTCGGTGATCGTCCGGGAGGTGCGCCGGGGCAGCCCGAACCGCTCGATCACCGAGGCGGCCTCGCTCTGCGGCACCGCGGACAGCAGGGCCTTGCCCAGGCCGGTGCAGTGCGGCAGCTCGCGCTGGCCCATCCGAAGGTCGAGGCGGACGCGCTGGTCGAGTTCGACCTGGTCCACGACGACGGCGTGACCGTCCTCGGGAACGGCGAGCCGGGAGGCCATGCCCGTGGTCCGGGTCAGTTCGCTCAGGACGGGACGGGCCACCCCGCGCAGCGAGACCTGGGAGCGGGCCCGGTCGCCGAGCCGGGCCAGGCTCATGCCGAGCCGGTAGCGGCGGTTCATGCCCTCGCCGTCGTCCGAGACCAGGCCGTAGGCGCGCAGGGTCTGGAGCATGCCGAAGGCCGCGCTCTTGGAGATGGAGCAGGCCTGGCCGACCTCCGTGACGCTCAGGCCGTTCCCCTGCGTGGGGGCGGCGAGGGCCTCCAGGATGTCCGCTGCCCTGGCCACGCTCTTGACCCAGTACTTCGGTTCTTCTGTGGCAGAGCTGTTCGTCATGACAGAACAGTCTAGTGCCTGGGTGGGGGCCCCAGGGCATCTTCTCCGCGAAGAAGGCCGGGAAACCGCCATGTCATGCCCGAAAGGGGGTTGACCGCCCCTGATGGCGCACGTAATATCCAGGCACTGTTCTGCTCTACAGAACAGTGTTCGGAAAAAGCGAAACGCACCACCCACGCATCACGGAAACACCCTCTTCCTGCGGCGACTGCCGGGCGGATGGCGCCAGGGACTCACGGGCCGGGCAGGGCCTGCGGAAACCGACGACTCTCGACGCAAGGAGCAAGCGATATGAGTTCAGGCCCGGTTGGCAACGACTCCGGAGCCCGACTCGCCGAACGCGCCCGCCAGGTCGTACCCGGCGGCGTGAACAGCGGTCAGCGCAGCGTTCCCGGACTGACCGACCTCGTCGTCACCGGCACCGACGGCGCGCGGTTCCGCACCGCAGACGGACGCGAGTACACCGACTTCCACTCGGCCTTCGGACCGCCGCTGCTCGGCCACAACGACCCCGACGTGGCCCGCGCCACCGCCGAGGCCGGCAGCACCCTCGGCCACATGGGCGTCGGCGTCACCGAGGGCGAGGTCCTGCTCGCCGAACAGCTCACCGAGCTGATCCCGTCGGTCGAGAAGGTGCTCCTCACCAGCACCGGCAGCGAGGCCACGTTCCACGCGCTGCGCGTCTCCCGCGCCGCCACCGGCCGCCGCCTGGTGGTCAAGTTCCAGGGCTGCTACCACGGCTGGCACGACTCCGTCAGCCTCAACGTCATCTCCGCCCCCGACAAGGTCGGCGGCCACGACCCGATCTCCACCGGCATCCTGCCCGAGGTCCTCGAAGCCACCCTCGTCCTGCCGTTCAACGACAGCGAGGCCGTCCGCCGCACCTTCGCCGAGCACGGCTCCGACATCGCCGCCGTCATCGTCGAACCCGTCCCGCACAACGTCGGCGCGCTCCTGCCGTACCAGGAGTTCCTCACCACGCTGCGCGAGGAGACCACCAGGGCCGGCAGCGTCCTGATCTTCGACGAAGTCATCACCGGCTTCCGCCACGACATCGGCGGCTGGCAGAAGATCTCCGGCGTCACCCCGGACCTCACCACCCTCGGCAAGGCCATCGCCAACGGTGCCCCCGTCGGCGCGATCGGCGGCCGCGCCGACCTGATGGACCTCTTCTCCACCCGCCCCGGCGCCCCCGCCTTCTTCGCCGGCACGTACAACGGCCACCCGTCCGTCGTCGCCGCCGCCCTCGCCACCCTGCGCAAGCTGCGCGAGGAGCCCGTCCACGAGCACGTCTTCCGGCTCGGCGAGCGTGTCCGCACCGAGCTGACCGGACTGTACGAGCGCCTCGGCGTCCCCGCCGTCGTCACCGGCTACGGCTCGGTCTTCGTCAGCTACTTCATGTCCGGCGAGGCCCCCCGCACCTACGCGGACCTGCTGAACAACGACGCCTCGCTGTTCGTCGGCTACCGCCGCAAGCTCCTGGAGCACGGCCTGTTCGAGCTCCCGCTCAACCTCAAGCGCAGCCACATCAGCTACGCACACACCGACGCCGACGTCGACCGCCTCATCGAGGGCACCGAGGCCGCCGTCAAGGCAGTCCTCGCCGACGGCGGAGCCCGCGACCTGGAGAACACCTCCACCATGGGCGGGGCGACCCGCTGATGCTCACCGTCAACAAGAGCCGTCCGGCCGGCCCCGCCGGACGCATCAGCCGCGTCGAGACCCTGATGCTCGGCACCTCCTGGCGCGACTTCGGCTACGTCCGGGTCCACACCGACGAGGGCCTGTCCGGCATCGGCGAGATCACCCATCCCTACCGGGTCCGCGAGGTCTGCGCGCTCACCGAGGCGATCGCCGCGCGCCACCTCATCGGCGCCGACCCCTTCGACGTCGAGGAGCTGTGGCTCCGCGTCTACCAGGGCGACTTCCTGCGCGGCGGCGACATGGGCGGCATCGCCCTGTCCGGCCTCGACCAGGCGATGTACGACCTGATGGGCAAGGCGCTCGGGGTGCCCGCCTACCGCCTGACCGGCGGCGCCTGCCGGGACCGCGTCCGGGTCTACGCCAACGGCTGGTACACCGGCGAGCGCGAGCCCGAGATCTTCGCAGCCAAGGCGAAGGAGACCGTCGCCAAGGGCTTCACCGCCCTCAAGTTCGACCCCTTCGGCCCCGGCCTGCACGAGCTGGAGCGCGCCGAGCTGCGCCGCTCCGTCGACCTGGTCGCCGCCGTCCGCGAGGCCATCGGGCCGGACGTCGACCTGTTCATCGAGGGCCACGCCCGGTTCGCCATGCCGACCGCCGCCCGTCTGGTGCGCGAGCTGGAACCCTTCGACATCGGCTGGTTCGAGGAGCCGATGCCCTGGACCCACATCGAGCGCTACGCGGAGCTGCGGCAGCGCGCCGCGTTCCCGATCTCCGGCGGCGAGCACTTCCACAACCGCTACGAGTACAAGCAGTTGTTCGCCACCAACGCGGTCGACATCATCCAGCCCGACCTCTCGATGGCCGGCGGCCTCACCGAGGTCCGCAAGCTGGCCGCGATCGCCGACACCCACGGCATGCTGGTGGCCCCGCACAACTCCAACTCGCCGCTCTGCACCACCGTCTCGGTGCACGCGACGCTCGGGATCCCCAACTTCAAGATCCTCGAAACCTTCGACGGGCTCCTGGAGGACTACGTCTTCGACGCGCTCAAGGGCACCCTCCCGATCACCGACGGCCACATCGGCCTGCCGACCGCACCCGGGCTCGGTGTCGAACTCGTCGACGAGGTCTTCGAGGAGCACCCGCCCAGCCACCGCTTCTGGAACATGTTCGCGGACGGCTGGGAGAAGCGGAACCGGACATGATCGTCGACGTCCACTCGCACCTCTTCCGGCACAGCCACGACTTCACCGACCCGTTCAGGTCCGATTCCGCCCGCGCCCACGCGGGCGAGGTCGACCTGACGGTGAAGTGGGAGGAGTACGCCGCCACCGCCCCCGAGGGCACCCGGACGATCGTCGTCGGTGGCAAGGCGCGGCGCAGTGGGCTGTGGGTCGACGACGCGGCAGTGGCCTCGTACGTCGGGGATCACCCCGACCGGCTCATCGGCTACCTCTCGCTCGACCCCACCCAGCCCGGCTGGCAGGACGAACTGCGGTACGGCCACCAGGAGCTCGGCCTGCGCGGCATCAAACTGATGCCGATGTACGCGGGCTTCGACCCGGCCGCCGAGGAGTACGACGAGCTGTACGGCTACGCCGAACGGCACGGACTGCCGCTCCTGGTGCACACCGGCACGACCTTCGTGTCGACTGCGCCCCTGGAGTGGGCGATGCCCCGGCACCTGGACGCGGTGGCCATCCGTCACCCGGAACTGCGCATGGTCCTCGCCCACCTCGGCCACCCCTTCGAGGGCGAGTGCATCGCGGTCATCCGCAAGCACCCGCACGTCTACGCGGACATCAGCGCCCTGCACTACCGGCCCTTCCAGCTCTGGCACAGCCTCCGACTGGTCCAGGACTACGGGGTCTTCGACAAGCTGATGTTCGGCAGCGACTACCCGTTCACGACGGTCGACGACTCGGTGAAGGGGATGCGGGAGATCGCCCGCATCCCCGGCATCCCCGGGCTGCCGCCGCTCGACGCGGACAAGGTGGAGGAGATCATCCACCGGCCGTCGCTGGACCTGCTGGGCCTGAACGGCTGAGAGCCTGCCCGGTGGCCCCCGATCCGACCGGGGCCACCCGGCAGGCCCGATCCGGCCGTTTTCCCGAACCTGCCGGCACGGTGCCCGGACAGCCCCCCTGCCCGGGGGACACCGTGCCGGCAGACGGGTCGCCGCGCACCCACCCCCTTGTGTCCCGCGCGGCGGCCCACCCCTCCCCGTACCTCTCCGCCTGGAGGAACCCGCCATGACCGCAGCCGTCCCGCCCCGTTCCGCCGACCGCTTCGACCTGACCGGGCGCACCGCCCTGGTCACCGGAGCCGCCCGGGGTCTCGGCCGGTCCTTCGCCGTCGGGCTCGCCGAGGCGGGGGCCGATCTGGTCCTCGTCGACCTGCCGGGCGCGGACGGGATCGACGAGACCGCGGCCGCCGTCCGGGCGCTCGGCCGCGACGCCCGTACCTATGGGCAGGACCTCGCGGACGTCGACGCGCTGCCCGGCTTCGTCGACACCGTGCGCGCCGAGGCCGGACCGCTGCACATCCTCGTCAACAACGCGGGCACGGCGGCCCTGGAACGCTTCAACGAGATCACGCCCGCGAGCTGGTCGCGCATCATGCGGGTCAACGTGGACGCCGTGTTCTTCCTCAGCAGGCACGTCGCCGAACACATGATCGCGGACTCCGTCGCGGGCCGGATCATCACCATCACTTCGAAGAACGCGCTGGTGGCGGAGGCGGGCCTGGCCCACTACAACGCCTCCAAGGCCGCCGCCCAGCTCCTCACCGAGACCCTCGCCGTGGAGCTGGCCCCGCACGGCATCACCGCCAACACCCTCGCCCCCGGCATGGTCGAGACCCCCATCGACGGCGAGTTCCCGTTCGACCGGGAGGCGTTCGAGGCCGCGTACCGCGAGCGCATCCCGCTCGGCAGGTACGCGCGTCCCGACGAGTGCGTGGGCTCGCTGCTGCTGCTCGCCTCGGACGCCGGGGCGTACCTCACCGGTGCACGGATCGTCGTCGACGGGGGCGTCCTCGCCGATCAGATGCCCCGCATGCGCTTCATGCCGCCGTACCGCAACACGATCTGACGTCGGCACGCCCCGGCACACGATCCCGCGTCCTGCGTCCCGTGTCCCGCGTTCCCGCACCGCCCGCACCACGTTCCGACCGCGACCGACCGGCAATCGGTCCTCACCGAGCAGGCCACCGAGCACATACCGACACCGCGAGGAGCACCTCCGCCATGTCCGTTCCCGCTTCGTCCCCGGTCCCGTCGTCCCCGTCG
>NZ_JBHJWQ010000071.1:0-6172 GCF_042266885.1 Streptomyces sp. NPDC056061 | reverse complement strand
AGGCCACCTGCCCACCCACGACAGACCCCTGCACCACACCCGGCGCCATACCCTCATCCGCAACCGTCCGCAGACCCGCCAACAACCCCTCGCGGTCCGTGCCCTGGATCACCGCGCGACGGTCCAGCGCCGCGCGCTCCGTCGCGAGCGAGAATCCCACATCGACGGGGCTCGGCGACGGCTGCTCCGTCAGGTGCGCAAGCAGCCTCTCCGCCTGGGCGCGGAGGGCCGCCGTGCTTTTTCCGGACAGCACCCACGACAGTGCGCCGGGCATCGTCGTCCCGGGCTCGGCGGGCCGGGCTTCGGCCTCCGCCTCGTCGGGTTCCGGGGCCGGGGCCTGCTCGATGATGGTGTGGGCATTGGTGCCGCTGAAGCCGAAGGAGGAGACGGCGGCCCGGCGGGGGCGCCCGGTCTCCGGCCACGGGGTGGTCTCGGTGAGCAGGGAGACCGCGCCGGCCGACCAGTCCACGTGCGGGGTCGGCTCGTCGACGTGCAGCGTTGCGGGCAGTACCCCGTGTTCGATGGCCTTGACCATCTTGATGATTCCGGCGACACCGGCCGCGGCCTGGGTGTGGCCGATGTTGGACTTGATGGAGCCGAGGTGGAGCGGCTGGTCGGCGGGGCGGTCCTGGCCGTAGGTGGCCAGCAGCGCCTGCGCCTCGATCGGGTCGCCCAGCGTCGTCCCCGTGCCGTGCGCCTCGACCGCGTCGACGTCGGCGGCCGAGAGCCTGCCGTTGGTGAGCGCCTGGTGGATGACGCGCTGCTGCGACGGGCCGTTGGGGGCGGTCAGGCCGTTGCTCGCACCGTCCTGATTGATCGCGCTGCCGCGCACGATCGCGAGCACCTTGTGGCCGTTCTTCTGCGCGTCGGACAGCCGCTCCACGAGCAGCATGCCGACGCCCTCGCCCCAGCCGGTGCCGTCGGCGGCGGCCGCGAAGGGCTTGCAACGGCCGTCGGCGGCGAGACCGCGCTGCCGGCTGAACTCGGTGAACGTGGAAGGAGAGGCCATGACGGTGACACCACCGGCCAGGGCCAGCGAGCACTCACCGGAACGCAGCGCCTGCACCGCCATGTGCAGGGTGACCAGCGAGGACGAGCAGGCGGTGTCGACGGTGACCGCCGGACCCTCCAGCCCGAAGACGTAGCTGACCCGGCCGGATGCGATGGAGCCGGAGCTGCCGGTGCCCAGGAAGCCCTCGACGCCCTCGGGCACGGACTCCAGCCGCGAGGTGTAGTCGTGGTACATGACACCGGCGAACACGCCGGTACGGCTGCCGCGCATCGAGGTCGGGTCGATACCGGCCCGCTCGAATGCCTCCCAGGACGTCTCCAGCAGCAACCGCTGCTGCGGGTCCATCGCAAGGGCCTCGCGCGGCGAGATACCGAAGACGGTGGGGTCGAAAGCGCCGGCGTCGTAGAGGAATCCGCCCTCGCTGACGTAGCTGGAGCCGCCCTGGTCGGGATCGGCGTCGTAGAGCGTCTCGATGTCCCAGCCGCGGTCGGTCGGGAAGCCGGAGATCGCGTCCTCGCCCGTCACGACCAGCTGCCACAGGTCCTCGGGGGTGCGCACCCCGCCGGGGTAGCGGCAGCTCATCGCCACGATGGCGATGGGCTCCTGGTGCCGGTCCTCGACCTCGCGGAGCCGACGGCGTGCCTGACGCAGGTCGGTCGTCGCCCGCTTGAGGTAGTCGCGGAGCTTGTCCTCGTTGTTCACGGCCGCGCCCCTGCTCCCAGCTGCGTCTTTGTTCACCATTGCCGTCGGCTCCTTGCGAAAGGGAAGGTCGTGCTCATCAGTTCAGGTCGCTCCCCTTCAGGAGGAGCCGAGTTCGTCGTCGAGCAGGTCGAACAGCTCGTCGTCGGTCGCCGATTCGAGGTCGTCGCCGGTGTCGGCGTCGGCCGTCGTTTCCTGGGCGTCGTTCCACTTGGCCATCAGGGCCTGGAGGCGCATCGTGATCCGCGACCGGACCACACTGTCCTCGGACGCGTCGGCCAGGGCTGCTTCAAGCCGGTCGAGTTCGCCGAATACGGACGGGCCTCCGGCGCCGTCGACCGGCAGCGCCGCGCGCAGGTGGTCGGCGAGGGCGGAAGGGGTCGGGTAGTCGAAGATCAGCGTGGCGGGCAGTCGCAGGCCGGTGGCCTTGCCGAGCCGGTTGCGCAGCTCCACCGCGGTGAGCGAGTCGAAGCCCAACTCCTTGAAGGCCGAGCCTGGTTCGACGGCGCCCGCACCACCGTATCCGAGCACGGTGGCCACCTGGGAGCAGACCAGGTTCAGCAGGAAACGGTCCCGCTCGGCCGCGGGCATCCCCGCGAGCCGTTCGACGAGGCTCGTCTCCTCCGCCGCGCCCGCACCACCGGCGGCGGCACGGCGGACCGGGGTGCGGATGAGCCCGCGCAGCAGCGGTGCCACTCCGTCCGTCGACTGGGCGCGCAGCGCGGCGATGTCGAGCGCTGCCGGAATCAGCAGCGGGTGCTCGGACCGGCAGCCCGCATCGAAGAGGGCAAGGCCCTCCGCATGGTCGAGGGCGCCCATGCTGCCGCGGTTCATGCGCTGCCGGTCGGTCGCGGCGAGCGTGGCCGCCATGCCTCCCTCGTCCTCCCACAGGCCCCAGGCCAGCGAGACGGCCGGGCGGTGCTGGGCCCTGCGGTGGTGGGCGAGCGCGTCCAGGAAGGCGTTGGCCGCTGCGTAGTTCCCCTGGCCCGGGTTGCCGAAGACACCGGCGGCGGACGAGAAGAGAACGAAGGCGGACAGGTCCAGGTCCTCGGTCAGCTCGTGCAGGTTCCACGCCGCGTCCACCTTGGGACGCAGCACCCGCGACAGGCGCTCCGGCGTGAGCGAGTCGATGATCCCGTCGTCCAGCACACCGGCGACGTGCACCACGCCGACGAGCGGATGCCCGGCCGGAATCCCGGCGAGCAGGGCCGCCAACGACCCACGGTCGGCCGCGTCGCACGCTGCCCAGACCGCCTCGGCGCCCAACCCCGCGAGTTCTGCGGTGAGTTCCGCAGCACCCTGCGCCTCGCCGCCGCGCCGACTGGTCAGCATCAGGTGACGTGCACCGTGCTCGACCACCAGGTGCCGGGCGACCAGACCGCCCAGTGTTCCGCTCGCTCCTGTGATCAGAACCGTGCCCGTCGGGTCGAAGGCCGGCACGGCCTCCTCGGCAGATCCGGACACCCGTGCGAGCCGGGGCGCGTGCCAGGCACCGTCGCGCAGGGCGAGCTGCGGCTCGTCGGTCGCCAGTGCCGTGGGCAGTTGCCGCAGCGTGTCGGGGCCGTCCGATCCGTCGGTGTCGATGTCCACGAGGACGAACCGGCCCGGGTGTTCGGCCTGTGCGGATCGCACCAGGCCCCACACCGCGGCGTGCGTCAGGTCGTCGACCGGCGCGGCGTCGCTCACGGCCACGGCACCCCGGGTCAGCAGGACCAGCCGGGAGTCGGCGAACCGGTCGTCGGCTATCCACTGTCGCACCACCGCGAGTACTCGGCCGGTGACCGCATGGGTCGCCGCCGCGATGTCCCCGGCGGTGGTCAGGTCGGGCAGGCACGGCAGCAGCACCACGTCCGGGACCATCCCGTCCGCATCGACCGCTGCGGCGAGCGCGGACATGTCCGCGTACGTCCCGGTGTCGACGCCCGCGGCTTCCAGCACGGCCGCCGCCTTCAGGTCGCCACCGCCGAGGACCGCGTACGAACCTGCCTCCTCGGCCGCCATCGCGGCCGGTGCGGGCAGCGCGACCCAGTCCAGACGGAACAGCGATTCATGATGCCCGGCGTGGGCGGCCCTGAACTGGTCGGCATCGAGCGGGCGGAGCGCGAGCGAGTCGACCGACGCGACCGGCGTGCCGCTCTCGTCGGTCACGTTCAGCGCGACCGCTCCCGATCCGGCCGGGGACACCCGCACCCGCAGCGCCGCAGCGCCGACGGCGTGCAGCCGTACCCCGTCCCATGCGAACGGCAGCCGGGCCCGCCCGGTGTCCTCCTCCGCGTCCTCCTTCGCATTCTTCTCGGCGTCGTCCTCGGCGTTCTGCCCGGAGTCGAAGAAACCGCCCAGGCCCACCGCGTGCAGTGCGGCATCGAACAGCGCCGGGTGCAGACCGTAGGCACGGGCGTCACCCTGCTGCGTCTCGCCGAGCGCGACCTCGGCGAACACCTCGTCACCGAGCCGCCAGGCAGCTCGCAGCCCCTGGAACACCGGTCCGTAGCCGAGGCCGAGGGCGGCGAAGGCGTCGTAGAAGCCATCGGTCCCGACCACCTCGGCTCCGGCCGGGGGCCACTCCCCCGGTTCGGCCGTGGGCGCGGCGGTTCCGGCGACCGCGAGGGTACCGGCCGCGTGCCGGGTCCACGGCTCGTCGGCGGCGTCCTCGGGCCGGGAGTAGACATTCAGCGCGCGTCGGCCGACAGCCCCGTCGGGCTCACCGACGGTGACCCGCAGCTGGACCCCGCCGCGCTCCGGCAGGATCAGCGGCGCCTCCAGAGTCAGCTCCTCCAGCAGATCGCAACCGACCTGGTCGCCGGCCCGTACGGCAAGTTCCACCAGGGCGGTGCCGGGCAGCAGCACCGTGCCCATGACGGTGTGATCCGCGAGCCACGGATGGGTGCGCAGCGAGAGGCGCCCGGTGAACAGGCAACCCTCGGAGTCGGGCAGGTCCACCGCCGCACCCAGCAGCGGGTGGTCCGCCGCACCCAGTCCGGCCGAGGCCACGTCCCCGGTGGCCCCGACCGGGGCCTCCAGCCAGTAGCGCCGACGCTGGAACGGGTAGGTGGGCAGGTCGTCGACCCGCTGGGCGCCGGTGCCCGCGTAGAGGGCCGCCCAGTCCACGGGTACGCCCCGGGTGTGCGCCCGCGCCACGGCGGCGGCCAGTGTCTCCGGCTCGGGGCGGCCGGCGCGCAGAACTGCCGCGAATGCCGGACCGGTGGGGTCGGTGGCGCAGTCCTGTGCCATGGCGGTGAGTACTCCGTCGGGGCCGAGCTCGATGAAGGTGGTGACGTTCTGGGCTTCGAGTGCGCGGATGCCGTCGAGGAAGCGCACGGCGTCGCGAACGTGCCGCACCCAGAAGTCCGCAGTGGCGATCTCCTCGGCGGAGACCAGGTCTCCGGTGAGGTTCGACACGATCGGGATGCGCGGGGCCTCGTACACGATGCTCTCCGCGACCTCGCGGAACGCGTCGAGCATGCCGTCCATGCGCGGCGAGTGGAAGGCGTGGGAGACGGTGAGGCGCTTGGTCTTGCGACCCCGCTCCTGGAAGGCGGCGGCGATCGCTTCGGCGGCGTCCTCGTCGCCCGCGATCACGACCGACTGCGGACCGTTCAGCGCGGCG
Source organism: Streptomyces sp. NPDC056061 (assembly GCF_042266885.1). Lineage (NCBI taxonomy): Bacteria > Bacillati > Actinomycetota > Actinomycetes > Kitasatosporales > Streptomycetaceae > Streptomyces > Streptomyces sp. NPDC056061. The sequence continues at coordinate 854 of NZ_JBHJWQ010000071.1, read as the reverse complement.
ATGCTCACGCCCTCGACCAGCAGCGGCAGCACCTCGTCCTCGGATGCCTGCACCGCCACCATCGCGCCACCGGCCGGGAGCTCCTGCATCAACCGGCCACGGGCCGCCACCAGCTTCGCCGCATCCGCCAGGGACATCACGCCGGAGACATGCGCGGCAGCCAGCTCACCGATGGAGTGCCCGGACAGGAAGTCCGGCCGCAGACCCCACGCCTCGACGAGACGGAACAACGCCACCTCGACCGCGAACAACGCAGGCTGAGTGAAACCCGTCCGGTCCAGCGCCTCGGCGTCATGACCGAACAGCACAACCTTCAGAGGCTGTTCGAGATGCCGGTCCAACTCGTCGCAGACCGCGTCCAGCGCCTGAGCGAACACGGGGAACGCGGCATACAGCTCACGGCCCATGCCGAGGCGCTGGCTGCCCTGGCCGGTGAACAGGAACGCCGTCCTGCCATCGGCCACCACGTCCTCGACCACACCCGCGTTCGGCTCACCGAGCGCCAGCGCCTCCAGACCTGCGACCAGCGCGGTCCTGTCCGGGGCCACGACCACCGCGCGGTGGTCCAGGGCGGCCCGAGTGGTCGCCAGCGAGTAGCCGAGATCGGCCGACGCGAGATCCGTGCGCTCGTCCAAGTAGCGGCGGAGCCGTCCGGCCTGGGCACGCAGCGCGTCGGCAGTCTTCGCCGAGATCGGCACCGACATCACGGGCGTCGTCGGGGCGGGCGCCGTCGGGTTGGCCTCGGTCTCGTTCCGGGGCTCGGTGGGGTCGTCTGCCGGGGCCTGTTCGATGATCGTGTGCGCGTTGGTGCCACTGAAACCGAAGGACGACACCGCGGCCCGGCGCGGACGACC
>NZ_JBHJWQ010000070.1:0-6727 GCF_042266885.1 Streptomyces sp. NPDC056061 | reverse complement strand
CGCTACGAGAAACGCGCCTACATCTACCTCGGCACCGTCACCCTCGCGGCCCTCGCGATCTGGCTCCGAACATGATCCAAGAAACAGACCCTAGAACCCAAGGACACCGGACCGCCCCTACGGGCGTGTACGAGACCTGCCGCAGGACCGGGCGGGTGCCCGGGCCGCCCGCCATCGGGTCAGCAGAACTCCTCGACGTACAGCAGGGTTCGGCCTTCCCCGGTGACGGTGCTCCCCCGCCCGCCGCGTCCAGGAAGGCGGCGAGGGCGCGGCGTTCGTCTTCCTCACGTTCAAGGAGTGCCGCCAGGACGCGCATGTCCCGGTGGGAGGTGATCGCGGCTTTCAGCACGGCGGCGAGGACGTCGGGCGGCAGGGCCTCGGCCTGGGTGGTGGAGGTGCCGCTGAACGAGCGGTGATCACTGGCCTTCGGTGGGGCGGTAGGCAGCCCGTAGTCGGCGATCTGCTGCTCGGTCACCGCCAGGCGCTCGAAGACGACCTCCGTTCCCGGGGCGTCCACGGCGGCGGACGCGGTGACGTCCTCGGCCAGCGCGGAGAACAGGTGGACCCCGCTCTGGTCCCAGTCGGAGACGACGAGGACCCTCACCGCGCGGTGTCCGTCCGCGGCCGCTCGCAGCGCTGCTCCCCGTTTCGCCGGCAGCCCGTTGAATCCGCTGCCCGAATACACCGGCACGCCGTACGGGTCGGCGACGGCGACAAGCTGGGGAACCATCCCGGCCGTCTCGCAGACAATCTCAAGCCGCACCGGCTGGCCAGCCTGCCGGTCCAGCTGGTAGTCCAGTGCCGCATGGCGCAGCCCGGCCCGAAAGTCGTCGGGCCCGTCGTGAGCGACGGGTTCGACACGGATCTCGGTATCGTCGCGCAGCGCCTCCCATGGGATACGGCCCGAGCGGCGGGCCATCCCAAGGAGCTCCACCGTCTGCTTGTAGGTGCGCTCCTCCTTGACCAGCACGCCATCGGAGACCAGCGAGTACCAGACCTGCCGGATCGTGAGCGGCAGCTGAGCCGCATAGCGTGTGCCCACACACCCCGAGGCGGCGCATCTCGTGGACTCGCTGGTGGCTTCCGAAGGAGGTCTTCTCTCCTACGGCTTTGGCGCGCCCGGCAGGGAGATAGCCGTCGCTGCGGGCGCGCGACTGGCGGCTGACAGAGGTAGGGCACTGACGGTCGTCGACTTCCGCCACCTGCTTCCCCAGATCCGCTCCGTTGTGGAGGAGGTGTGCCCCGGTCTCGCCTGCGCGGTCATCTCCGCCGGTGAGGCGGCCGAGCAACCTCGAAGTAACGATGGTGTTCTGGTCGTCCACGTCGAACTCCTGCACGACCCGCGAACCCGCGAGGCACTCCTCGCGATGGCAGGCACCGCCGACAGCCTCATCGTGGCCAGCAGAGACGACTTCGACGAACCTCCGCTCGATGCCCTTGCCATCCCTCGCTTCGTCTTCAGACCCAGCGAGCCGATGTCTCCCGCCCTGCACGAGCCCTCATGGGGCCCAAGGGTGAGGGAACGGAGCTTCGCACCCTGCCGTTACCAGCAGCGCACGTCAGGGCGGGGACAGGTCTTGAACACTGACCTGGGGCTACGTCGTCAACTTCATCGCCCCTCCCACGGACGAACCCACTTGCCACCAGCGACTTCGTGTCGCACCACCTCGAAAGTGCCCTCCGCCTGGACCGACAGAACCCCTCAGCGAGGTTCATCGTCCCAGGTCAGGAAGGCACTTTCGCGTTTTCGCCGCACCAGCCGCCATACCCAGGTGAAACGGCGAGGCCAGGTTGTGGTTCTTCTGGTCGACAGGGGTCGGGCGTTATGGCAGCAGCTTGGCGCCCGCCCAGTCGGCGTGGTCGCTGTTGATGCCATCGCCCGCGTCGGTGACTTTCAGGACCAGGGACTTCACGCCCTTGATGCTGACGTCGACGGACCGGGTCGGGCTCGCCGACGTCATCACCTCCGGGGTCTCGTACAGCTTGGTGCCGTCGCCCCACACTTCGAACCTGACGGTCGAGTTCGCGCTGACCTCGTCATCGACGCCCACGTCCGAATGGAACCGCGAGTAGGCGCCATTCAGGGGGTATGTGACGGTGCTGTTGGCGTGCGTGCCGATGCCCTTGGCGTACGCCGTGCCGTTCAGCCTGATCGGGTTCCCGTCGATGCTCCGGTCCTTGCGCAGGGTGCCGAAGTCGCTTTGGGCGTCGCTCCAGGTGAGATCACTCAGATCGACCGTCTGCCCGTTCCCGCTCGCGGCGGTGGTGACGGAGACGGCGGTGCTGGCGCCGGAGGCGTTCTGGGCGGCGTCCACCGCCTTGACGGTGAACGAGTACGGCGTCGAGGCCGACAGTCCCGTGGCGGTGAAGCTCGTGCCCGCGGACGAGCCGACCAGCGTGGTGCCCCGGTAGATCTGGTAGCCGGTCACACCGACGTCGTCGGTCGAGGCCGTCCACTTCAGGTCCACGCTGTTCGAGGTCACGTTGCCCGCGGTCAGGCCGGTCGGCACGCTGGGGGCCGTGGTGTCGCCGACCGTGGTGCCGGCGCTCGCGGTCACGGACGCGCCGACGGCCACTGGGACGGTCACGTAGGAGACCGTCTTGCCGTAGAGCGACTTGGTCCGCGGCGTCTGCGCGACACCGTTCACGGTGATCGTGGAGGGGGTTCCGTAGAACTGGGCCTCCCAGGTAATGGTGCTGCCGGAGTTGTTGGTCAGGGTGGAGGCCGTCGTACCGGTGTGCTTGAGCTTGAGGTCGTTGTCACCGACCTTGAGGTGGTCGATCTCCACCCACGGCGTCTCGGAGGTCAGCCGGGGGACGGTGGCCACCTTGTCGTGCGGGGCGTCCGGCTGAACACCCATCATGCCGTCGATGACGCTGCTGACCGCGAGGAACGAGATCTCCGGGTAGCTGTCGCGGCCGGTCATGAGCTTCTTGAGCCAGGCCCAGCCCTCCGCGGACCGGTTGTACTGGTAGTACATCTCCGGCAGGTAGGAGGTCGCCTCGACGTTCAGGTTGTCGTCGTTGGCGGCGATGAAGTCCAGGTAGCTGTCGGTCCTGGCGCCGTGGTCGCCCAGCCCGGTCAGCATCATCAGGAAGCTGGCCTCATGGCCCCAGCTGCTGTAGCCCGTGCCGGCCGCGTCCTTGCCGCGGAAGTACCGGTTGTTCGACGCGTCCCACCACTTCGACTCGAAGTCGTCGCGCACCCGCTGGGCCCGGTCGGCCCACTTCGAGCTGTTGGCGGTGTCGCCCTTCGTCTTCAGGATCTCCGAGTAGGCCAGCATCGACTGGTACTGGTACCCGAGCGAGTCGGCCGCCGAGACCAGGTTCTCGTTCGGGAACTCGAAGTACGTTGCCGTGTACTCCCCGGGCTGCTTCTTCGAGACCGACTGCTCACTGGACGGGTTCGTGTCGTTCCACACCACCTCGTGGTTGGTCAGGAACTGCCCCATCGTCGAGTCGTAGTACGCGGAGAGGGTCGGATCGTTGATCCAGTCCGAATTGCCCGTCCACTGGTACTGCTTGTACGCCTTGGCCATCACGTTGAACGGTGACGGCAACTCCCGGAACCCGGTGCCGTCGATGTAGTACATGGCGCCGTACGAACTGTGTGCCCACAGCGGCCAGCCGTCCTGGCCCGGATCGTCGGCGTCGTCGGCGAAGGTCCTCAGCATGTTGAAGGTCTCGGTATCCAGGCCGAGCGCGTGCGCGCCGTCGGACTGGTGGGAGATGTCCCGGTTGTAGAAGGACTCCCGGTTGGTATATGCACCCCAGTAGCCGGGGGTCACCGAGGTGTGGGTGGAGTCCTTGAGGCGCCACCACTCCGGTTCGTGCCCCATCATCGGGTTGCCCGGGTAGAAGGTCATGCCAAGGGCCCGGTTCTTGCCCCAGTCGAAGCCGTCGTTCAGCGTCGTGTTCGGCGAGTTGATGGTGAGTGTGCTGGTCGGCGGACCGACGTGGGCCTGAATCGTGATCCTGTCGACGCGCGGCACCTCGCCGGCAGAGGTGGCCGTCAGCTCGATGACGTCACCGGCCTTGAGCGTGACCTTGCTCGACGTCCGGGTGTCGATGTTCACCGGGTCGGTGTAGTCACGGCCGTAGCGCAGGGACGTCGACCAGGAATCCACCTGGGTGGAGTTCACGGAGAGCTTGTACGTCACTCCGTTCGCGGTCTTGCCGTTGTAGCGCGTGATGAGGTCGTACGTCCCGTCGGCGCCGTTGAAAGTCGTCCTGGCGGTGCTCGTCTGCCCCGACGCGCCTCGGGCGTAGGTGACGTTGTCGACCGACCTGCCGTTCCAGGTGTGGTCCACGGTCTCCGTCGCGAAGTTGGTCAGCGACATGTTCTCGACTTCGAGCACGTAGGGTCCTGCCACCGACCCCGCTGCCGCGGGTGAAGCGGGCAGGGCTGTCGCGGTGCCGACCGTTGCCAGTACGGCGGATAGTGCACAAGCTAATCGACGCATGCGTGATCGATCCTTTCGAGTGGGGGCGCTCCTCGTTCCGGCGACGGTCGACCTCAACCGTCGCCGTGGGGTGTGAAACGTGCCGGGCGGAGCGCTCCCGGCGGCTGCCGGCGGCTCCATCCGCTGCGCGTCATGTTGGAAGAAGTTGACCTGTGTTGCATATTGAGTACTTCACGGCAAAGCGCTGTCAATAGCTGTGACCGGCTCGGCCGTTGCGCTTTCACTCCCGCGCAAACCTGGCTCCCCATCCCGATCCCGATCGTGTCGGCCCGGAAGATGTCGAGTCTCCGCAGGTCAACGACGTGAAACGATCGGGCGGCACCGAGTGACCGAGGCGGGACGGCCCCACCGGGAACGCCTCGCACGCCCCGGGCTCGATCGTCTACTTGGGCTCTGTCACGTTGGCTGGCGGGGTGGGATGATCTCCGGGTTGATCATGATGGAGGCTGCGGCTGTGGCGGTGGGGTGGCCACGCCAACGACGGGAGGCCCTGTCTCGTCACCACGCCACTCTGACCAGCCCGTTTCACCTACCAGCACAGGATGAAAGAGGCTCCGTGACATTATTGATACGAAATGCTTTGGGTTCATGCTCGTTGACGGTGTGTGAGTGATCTGGTGGGGGATGCGCGGATCTGGTCGCCGGAAGCGCAGGAGGCTGTGCGGTTGCTGGCGGTGTCCGCGCTGGTGGAGGGCCGGGACCGGGTAGAGGCCGCGGCCCTGTTCAAGGTGTCGGTCAGGGCCGTGGACAACCGGTGGACGAAGTGGCAGACCGGTGGCCGGGACGCGCTGCTGTCCCGTCCGCGCGGCCGCCGGGTGGGCGAGCATCAGGCACTGTCCGAAGCCGAGCAGGCCGCCGTCCGACAGGCCGTCCTCGATCACACCCCCTCCGGCCCGGGGCTTTCCGGTCAGCTGTGGACACGGGCCCTGACAGGCGAGCTGATCTTCAAGCTGTACCGGATCCGCTTCACCGAACCCGGCGTGGGCAAGTACCTCAAACGCCGGGGACTGACGTTCCAGCGACCGGACGAGCGGGCCGTCGAGCAGGACGCGGAAGCGGTCCGCGTCCGACACGAGGAGACCTGGCCGGCGATCCGGGCCGGAGCGAAGGCGGAGAGGGACGAAGTCCTCTTCGCCGACCAGGTCGGGGTCCGCTCGGACCAGGTCGCCGGACGCACCTGGGGTGCCAAAGGCACGACGCCGGTCGTCCGCCGCACCGGGAACCGGTTCTCCGTGAACGCGGTGTCCGCGATCAGCACGAAGGGCCGGATGCGCTTCATGGTCTTCACCGAGTCGTCCGACGCGAAGACTCTGTGCCGCTTCCCGGACCGGCTCGTCGGGCTTTCGACCGCAAGGTCCACCTGATAGTCGACCGGCACTCGGCCCACCGCTCGAAGACCGTCCGGACCCGGCTCGCCGACCACAAGGATGAGATCGAGCTGCACTTCCTGCCGTCGTACTCACCCGAGCCGAAACCCGACGAGTTGGTCAACACCGACCTCAAACGCAGCCCGCCCCACACCCACCGGGCCAGGAACCAGGCCGAACGCCGAGCAGGCGATCGACGCGTTCATGAAGACCTACGGCGCCAAGTTCCCCAAGGCCGTCGCGAAGATCACCGACGACCGCGAGGAACTGCTGGCGTTCTACGACTTCCCGGCCGAGCACTGGATCCCCCTGCGGACCACGAACCCCATCGAGTCAACCTTCTCCACGGTCAAGCTCCGCACCAAAGTCACCCGCGGCGCGGGCAGCCCGGCCACCGCGCTCGCCATGGTGTTCAAGCTCGTCGAGTCCGCCCAGGCCCGCTGGCGCGCGATCAGCGGCGCCCACCTCGTGGCCCTGGTCCGCGTCGGCGCCCGGTTCGAGAACGGCGTCCTGGTCGAGCGCGACGAACTGGCGGCATGAGCACGCGTCCGAGTGCGGTGCCGCGGTAACGCTCGGAGGGGGGTTTGTTGGTGTGCCGGGTCGTTGGTGGTCTGGGGTTATGTGTTCTGTGTTGAGGACAGGTGGGTTTGTTGTAGGTAGTTCTAGCGTGTAAAGGCCCGGCTGGTGTTTGTGCTGGTCAGGGCTGTTCTGCCTGTCTGGCAGGTGGGCCTATCGGCTTCGGCGGGGGCGGTGGTGGGTTTCGGCGAGGTGGTCGAGGCGGATGGCTTCGAGTGATCGTTTGGTGATGCGTTCGGTGCCGTCGTGGATGGCGGTGATGGCTGCTTGGCGGATGAGCCGGGTGAGGGACCCGATCCGCCCCGCGGTACGCGCGTGGAG
>NZ_JBHJWQ010000069.1:0-7173 GCF_042266885.1 Streptomyces sp. NPDC056061 | reverse complement strand
CAGCCGCTGACTCCCCTGCCCCGTGAACAGGAACGCCGACTTACCACCCACCACCGAACCCGACACAAGACCCGGCGCCGACTCGCCACGCGCCAATGCGTCGAGGGCGGTGGTGAATCCGGCGTGATCGGCGGCGACGATCGCGGTGCGGTGCTCCATGGCGGTGCGGCCGGTGGCCAGGGAGTAGCCGATGTCGGCGAGATCGTGGGAAGTGCCGTCGAGGTGGGCGACGAGGCGGCCGGCGCTCTCGCGCAGCGCGGACTCGCTCTTGGCCGACAGGAGCCAGGGCAGGACCGTGGCGCGGGCCGTCGGAGCGGTGGTCTCGGTTGCCTCGGCTTCTTCCGCCGTTGGCTCGGGAGCTTGTTCCAGGATGGTGTGGGCGTTGGTGCCACTGACGCCGAACGCCGATATGCCGACGCGGCGCGGCTGGCCGGTCTCGGGCCAGGACCGGGCCTCGGTGAGCAGCGCGACGTCTCCGGCGGACCAGTCGACGTTGGGGGTGGCCTCGTCGACGTGCAGGGTCTGGGGCAGTACGCCGTGCTCGATGGCCTTGACCATCTTGATGATGCCCGCGACACCGGCAGCGGCCTGAGTGTGGCCGATGTTGGATTTCAGCGACCCCAGCCACAACGGCCGGCCCTCGGGACGGTCCTGGCCGTACGTGGCCAGCAGCGCCTGCGCCTCGATCGGGTCACCCAACGTCGTACCCGTACCGTGCGCCTCCACGGCATCGACCTCGGCGGCCGACAGCCGGGCATTCTCCAACGCCTGACGGATCACACGCTGCTGCGACGGGCCGTTCGGCGCCGTCAGACCATTGCTCGCACCATCCTGATTGACCGCAGAACCCCGCACCACCGCCAGCACCGGATGACCATTGCGCCGGGCATCCGACAACCGCTCCACCAACAGCACACCGACACCCTCGGACCAGCCCGTACCATCGGCGGACGCCGCGAAGGACTTGCACCGACCATCGGCGGACAGACCACGCTGACGGCTGAACTCCACGAAGACGTCGGGGTTGGGCATCACGGTGACGCCGCCGACCAGGGCCAGGGAGCACTCGCGCGTACGCAGTGCCTGGGACGCCCAGTGCAGGGCCACCAACGACGACGAGCAGGCCGTGTCGATGGTGGCCGCCGGGCCCTCCAGGCCGAAGGTGTAGGCGATCCGCCCGGACAGCACGCTCGTCGCCCCGCCGGTCAGCAGCAGGCCCTCAAGCCCTTCCGGCGCGCCCTGGAGGTCGTTCCCGTAGCCCATGGCGGCGGCGCCGACGTAGACGGCGGTCTTGCTGCCGCGCAGCGTTGCCGGGGTGATGCCGGCCCGTTCGAAGACCTCCCAGGAGGTCTCCAGCAGCAACCGTTGCTGCGGGTCCATGGCGAGCGCCTCGCGCGGCGAGATACCGAAGAACGCCGGGTCGAAGTCGGCGGCTCCCGCGAGGAATCCGCCGCCGGTGTTGTAGAAGGTGCCCTTGCGGTCGGGGTCGGGATCGGCAAGCGACTCGATGTCCCAGCCGCGGTCCTCCGGGAAGCCGGATATGGCGTCGCCGCCCCGGTCCACGAGGCGCCACAGGTCCTCGGGCGACGACACGTCACCGGGATACCGGCAGCTCATCGCGACGATCGCGATCGGCTCCTGCGCGTCCGCTTCCACCTCGGTCAGGCGGCGACGAGCCCGGCGCAGCTCGGTGGTCATCCACTTCAGGTTGTCGAGAAGCTTCTCTTCATTTGCGGTAGCCACTGAAACGTCACCCCCTGGAAAGAGTCGGAATGTGAGCGGTCATCACGTCAGGACCTTCCGAATTCATTGTTGATGATGTCGAAGATGTCTTCGGCCGAGGCATCGTCGATTTCGATTTCTTCGTCGGGACCGGCCCCGGAGGCCGCGCTGTCGGCTTCGTTCCACGACCTCAGCAGCGCTTCGAGTCGCGCTGTGACGTTCGCCCGTTCCGCCTTGTCGGCGGGGACGTTGCTGAGGGCGAATTCCAGCCTGTCGATTTCCGCAAGTGCCGGAAGTTCCGGGGCGGTGTCCTCGCCCAGGATTTCCGCACACAATTGGTCGGCGAGCGCGCCGGGCGTCGGGTAGTCGAATACCAGGGTGGCGGGGAGCCGTCGGCCGGTGGCCGTGTTCAGCCGGTTCCGGAGTTCGACGGCGGTGAGCGAGTCGAAGCCGAGTTCCTTGAAGGCCCGGCCCTCCTCGATCTCCGTGACCCCGTCGTGTCCGAGTACGGCCGCGACATGGGTGCGGACCAGGTCGAGCAGTGCCTGTCCGGCTTCGGGTCGGCTGAGCGCGGCAAGTCGTTCGGTCAGCGACTCGGGCGCCTCACCGGGGGTTTCCGCCTGCTCCGCGGTCGGCTCCGCCAGGGCGTCGCGTACCTCGGGCAGGTCGGCGATGAGCGGCCGCGGACGGGCCGCGGTGAAGGCGGGGACGAAGCGGTCCCAGTCGACGTCGGCCACGGTGAGAGTGGTCTCGTCGCCGTCGAGCGCCTGCTGGAGGGCGGCGATCGCGGTGTCCGGGCTCATCACCGGCAGGCCGCGGCGGCGGAGCTGTTCGGCCGCCTCGTCGTCGGCGACCAGCCCGCCGTCCGCCCACGGGCCCCAGGCCACCGAAGTGGCGGTCAGGCCCCGCGCCCGGCGCTGCTCGGCGAGCGCGTCGAGGAAGGCGTTGGCCGCCGCGTAGGCGCCCTGTCCGCCGCTGCCCCAGACTCCGGCGATGGAGGAGAACAGCACGAAGGCGTCCAGTTCGGTGTCGCCGAGCAGTGCGTCCAGGTGGACGGCGCCTGCGACCTTGGCGGACACCACGTCGGCGATGTCCGCGGGGCCGGTCTCGGCAAGCGGGGCGAACTGTCCGGCGCCCGCTGTGTGCACCACGGCGGTCAGCGGAGTCCGTGCGGGCACGGCGGCCAGCAGTGCGGCCACCGCCTCCCGGTCGGTGACGTCGCAGGCCGCCACGGTGACCTCGGCACCCAGTGCGGTGAGTTCGTCGCGCAGGGCGGCGGCGCCCGGGGCGTCCGGGCCGCGTCGGCCGGCCAGCACCAGGTGCTCCGCACCGTTGCCCGCCAGCCAGCGGGCCACGTGTGCGCCCAGCGCGCCGGTGCCGCCGGTCACCAGAACCGTGCCCCGCGGCCGCCAGGGCTCGCCCGTCGTCGTTGTCGACTCGGCACGGGTGATGCGGCGGGCCAGGATTCCGGCCGTGCGAAGGGCCACCTGGTCCTCGTGGCCGTCGCCGAGCGATCCGTCGAGCACGGCGGCCAGCCGGTCGGCGGTCCGTTCGTCGAGTGTCGTGGGCAGGTCGACCAGGCCGCCCCAGCGCTCGGGGTGCTCCAGCGAGACGACCCGGCCCAGGCCCCAGATCTGCGCCTGGGCGGGGCTGCTCGTGCGTTCGGACGGGGCGGTGGCGACGGCACCGACGGTCGCGCACCACAGGGGTGCGGTCCATTCGGTGTCGCCGAGTGCCTGCACCAGCAGCGAGGTGAGCAGCAGCCCGGACGAGACCGCGGAGTGTTCGGGGTGGGGTCGCTCGGCCAGCGCGAGGAGCGACAGCACGCCGTGCACGGGCTCGCCGTCGGCGGCGTTCCGCAGCGCGGCGGTCAGTGCCGCCCGGTCCAGTTCGGCCGTGGCGAGTTCCACCGGCCGCACGCGGGCACCGTGTTCGGTGAGCGCGTCCAGGATCCGGCGGACGGACCGGCTGGTGGCGTGTTCGGTGTCCACGGCGACCAGCCAGTTGCCGGTGACGAGCGCGGTGGTGTCCGGCTCGGCCAGTGGCTTCCAACCCACGCGGTAGCGTCGGCCGTCGAGTGCGGCCTGCTCGCGCCGGCGCCGACGCCAGGCGGACAGGGTGGGCAGCAGGGCGCTCAGTGACTGTTCGGGGTCGATGGCCAGGACATCGGTGAGCGCGGTGAGGTCGTCGGCCTCGACGGCCTCCCAGAACCGGGCGTCGTCCCCGTCCGCGGTCGGCGCCGGGGTGGTGCCCGGTACCTGCTGCGCGGAACCTTCGAGCCAGTAGCGGCGGCGCTGGAAGGCGTACGTCGGCAGTGCCACGCGTGCCGCGCCGGTGCCTGCGTGGACCGCCGCCCAGTCCACGGCCACACCGCGTACGTGCAGGTGGGCAAGGGCGTCGACGAGTGTCTCCGGCTCGGGGCGGCTGCCGCGCAGCACCGGGACGAAGGCGGCACCGTCAGCGGTGACGCAGTCCTGGGCCATGGCGGTGAGGACCCCGTCCGGGCCCAGCTCGGTGTAGGTGGTGACGCCCTGGGCCTCCAGGGTGCGCACGGCGTCCAGGAATCGGACGGCCTGACGGGCGTGGCGTACCCAGTAGTCGGCGTGGCCCAGTTCGTCGGTGACGAGACTGCCGGTGACGGTCGAGACGATCGGGATGTGCGGCTCGCCGTAGGTGAGGCTCTCGGCGATCTTGCGGAAGTCGGCGAGCATCCCGTCCATGAGCGGGGAGTGGAAGGCGTGGCTGACGGTGAGCCGCTTGGTCTTGCGGCCCCGGTCACGGAGCGTCTGCGCCACCTTCAGTGCCGCGTCCTCGTCACCGCCGATCACCACGGACTGCGGTCCGTTGACGGCGGCGATGCTCAGTCCGCGCCCGTGCTCGTGTTCGTGCTCGGCCAGCAGTGCCCGTGCCTCCTCCTCCGATGCCTGGAGTGCGATCATCGCGCCACCGGCGGGCAGCTCCTGCATCAGCCGACCGCGCGCCGCCACCAGCCTCGCCGCGTCCGCCAGGGTGAGCACGCCGGAGACGTGCGCGGCGGCCAGCTCGCCGATGGAGTGACCGGCGAGGAAGTCCGGACGCACCCCGGCGGCCTCGGCCACCCGGTACAGCGCGACCTCGACGGCGAACAGGGCCGGCTGGGTGATGCCCGTCCGGTCGAGTTCGGCGGCGTCCTCGCCGAACAGCACGTCGTGCAGCGGGCGTTCCAGGTGCCGGTCCAGCTCCGCGCACACCGCGTCCAGCGCCTCTGCGAACACCGGGCTCGTCGCGTACAGCTCGCGGCCCATGCCGAGCCGCTGGCTGCCCTGGCCGGTGAACAGGATCGCCGTACGGCCCTCGGTGGGGGTGCCCCGGACGACGTGCGCGGCGGACTCGTCGCGTACCAGCGCCTCCAGACCGGCCAGCAGCCGCTCCCGGTCGGTGCCGGTGACCACCGCGCGGTGCTCCAGTGCGGAACGGGTGGTGGCCAGCGAGAACGCGAGGTCCAGCGGCCTCAGCTCCTCGTCGGCGACCACATGGGCGCGCAGCCTCTCGGCCTGTGCGCGCAGCGCGTCGGCGCTCTTGGCCGCAAGCGGCCAGGCCAGCACCTCCGGCCGTACGACCGGCTGCCGCTCGGCGGTGACCGGGTCCGGCAGGGCCTCGGGGGCCTGTTCCAGCACGGTGTGGGCGTTGGTGCCGCTGAAGCCGAAGGCGGAGACGCCCGCACGCCGCGCGCGGCCGGTCTCCGGCCAGTCGACGGCCTCGGTCAGCAGCTCGACCGCACCCGCCGACCAGTCCACGTGCGGGGTCGGCGCGTCCACGTGCAGCGAGCGGGGCAGCACCCCGTGCCGCATGGCCAGCACCATCTTGATGACGCCCGCGACGCCGGCCGCGGCCTGTGTGTGACCGATGTTCGACTTGATGGCGCCCACCCACAGCGGCCGGTCGTCCGCACGGGCCTGACCGTAGGTGGCCAGCAGTGCCTGCGCCTCGATCGGGTCGCCGAGCCGGGTGCCGGTGCCGTGTGCCTCGACCGCGTCCACGTCCGCCGCGGACAGTCCCGCGCCTGCCAGGGCCTGGCGGATGACGCGCTGCTGGGCGGGGCCGTTGGGTGCGGTGAGGCCGTTGCTGGCGCCGTCCTGGTTGATGGCCGAGCCGCGGACGATCGCGAGGACCGGGTGGCCGTTCTTCCGCGCATCGGAGAGCCGCTCCACGAGCAGCATGCCGACGCCCTCGCCCCAGCCCGTGCCGTCCGCACCCGCCGCGAACGCCTTGCAGCGGCCGTCGGGGGCAAGTCCGCGCTGGCGGCTGAACTCGATGTACGCGCCGGGGCTCGACATCACGGTCACACCTCCGGCCAGCGCGAGCGAGCACTCGCCGCTGCGGAGCGCCTGGATTGCCCAGTGCAGGGCGACCAGCGAGGACGAACAGGCGGTGTCGACGGTGACGGCCGGGCCCTCCAGCCCGAAGGTGTACGCCAGTCGGCCGGAGACCACGCTTGCCGCGTTGCCGGTGCCCAGGTAGCCCTCGACTCCCTCGGGAATGTCACGCAGAGTGGAGTCGTAGTCCTGGCCGTTGGAGCCGACGAAGACACCGGCAGAGGTGCCGCGCAGCGTCTTCGGGTCGATGCCGGCCCGCTCGAACGCCTCCCAGGACGTCTCCAGCAGCAGTCGCTGCTGCGGGTCCATGGCAAGGGCCTCGCGCGGCGAAATCCCGAAGAACGCGGCGTCGAACTGGCCCGCGTCGTAGAGGAAGCCGCCCTCGCGTGCGTAGAAGGTGCCCTGCCGGTCCGGATCCGGGTCGTACAGCTTCTCCAGGTCCCAGCCGCGGTCGGCCGGGAACTCCGCGATCGCGTCGCCGCCCGAGGTGAGCAGGGTCCACAGTTCCTCGGGGGTGCGCACGCCGCCGGGGAAGCGGCAACTCATCGCGACAATCGCGATCGGGTCGTCGTCGGTCGGGGTGGCCGGGGCCGGGTCAGGGACGACGGGGACGGCCGCCGCGCCGACCAACTCCTCGCGCAGGTATCCGGCGAGCAAGGCGGCGGTGGGGTAGTCGAAGACCAGCGTCGCGGGCAGTTGTACGCCGCTCGCGGCGCCCAGCCGGTTGCGCAGCTCCACCGCGGTCAGCGAGTCGAAGCCGAGCTCGCGGAAGGCGCGGTCGGCGCCGACCGAACCCGAACCCTCGTGCCCCAGTACGGCGGCCACATGGGTACGGACCAGCTCCAGCAGCGCACGGTCCTGCTCGGCCGGGGAGAGACCGGCGAGCCGTTCCGCGAACGAGGAGCCTCCCGCCGCCGCGTCCGGTTCCGTTCCTCCGGAGGGCGCCCGGCGGGTCTCCGCCAGGTCGGAGAGGAGCGGGCTGGGTCGTACGGCGGTGAAATCGGGGCCGAAGCGGTCCCAGTCGATGTCCGCGACGGTCACGGTCGTGTCGCCGAGATCCAGAGCCCGCTGCAGAGCATCCATCGCCGACCCGGCA
>NZ_JBHJWQ010000068.1:0-7309 GCF_042266885.1 Streptomyces sp. NPDC056061 | reverse complement strand
CCTCAACACCACCCACACACTCACGCAACCGCTCGGCATACCCGACACGATCACCCCCCGCACCCAACTCCACACAACACACCTCAGCACCACGCCCGGCAAGCGCCCCCATCACCTCACCGGACCACTCACCCTCCCCCTCCGGAACAACAACCAACCACACACCATCCAACCGCGCCCCCGAACCCACCGACACCGGCTTCCACGACACCTGATAACGCCAACCGTCCACCGTCGAACGCGCGCGCTGCTGCCGCCGCCACGCCGACAGGGCCGGGAGCAGCGTCCCCAACGCACCGTCGTCGTCGATCTCCAGCGTCTCCGCCAGGGAGCCGAGGTCCTCCTGTTCCACGGCCTCCCAGAAACGGGCGTCCGTCGAATCCTTCTGGTCCTCGGCGGCGGGGGTGCCACCGGTGCGGATGTCCAGCCAGTAGCGCTGCCGCTGGAACGCGTACGTCGGCAGGTCCACCTGCCGCGCGCCGGTCCCGGCGAAGAACGCCTCCCAGTCGGGCACGACACCGCGCACCTGGAGCCCGGCGAGCGCGGCGGTCAGGGTCTCCGCCTCGGATCGGCCGGCCCGCAGTGCCGGTACGAAGGCAGAGCTCTCGCCGGTGACGCACTCCTGCCCCATCGCCGAGAGCACGCCGTCCGGGCCCAGTTCGACGAACGTCGTCACACCCTGCGCCTCCAGCGCACGGATGCCGTCGACGAAACGAACCGCCTCGCGGACGTGCCGCACCCAGAAGTCCGGGCCGGTGATCTCCTCGGCGGACACGACCGCGCCCGTCAGGTTCGACACGATCGGAATGCGCGGCGCCTCGTACGTCAGCGTCTCCGCGACCTCACGGAAGGCATCCAACATGCCGTCCATGCGCGGCGAGTGGAAGGCATGGCTGACCGTCAGGCGCTTGGTCTTGCGGCCCTGCGCCTCGAAACCGGCAGCGATCGCTTCGGCGGCGTCCTCGTCGCCCGCGATCACGACCGACTGCGGACCGTTCAGCGCGGCGATGCTCACACCCTCGACCAGCAGCGGCAGCACCTCGTCCTCCGACGCCTGCACCGCGATCATCGCGCCGCCCGCCGGGAGTTCCTCCATCAGACGGCCACGGGCCGCCACCAGCTTCGCCGCATCCGCCAGGGACAGCACGCCGGAGACATGCGCGGCAGCCAGCTCACCGATCGAGTGCCCGGACAGGAAGTCCGGACGCAGACCCCACGCCTCGACCAGACGGAACAACGCCACCTCGACCGCGAACAACGCGGGCTGGGTGAAGCCCGTCCGACCGATCAATCCGGAATCATCGCCGAACAGCACGCTCTTGAGCGGACGCTCCAGGTGCCGGTCCAGCTCGTCGCAGACCGCGTCCAGCGCCTGTGCGAAGACGGGGAACGTCTCGTACAACTCACGTCCCATGCCCAGCCGCTGGCTGCCCTGCCCCGTGAACAGGAACGCCGACTTGCCACCGGCCACCGAGCCCCGCACCACGCTCGTGGTCGGCTCGTCGGCGGCCAGGGCCGCCAGGGCGCGGAGGAACCCGTCGCGGTCCCGGGCCACCAGGACCGCACGGTCCTCGAAGGCCGCGCGACCGGTCGCCAACGAGTAGCCGGTGTCGACGCAGTCGAGGTCGTCGGTGGAGAGAACGTGGTCGCGGAGCCTGCGGGCCTGGTCGCGCAGGGCGTCCTGGCCCACGGCCGAGAGCGGCCACGGGACGAACGGCGGTACCGAATCCGGCTCGGTGCCGACCGTCTGCTCCACGGGAGCCTGCTCGATGATCGTGTGCGCGTTGGTACCGCTGATGCCGAAGGAGGACACCGCGGCGCGGCGCGGGCGGCCGGTCTCCGGCCAGTCGACGGCCTCGGTCAGCAACTCGACCGCGCCCGCCTCCCAGTCGATCTTCGACGAGGGTTCGTCGACGTGCAGGGTCTTCGGCAGTACGCCGTGGCGCATCGCCATGATCATCTTGATGATGCCCGCGACGCCGGCCGCGGCCTGCGTGTGACCGATGTTCGACTTGATGGAGCCCAGCAGCAGGGGCTGGTCCGCGGACTTCTCCCGGCCGTAGGTGGCCAGCAGCGCCTGCGCCTCGATCGGGTCGCCCAGCGTGGTTCCCGTGCCGTGCGCCTCGACCGCGTCCACCTCGGACGCCTTCAGACCGGCGCCGGCCAGCGCCGCGCGGATCACCCGCTGCTGCGCCGGACCGTTCGGCGCGGTCAGGCCGTTGCTCGCACCGTCCTGGTTCACCGCCGTACCACGCACGACCGCCAGCACCGGGTGGCCGTTCCTCCGGGCGTCCGAGAGTCGCTCGACCAGCATCATGCCCGCGCCCTCGGCCCAGCCCGTACCGTCGGCCGACTCGGCGAAGGACCTGCAACGGCCATCGGTGGACAGCCCGCGCTGGCGGCTGAAGTCGACGAAGGTCTCCGGGGTCGCCATCACGGCGACACCGCCGGCCAGGGCAAGTTCGCATTCACCGTTGCGCAGGGCCTGGATCGCCCAGTGCAGCGCGACCAGCGAGGACGAGCACGCGGTGTCGATGGTGACCGCCGGGCCCTCCAGGCCGAAGGTGTACGCCACCCGGCCGGAGGCGATGCTGCCCGCGTTGCCGGTGCCGATGTAGCCCTCGACACCGTCCGGAATGCCATCCGTACCGGTGACGTAGTCGTGGTACATGACCCCCGCGAACACACCGGTCCTGCTGCCCCGGACGGTCGCCGGGTCGATGCCCGCCCGCTCGAACGCCTCCCACGAGGTCTCCAGCAGCAACCGCTGCTGCGGATCCATGGCGAGCGCCTCACGCGGCGAGATCCCGAAGAACGCCGGATCGAAGTCGGCGACGTCGTGCAGGAAGCCGCCCTCGCGGGTGTAACTGGTTCCCACGTGGTCCGGGTCCGGGTGGTAGAGCGCGTCCAGGTCCCAGCCGCGGTCGACCGGGAATCCGGAGACACCGTCCCCTCCGGTGGCGACGAGACGCCACAGGTCCTCCGGCGAACGCACCCCACCGGGGAAGCGGCATCCCATGCCGACGATCACGATCGGGTCGTCATCCGTCGACGCGAGTGCCGGGCCGACGACGGCCGGCGCGATCTCGGTCCCCTCGGCCCCGAGCAGCTCGTCCCGCAGATGTCCCGCCAGGGCGGTGGGCGTCGGGTAGTCGAAGACCAGCGTGGCGGGAAGGCGCAGTCCCGTGACCGTCCTGAGGTCGTTGCGCAGTTCGACGGCGGTGAGCGAGTCGAAGCCCAGCTCCTTGAACGCCCGTGCCGCGTCCACGGCGTCCGGCCCGGCGTAGCCGAGCACACCGGCGACGCGGTCGCACACCAGCTCCAGGAGCGCCGCTTCCCGTTCGGCCTGCGTGGCCAGTGCGCGCAGACGTTGGGCCAGCGAGGAACCGTCGGTGGCCGCGGCCACCGCCGCGCGGCGGACCGGCACGCGTATCAGTCCGCGCAGCAACGCCGGCACGGTGCCGGTCGCGGTGGCCTCGGCACGCAGCCCCGCATGGTCGAGCCGCATCGGGAACAGCACGGTGCCGCCGTCCGCCTGCGCGGCGTCGAAGAGCGCGAGGCCCTCTTCGGCGGTCATCGGGGCGACGCCACCGCGCGCGATGCGCCGCAGGTCCGTCTCGTCCAGGTCGGCGGCCATCCCGGAACCGGCCCACAGCCCCCAGGCCAGCGCACCGGCCGGAAGCCCGTGGGCGGCACGGCGCTGGGCCAGAGCCTCCAGGAACGCGTTGGCAGCCGCATAGGCGCCCTGCCCCGGCGCACCGAACGCGGCGGCGGCACCGGAGAACATCACGAACGCGGACAGGTCGAGGTCGCGGGTCAGCTCGTCCAGGTTCAGCGCGGCGTCGACCTTGGGCCGCAGCACCCGTTCGACCCGTTCGGGGGTGAGCGAGTCGATGATGCCGTCGTCCAGCACACCGGCCGTATGCACCACCGCCGTCAACGGATGCTCCGCCGGAACCGCAGCCAGCACACCGGCCAACGCATCCCGATCGGCCACATCACACGCCGCCCACGTCACCGACGCACCCAAACCACCCAACTCCGCCGCCAGCTCCGCAGCGCCCTCCGCCGCACCACCCCGACGACTCACCAACAACACATTCCGCACACCACACTCGGACACCAGATAACGAGAGAACAACCCACCCAACTGGCCACTCGCACCCGTGACCAACACCGTCCCCTCCACACCCCACACAGCACGCCCAGCACCCTCACCCACCGGCACCCTCCCCAACCGCGGGGCCAGCGCCACGCCGTCGCGCAGTGCCAGTTCCGGTTCGTCCGTGGCGAGCGCGGCAAGCATCTTGCGGCAGGAGGCCGTCCGTCCGTCCGTGTCGAGCAGTGTCAGCCGACCGGGGTTCTCCGACTGCGCGGAACGGAACAATCCACGCGCGGCGGCGCTGGGCAGATCCGCGATGCCTGCTCCGACCTCCGTCTCCACCGACTCGCGCGTCAGCAGGACCAGCCGCGACTCGGCGAGCCTCTCGTCGGCCAGGCAGGACTGAAGCAGTTCGAGCATGCCCAGCGTGGCGGCGTGGGTGGCTGCCGCCTCGGCCGCGGCGCCATCGCCGCTGCCGTCGATGCCGTCGATGCCGTCGCTTCCACCGATGAATACGGTGTGAGGTACGGGCGTACCGGCCTCGACGGCCGCACGCAGCTCCGTGAAGTCGCGGTACGCGGTCGGCCCGGCATCGGCCCCGAACGCCTCGTCCAGCACGGTGGATTCGGCCGTGTCGAGGCCCAGAACGGCCCACTCACCGGTCGCGGCACCCGTGGCGGGCACCGGAACAGCGGTCCACTCCAGACGGAACAGCGACTCGTGCAGCCCACTGCGCGCGGCCCGCACCTGCTCGGCGGAGGCCGGACGCAGCGCCACCGAATCGACCGTGGCGACGGGTGCCCCGGTGCCGTCCGCCACCAGCAGCGACACGGCGTGTTCCGACTGTTCGGTCACCCGCACACGGAGCACACCGGCGCCGGCGGCCAGCAGCTGCACACCGTTCCATGCGAAGGGCAGCAGCGCACCCTCGGCCGGCGCGGCTTCGCGGTCCGGGGCATCCAGGCCGATGACGTGCAGGCAGGCATCGAGCAGCGCAGGGTGCAGACCGAACCGGTCGGCCTCGGCGCCGCGTACGCCCGGCACCTGTTCGGCGTTGGGCAGCAGAACTTCGGCGAAGAGGTCGTTCCCCAACCGCCAGGCGCCCGCGAGCCCCTGGAAGACCGGGCCGTAGCCCAGTCCCGCTCCGGCCAGTTCCTCGTAGAGGCCGTCGACGGGGATGGCAGCAGCGCCTTGCGGCGGCCACACGGTGAGGTCGCCGGGAATCCCCTGAACGGTGGCGGCCAACACACCGTTGGCATGCCGGGTCCACGGCTCGGCCGCGAGCGCGTCCTGTCGGCGGGAGTGCAGGCTGAAGGAGCGACGTCCCGACTCGTCCGGCCCGTCCACGACGAGCTGGACCTGCACCGCGCCCCGCTCCGGCAGCACCAGCGGCGCCTCCAGCGTCAGCTCGTCAAGGCGCTCGCAGCCGACCTGGCCGCCCGCGTGCAGTGCCAATTCGACGAAGGCCGTCCCGGGCAGCAGCACCGTGTCCATGACGGCGTGGTCCTCCAGCCACGGATGGGTGCGGGTCGCCAGCAGACCGGTGAACAGGAAGCCGTCCGCGTCCGCCAGCGGTACCGCCGCGCCCAACAGCGGGTGCTCCGCGCCGCCGAGCCCGATCGACTCGGGGTCGCCGGAGGCGGGGGTGGCAGCAGGCCAGAAACGCTGCTGCTGGAACGGATACGTCGGCAGCGCCGCAGGCTCGACCCGCTGTGCGCCGGTGCCGGAGTAGTACGCGGACCAGTCCGGGGCCACACCCCGGACATACAGCCGGGCCAGCGCATCGGTCAGCGTCTCGGCCTCCGACCGGCCCTTGCGCAGCACCGGCGCGAAGGCCGTGCCCTCACCGGAGACACACTCCTGCCCCATCGCCGAGAGCACCCCATCCGGGCCCAACTCGACAAACGTCGCCACACCCTGCGCCTCCAGCGCACGCATGCCGTCGACGAAGCGAACCGCCTCACGGACATGCCGCACCCAGAACTCCGCGGTGGCGATCTCCTCGCCGGAGACCAGGTCCCCGGTCAGGTTCGACACGATCGGAATACGCGGCGCCTCGAACGCGACGCTCTCCGCGACCTCACGGAACGCATCCAGCATCCCGTCCATGCACGGAGAGTGGAACGCATGACTGACCGTCAGCCGCTTGGTCTTGCGGCCCTGCGCCTCGAAACCGGCAGCGATCGCGACAGCGGCGTCCTCGTCGCCCGCGATCACGACCGACTGCGGACCGTTCAGCGCGGCAATGCTCACACCCTCGGTCAGCAGCGGCAGCACCTCGTCCTCGGACGCCTGCACCGCCACCATCGCACCACCGGCGGGCAGCTCCTCCATCAGCCGCCCACGCGCAGCAACCAGCTTCGCCGCATCCGCCAGCGACAACACACCCGCCACATGCGCGGCGGCCAGCTCACCGATGGAGTGCCCGGACAGGAAGTCCGGCCGCAGACCCCACGCCTCCACCAGACGGAACAACGCCACCTCAACCGCGAACAACGCAGGCTGCGTGAACCCCGTCCGACCGATCAACTCGGCGTCATCACCGAACACAACCTCACGCAACGGACGGTCCAAATACACGTCCAGGTGCGCACACACCGCATCCAGCGCATCCGCGAACACCGGGAACACGTCATACAACTCACGCCCCATACCCAGCCGCTGACTCCCCTGCCCCGTGAACAGGAACGCCGTCCGGCCCTCCACCACCGAACCCTCGACCAGACCCGAAACACCCCGCCCGGACGCCAACCCCTCCAGAGCAGCAAGCAACCCATCACGATCGGCCGCAGTCAGCACCGCACGCCGCTCCAACGCGGCACGCCCGACGGCGAGCGAATGGGCGAGATCGAGCAGTTCGGTCTCGGGCCGCTGCACGAGGTGCGAGCGCAGACGCACAGCCTGCTCCGCCAATGCCTCGGTTCCCTTGGCCGACAGCACGAACGGCAGCAGGGTAACGGCGCGTGCAGCGACCGGCGCGGTCGTGTCGTCGTCCTTGGCGGCCTCCTCAATCGGGGCCTGCTCGATGATGGTGTGGGCGTTGGTGCCGCTGATACCGAAGGCGGAGACGCCCGCCCGGCGGGGGTGCCCGGTCTCCGGCCACTGCACCGAATCGGTCAGCAGCGAGACGGCGCCCGTCGACCAGTCGACGTGCGGGGTCGGCTCGTCGACGTGGAGCGTCTGCGGGAGCACCCCGTGCTGGAGCGC
>NZ_JBHJWQ010000067.1:0-9439 GCF_042266885.1 Streptomyces sp. NPDC056061 | reverse complement strand
ACGACCGACTGCGGACCGTTCAGCGCGGCAATGCTCACACCCTCGACCAGCAGCGGCAGCACCTCGTCCTCCGACGCCTGCACCGCCACCATCGCGCCACCGGCAGGCAGCTCCTGCATCAACCGGCCACGGGCCGCCACCAGCTTCGCCGCATCCGCCAGCGACAACACACCCGCCACATGCGCAGCAGCCAGCTCACCGATCGAATGACCCGACAGGAAATCAGGCCGCAGACCCCATGCCTCGACGAGACGGAACAACGCCACCTCGACCGCGAACAACGCCGGCTGAGTGAAACCCGTCCGGTTCAACACATCGGCGTCATCACCGAACACCACAGCCTTCAGAGGCTGTTCGAGATGCCGATCCAGCTCCGCACACACCGCATCCAACGCCGCCGCGAACACCGGGAACGCGTCATACAACTCACGCCCCATACCCAGCCGCTGACTCCCCTGCCCCGTGAACAGGAACGCCGACTTACCACCCACCACCGAACCCGACACAAGACCCGGCGCCGACTCGCCACGCGCCAGGGACTCCAGGCTCGCGACCAGCGCGGCCCGGTCCCGCCCCACGACCACCGCACGGTGATCGAGGGCGGTCCGGGTGGTGGCCAGCGAGTGACCGAGATCCAGGGACCGCTGCCCGGGGAACCGCTCGATGTGGGCGAGCAGCCGCTCGGCCTGGGCGCGCAGCGCCTCCGTGCTCCTGGCGGACAGCACCCACGGCAGCACGCCGGACTCGCGCGACGGCACGCCCGCGGCGGATTCCGCGACGGCCTCCGGCTCCGGGGCCTGCTCGATGATCGTGTGCGCATTGGTACCCGACACACCGAAGGACGAGACACCGAAACGGCGCGGGCGTCCGCTCTCCGGCCACGCCACCGACTCGGTGAGCAGCGAGACCGCGCCCGCCTCCCAGTCCACGTGCGGCGACGGCTCGTCGACATGCAGCGTCTGCGGCAGCACACCATGACGCATCGCCATGACCATCTTGATGATGCCCGCGACACCGGCAGCGTTCTGCGTGTGGCCGATGTTGGATTTCAGCGACCCCAGCCACAACGGCCGGCCCTCGGGACGGTCCTGGCCGTACGTGGCCAGCAGCGCCTGCGCCTCGATCGGGTCACCCAACGTCGTACCCGTACCGTGCGCCTCCACGGCATCGACCTCGGCGGCCGACAGCCGGGCATTCTCCAACGCCTGACGGATCACACGCTGCTGCGCAGGCCCGTTCGGCGCCGTCAGACCATTGCTCGCACCATCCTGATTGACCGCAGAACCCCGCACCACCGCCAGCACCGGATGACCATTGCGCCGGGCATCCGACAACCGCTCCACCAACAGCACACCGACACCCTCGGACCAGCCCGTACCATCGGCGGACGCCGCGAAGGACTTGCACCGACCATCGGCGGACAGACCACGCTGACGGCTGAACTCCACGAAGACATCCGGGGAGGCCAGCACGGTGACCCCGGCGGCGAGCGCCAGGGAGCATTCGCCGTTGCGCAGCGCCTGTACCGCCAGGTGCAGGGCGACGGACGAGGACGAGCACGCCGTGTCGATGGTGGCTGCCGGGCCCTCCAGCCCGAAGGCGTACGAGAGCCGCCCGGAGACGACGCTGGAGGCAGTGCCGGTGAGCAGGTGGCCCTCGACGCCCTCCGGAAGGTCGTACTCGCCGGCGCCGTACGCCTGGGCCGAGGCGCCGACGAACACGCCGGTACGGGAACCGCGGACGGCCGCCGGATCGATACCGGCCCGCTCGAACGCCTCCCAGGACGTCTCCAGCAGCAGCCGCTGCTGCGGGTCCATGGCGAGGGCCTCGCGCGGCGAGATACCGAAGAAGCCGGGGTCGAACTCCGCGGCCTCGTGGAGGAAGCCGCCCCCACGGGCGTAGAAGGTGCCCTCGCGGTCCGGGTCCGGGTCGTACAGGGACTCGATGTCCCAGCCGCGGTCCTCCGGGAAGCCGGAGATGGCGTCGCCGCCCCGGTCGACGAGGTGCCACAGGTCCTCGGGCGACCGTACGCCGCCCGGGTACCGGCAGCTCATGCCGACGATGGCGATGGGCTCCCGGGATGCCTCGGTGAGCTGCTGGTTCTGCCGGCGCAGCCTGTCGGTCTCCTTGAGCGAGGCCCGCAGCGCTTCAACGAGTTTTTCGTTGGGGGTTGTCATCTTGATACTCCGTGCTTTGGGCCGCGTCAGGATTCGGTGCCGTCGAGGCTGTCGAGGTCGAGTGCCATGTCGATGAGGTGCTGGACGTCCATCTCGTCGATGGACTCGGCGGTGTCATCGGCATGACCGGCGGCGGGTGTCGCCGCTTGGGGGTTGGCCAGTTGGAGCATCGGCTCCAACAGTCCGGCCTCCCGGATCCTGCTCATCGGGATGGCGGCCAGGGTCCTGCGCAGTTCGGCGTCCTGGGGATCGGTGTCGACCGCTGCGGCCGGGCCGGTGCCCGAGCCGTCCGGGACCAGTTCGCGCAGCAGGTGGTCGGCCAGGGCCTGAGGGGTCGGGTAGTCGAAGACGAGGCTGGCAGGCAACCGGAGTCCGGTCGCCGCGCCGAGCTTGGTACGCAGTTCGACCGCGGTGAGCGAGTCGAAGCCCAGCTCGTTGAAGGCGCGTCCGGCCCCGACGTCGGCGGCGGAGGCGTGGCCGAGGGCCGTCGCCACCTGTCCGCGGACCAGTTCCAGCACCGCGTTCTGCCGCTCGCCACCGGTCATCGCCGTCAGCCGCTCGCGCAGCGCCGGTGCGCTTGCCCCGCCGTCCGCCGCGCCGTTGCCCTCCGTGCTGTCGGACAGGGCGGCACGGACCTGCGGAAGGTCGTCGATCAGCGGGCGCGGCCGGGCCGCGGCGAAGACGGGGGCGAAGCGTGCCCATTCGACATCGGCCACGGTCACGGCCGTCTCGCTGCCGGACAGTGCCCGACGCAGCGCGACCATGCCGAGCTCCGCCGACATCGGCGGCAGGCCGCGTCGGCTGAGCTGCTCGGAGGCGTCGCCCTCGGTGGCCATGCCACCGTCGGCCCACGGACCCCAGGCCACCGCTGTGGCGGTCAGGCCCCGCGCCCGGCGCTGCTCGGCGAGCGCGTCGAGGAAGGCGTTGGCCGCGGAGTACGCGCCCTGCCCGCCACTCCCCCAGACGCCGGCGATCGATGAGAAGAGGATGAAGGCGTCGAGCGTCCGGTCCTCGGTGTCACCGGAGAAGATGTCGTCCAGGTGGATCGCGCCCAAGGTCTTGGCCGCCACGACATCGGCGAACTCGGGGAGTTCGGTCCCGGTGCCTGGCACCTGGGAGATGCCTGCGGCGTGCACCACGGACCGCACCGGGGCGCCGTCGGCCGCCAGTTTGTCGACCAGCGTGGTCAGCGCCTCGCGGTCGGACACGTCACATGCCTCGACGGTCACCGTGATGTCGTTGCTGGACAGTTCGGCCACGATCTCGGCAGCGCCGGGGGCGTCGGGGCCCCGTCGGCTGAGCAGCACCAGGCGTTCGGCGCCGTTGCCCGCCAGCCAGCGGGCCACGTGCTTGCCCAGCGCGCCGGTGCCGCCGGTCACCAGAACGGTGCCGCGCGGCGTCCACTCGGTGCCGTCGTCGGCCGCGGTCCGGTGCGTCAGCCGCCGTACGAAGGGGCCCGCGGCGCGGATCGCCACCTGGTCCTCGTCGCCGTGGGCACCGGCGAGCACTCCGGCGAGACGGGACAGCGCCCGCTCGTCCAGTGTCTCCGGCAGGTCGACCAGGCCGCCCCACCGCTCCGGCTGTTCGAGGGCGACCGCCCGGCCCAGGCCCCAGATCTGTGCCTGTGCGGGGCTGTCCAACCGGTCCGACGCGGCCACGGACACCGCACCGTGTGTGGCACACCACAGCCGTGCCGCGGTGTGGTCCGCGGCCGACGCCAATGCCTCCGCCAGCGCACCGGTCAGTGCCAGACCGACCGGTACGGCCGGGTGTTCGGGGTGCGGACGCTCGTCCAGCCCCAGCAGGGAGAACACTCCGGCGACCGGACCGTCGGTCATGGACGCCAACCGGGCGGCGAGCAACGTCGGTTCGGTGTCGGTGGTGTCCAGTTCGACGCGAACGATCCGTGCCCCGCGCCGTGCCAGGTCATCGAGGATCGCACCGATGCGGCCGTCGTCCGCGAGGCTCGCCGGGACGGCCGTCAGCCAGGTCCCGGAGAGGCCCGGCGTGCCGGACGACGACGGCTGGGGCTTCCAGCCGACGTGGTACATCCGGCTCTCCGCCTCGGAACGCTCCTGCTGCCTGCGGCGCCACGAGGAGAGGACCGGCAACACCGCGCTGAAGGGCTGCTCGCCCTCCACCGCCAGTTCGGTTGCGAGTGCGTCCAGGTCCTCGCGCTCCACGGCCTCCCAGAACCGCGCGTCCACCGCGTCCGCGGCAAGCGGCCCGGACGGTGCCACGCCGCTGACGGTCTCCGGCCAGAACCTGCTCGGCCGGAACGCATACGTCGGCAGCTCGATGCGGGCGGCACCGGTCCCGGCGAAGAACGCCGCCCAGTCCGGGACCGCACCTCCGACGACGGCCCGGGCCACGGCGTGCATGAGCGCCTCGGGCTCGGAACGGCCCGCACGCAGGGCGGTGATGAACACCGATCCGGCGTCCTCGGCCGCGCAGTCCTGTGCCATCGCGGTGAGCACACCATCGGGGCCCAATTCGACGAAGGTCGTCACACCCTGGTCCTCCAGGGTCCGTATACCGTCGAGGAAGCGGACGGCATCGCGGACGTGCCGCACCCAGAAGCCCGGGCTGGTGATCTCCTCCACGGAGACCAGGTCCCCGGTGAGGTTCGACACGATCGGAATACGCGGCGCCTCGTACGTCAGCGTCTCCGCGACCTCACGGAAGGCATCCAACATCCCGTCCATACGCGACGAGTGGAAGGCATGACTGACCGTCAGCCGCTTGGTCTTCCGACCCTGCGCCTCGAAACCGGCAGCGATCGCTTCGGCAGCGTCCTCGTCGCCCGCGATCACGACCGACTGCGGACCGTTCAGCGCGGCAATGCTCACACCCTCGACCAGCAGCGGCAGCACCTCCTCCTCCGACGCCTGCACCGCCACCATCGCACCACCGGCAGGCAGCTCCTGCATCAACCGGCCACGCGCAGCAACCAGCTTCGCCGCATCCGCCAGGGACAACACACCCGCCACATGCGCAGCAGCCAGCTCACCGATCGAATGACCCGACAGGAAATCAGGACGCAGACCCCACGCCTCCACCAGACGGAACAACGCCACCTCAACCGCGAACAACGCCGGCTGAGTGAAACCCGTCCGGTTCAACACATCGGCGTCATCACCGAACACCACAGCCTTCAGAGGCTGTTCGAGATGCCGATCCAGCTCCGCACACACCGCATCCAACGCCGCCGCGAACACCGGGAACGCGTCATACAACTCACGCCCCATACCCAGCCGCTGACTCCCCTGGCCAGTGAAGAGAAAGGCGGTCGTGCCCCCCGTCGCGGACCCGGTCACCAGTCCCGGCGTCGATTCGCCCGCGGCCAGGGCCGCCAGGCCCCGCCCGAGTTCCTCGGCGTCCCGGCCGAGCAGCACGGCACGGTGCTCCAGGACGGCACGGGTGGTGGCCAGTGAGTACGCCAGGTCCAGCGGTCGCAGCCCCTCCGTGGCGCTCACGTACGAACGCAGCCGCTCGGCCTGGGCCTGAAGTGCGTCGGCGTCGCGGGCGGAGATCGGCCATGCCAGAACGGGCAGGGTCGCTTCCGGTGTCGTGCCGCCGGCCGCGGCATCGGCCGGCGGTGCCTGCTCGATGATCGCGTGCGCGTTGGTGCCGCTGTAGCCGAAGGAGGAGACCGCGGCACGGCGCGGGCCACCGGTCTCCGGCCAGTCGACGGCCTCGGTCAGCAACTCGATGTCGCCCGCCGACCAGTCCACGTGCGGGGTCGGCGCGTCCACGTGCAGCGTCTTGGGCAGCACGCCGTGTTCCATCGCCTTGACCATTTTGATCAGGCCCGCGACACCGGCGGCGGCCTGCGTGTGGCCGATGTTGGATTTCACCGAGCCGAGCAGCAGCGGGCGTCCCTCGGGGCGGTCCTGGCCGTAGGTGGCCAGCAGGGCCTGTGCCTCGATCGGGTCACCGAGCGTCGTCCCGGTGCCGTGCGCCTCGACCGCGTCCACCTCGGACGCCGACAGACCGGCGTTGGCGAGGGCCTGCCGGATGACGCGCTGCTGCGACGGGCCGTTCGGCGCCGTCAGGCCATTGCTCGCACCGTCCTGGTTGATGGCGGTGGAGCGCAGCACGGCGAGCACCGGGTGGCCGTTGCGCCGGGCGTCCGAGAGCCGCTCCACCAGCAGCACGCCCACGCCCTCGGACCAGATGGTGCCGTCCGCGTCGCCGGAGAACGCCTTGATCCGTCCGTCGGCGGCAAGACCGCGCTGGCGGCTGAACTCCAGGAAGGCACTGGGGGTGGACATGACCGTCACGGCGCCGGCCAGCGCCAGCGAGCATTCGCCGTTGCGCAGCGCCTGGGCCGCAAGGTGCAGCGCCACCACCGACGAGGAGCACGCCGTGTCGACGGTGAGGGCGGGGCCCTCCAGACCGAAGGTGTAGGAGAGCCTGCCGGACGCCACGCTCGCCGAGTTCCCTGTTCCCAGGTGGCCTTCGAGTCCCTGCGGCTCGTCCAGCCACAGGGTCAGGTAGTCCTGCTCATTGGAGCCGATGTACACGGCGGTCTTGCTGCCGCGGAGGGTGGCCGGGTCGATGCCGGCCCGCTCGAATGCCTCCCAGGACGTCTCCAGCAGCAACCGTTGCTGCGGGTCCATCGCCAGGGCCTCACGCGGCGAAATGCCGAAGAATGCCGCGTCGAAGTCGGCGACGTCGTGCAGGAAGCCGCCCTCGCGAACGTAACTGGTGCCTTCGAGGTCGGGGTCGTCGCTGTGGAGGGTGTCGAGGTCCCACCCCCGGTCCGCCGGGAAGGGGGTGATCCCGTCGCCGCCGGAGACGAGCAGCTGCCACAGGTCCTCGGGCGACCGCACACCGCCGGGGAATCGGCAGCTCATCGCCACGATCGCGATCGGATCGTCGTTCGCGACGGTGGTCACCCGGTCCGGCGCGGTCTCTTCCGCCGTGTCGCCCAGGATCTCGGTACGCAGGTGGCCGGTCAGGGCGAGCGAGGTCGGGTAGTCGAAGACGAGCGTGGGCGAGAGCCGCAGCCCGGTCGCCTCGCGGAGCAGGTTGCGCAGTTCGACGGCGGTGAGCGAGTCGAAGCCCAGCTCCTTGAACGCCTTCCCCTCCTCGACCGCCTGCGGTCCCGCGTAGCCGAGGACCGCCGCGACCTGTGTACGGACCAGGTCCAGCAGCAGTCGGTGCTGCTCGGCCTCGTCCAGCCCGGCAAGGCGCTGCGCCAGCCCGGTGCTGCCCGCAGCGGCGTCATTGCGCACCGCGCGCCGCGCCGGGACCCGGACCAGACCTCGCAGCAACGGCGGAATCGTGCCCGCAGCCGCCTGTGCGCGCAGGGCCACGGCGTCCACGCGCATCGGGGCCAGGGCCGCATCGGCCGTGGTGAGTGCCGCATCGAGCAGTGCCAGGCCCTCGGCCGGTGTCAGCGGCGGCAGTCCCGCACGCCTCATCCGGCTGATGTCGATCTCGTCCAGGCCCCCGGCCATGCCCGAGCCCGCCCAGGGGCCCCATGCCAGCGAGCTGGCCGGCAGCCCTTCGGCCCGGCGGTGTGTCGCCAGTGCGTCCAGGAACGCGTTGGCTGCGGCGTAGTTGCCCTGTCCCGGGCTGCCGAAGACCCCGGAGGCGGAGGAGAAGAGAACGAATGCGGACAGCGGGAGGTCGCGGGTCAGCTCGTGCAGGTTCCACGCCGCGTCCACCTTCGGACGCAGCACGCGCGCCAGGCGTTCGGGGGTGAGCGAGTCGATGATGCCGTCGTCCAGCACACCGGCCGTATGCACCACCGCCGTCAACGGATGCTCCGCCGGAACCGCAGCCAGCACACCGGCCAACGCATCCCGATCCGCCACATCACACGCCGCCCACGTCACCGACGCACCCAAACCACCCAACTCCGCCGCCAGCTCCGCAGCACCCTCCGCCGCACCACCCCGACGACTCACCAACAACACATTCCGCACACCACACTCGGACACCAGATAACGAGAGAACAACCCACCCAACTGGCCACTCGCACCCGTGACCAACACCGTCCCCTCCACACCCCACACAACACGCCCAGCACCCTCACCCACCGGCACCCTCCCCAACCGCGGGGTTCGTACGACGCCCGCGTGAACGGCCAACTGCTCCTCGCCGGAGGCCAACGCGGTCGGCAGAGCGGTGCGTGAGGCGTCCTGATCGTCGATGTCGAGCAGGACGAAGCGCTCCGGGTTCTCGGCCTGCGCCGAACGCAGCAGGCCCCAGACGGCAGCCTGTGCGGGAACGGCGGGCGAGGAGGCCAGCACCAGACGGGAGGTGGCGAACCGTTCGTCGGCCAGCCATGCCTGGGCGAGGGCGAGTGCCTCGGCAGAGGCCCGGTGCGCCGCGACTGCCGCGTCCGGGGCGTCCTGCTCAACAGGCGATACGAAGACGATCTCGGGAAGTTCCGCACCGGATGCCACCGCGTCGCTCAGCGCCGCAAGGTCGGTGTACGCGGGGACGCCGAGCCCCAGGCGATCGTGGCCGAGCACCGCCCATCGGGCATCCGCCCGCGCGCCCTCGTCGGCGACGGGCTGCTCCACCCACTCCACCCGGAACAGCGATTCATGGAACGCCGCGCGTGCGGCACGCACCTGCTCGGCCGAGATCGCGCGCAGCGCGAGCGACTCCACGACGGCCACCGGCGCGCCGGTGGAGTCCGCGATCTCCAGTCGCACCTCCGCGGCACCCCGCAGCTCCAGCCGGACCCGCAACGTGTTCGCGCCACTCGCGTACAGCGACACTCCGCTCCAGGCGAACGGCAGCCGTCCCTGTCCCTGGCCGTCACCCGCCAGGCCGAGCGCGTGCAGCGCGGAGTCCAGCAGCGCGGGGTGCAGGCCGAATGCGCCGGCCCCCCGGGACCGCTCGGGCAGTTCCACGTCGGCGAACAGTTCGTCGCCACGTCGCCAGGCGGCGGTCAGCCCCTGGAACGCCGGCCCGTAGGGCAGGCCGTCGGCGGCCAGGGCCGCGTACAGCTCCGCGACGTCGGCGGCCTCGGCACCGGAGGGCGGCCACTCGGCCAAGGCGAACTCCGGCCGCTGTACCCCGGTGGCGAGCGTGCCGGTGGCGTGCCGGGTCCACGGCTCCTCGTCGGGGGCGTCCACCGTGCGGGAGAGAACCGTCAGCGAACGGCGGCCATCGGCGTCCGGCGCGCCCACCGTCAGTTGCAGCCGCACTCCGCCACGTGCGGGCAGCACCAGCGGCGCCTCCAGGGTGAGCTCCTCCAGGTGGTCGCAGCCGACCTGGTCGCCCGCCCGGATGCCCAG
>NZ_JBHJWQ010000066.1:0-9996 GCF_042266885.1 Streptomyces sp. NPDC056061 | reverse complement strand
AAATCCGACAACCGGACATCAGAAGACGGCTTCACCCAACCAGAACGCGGCATCCCCCCACAATATCCCAGAGCCACTTAACTGAACGGTATTGGACTTAGGCATGGTCCCCGACGGGAATCCGATGCAGGAAGTCTCCTCTAGGCTTGCCCTGCTCGGACCGGTGTGCCATGGGGTGATCGACGCGGGAACTGAGTGCGGAGTCCACGTCACTGTGCCGTACGTGATCCTCGGCCCAGTACCGGTCGAGACGTTCGAGAACATGCCCCCGCCCCAGCAGCCCTAGAGTATTGGGCTTCTTTCGAAGAAGCCCTGCCAGCCTCAGGCTTCAGCGCCGTACGTCCGCGTTCAGCATGTCTCATGAGACATGCTGAACGCGCAGAACTGCTCCAGCTTTGGAGCTTGGCAGGGTCGGCCCCGGAGGCGGGGGCGACGGTGTAGCCCACCGTGGGGAGCAGCCGGATCGCGTCCGTGAGCGGCGGAATGGGCTGGGGGTCCGGGCCCGGGAGGATCAGGTGGTGCCCGGGGCCGTCCGGGTCGGCGACGGCGAGGGTGTCGGCCGGGCCGAGGTCGAGCGCGTCGACGGCGACCTCGGGCCCCGGTGCGACGACGGTCAGCTGCCAGCGCTCGCGGTGCACGGCTAGCTCGGCCATGTACAGCGCGGACAAGCCCTCGTGGTCGGGGTGCGGTGCGGCCGACGGCTGCTCGGTCACGAACTCTCCTTCGATCCGTACGGGTTGTCGTCGTCCCCGCCTGCGCCCGGCGGTTCGGGAACGCTCTGATCGTAGAGGCCGCAATGTCGGGGCGTCATGTCGCTCCGGTGTTTAGAGACCGCCTGCGGCGCAGGGCGTCTCAGCTGGGCTGCCCTCCGATGCCCGTACGAGAACCGACGCACCCGCGGCCGCGGCCCCGAAGACCCAGCGCAACGACCGCGATGTCCTCAACCTCCTGACCAAACGCGCGAAGGTCCTGCACCGGCGAGTTACTGCTGGTTCACCGACCCGTCCCGGGCTCTCTGCCTCAAACTCATGGACACCCCCACCACAGACCGCCCGCTGATCGGGATGTGTGATTCCGCCCGCTGTCCGCAGGCCACGCACCATCCCTGCCACCGGCCTGTCTGGGCCGAGCACGCCGAACGGTCCAAGACCTTCCTCGGCCAACTCGGCACCACCCGCAAGACCGAACGCGCCCGGCTTCAGACCGACCACGACCGGGCCCTCCGCGTCGTCGCGGAGATCGACGCCGCCACTGTCACAGCCGACGAGGAGTCCGCATGAGAATCTCCGCAGCCCGGCGGGCCGAGAACGAGAACCTCATCCGAGCCGCCATGGACCGGCTCCTCCGCGGAGAGATCCCGCCTGGCGGAAAGTGCGACATCAAGACCCTTGCCCGCGAAGCGGGCGTCGACCGCACCGCCTTCTACGGCAGCCGCCCCTACGCTCACCTCCGCATCGAGTTCGAGCGGCGCCTGCAGGCTCTCCAGCAAGCCAGCGAGATCCCCGACCCTCGCGAGGCCCAGATCACCCGGCTCAAGGCAGAGATCACCAAACTCAAGGAGCGGCTGGTCCAGTCGGAGCGAGCAGTTAACGAGCTCACCGACTTCCACACCCAGGCCCTGTCCCGAGTCGCCGTCCAGGGCGAGGAGATCGTCCACCTCCGCGAGTCAGCCGCCCGCGCGAGCCGAGTCAGCCGCCTTCCCGCACCAAGGACCACTGTGATCGGAACCTGCAGCTGACACAGGCAGAGGCGGAGAGGGTGAGCCTCACCAGCCGGAATCCATGCGACACAGCAGGGACCATTGACTACTGTCCATTCGGCAGAAAGAGGAGGTCATGGCGCTAGTCAAGAAGGGCTCACGCCGCATCATCGTCGACGGCGTCACCTACCGATGGAGAGTCCGAGGACGAGCGACTTATGCCCAGGGGCTGGGCTGGCGTCCGCTGGCTTATGCCGTCGAACAGGCCGAGACACCTGGCACCACCTTGGTGGTCACCACCAACCAGCCGCATCCGAGCAACTTGTTCGAAATCCCCGCCAGGCCCGTGCTGCCCGCGGAGGTGGCCGAGACCATCCGCATGGCTCGCGCCAAAGGCTGGACACCCGAGAAGCCCGGATCCCCCTTCCCGCTCGACCAGTCCCAGGGATTCACCCTAGCCGACTGACACGGACGCCGCCGCGATTCCGTCATCCGGCACGGCTACTCCGGGCAGGAACCGTACTTCTGGGCCCAGACATGGGCGATGTATCCATTGGACACCTTCACCCACGCATCCTTGCTGCTCTTGGCCTGGCTGTAGGTCCGCCATAGATAGAGCGGGCCGGGCCCGTCGAACCAGACGTTGTAGCACCAGTGCGCATCGACCTGGAAGGTGTCCCAGTCCCCGTGCACCAGTTTCGAGCCACGTGCACAGTCTCGGTGGAGTCATTGACGGTTCGCGAACACCCCATGTCGCAACCCTGCCCCGCCTGCGCCGGCACCGGTCCAGACAGAACGACGGCCAACGCAAGGGCCCCAGCGACGGCCGTCACACGAGTCGTTCGCTTGATCCTCATAACTGCGGTTTCCCCCTTGTAGTAGTGAATTGCCCCGTGTGGCGCCGTCAGGCAGCGCTGGAAGAGCTACGGTCTGCCAGCAGAAATGCCGAGCCGGTGTGTACCTGGGCCGGTAGACGCCCAGGCCGGGAGCACCTTTATGACGTTAAAAGGCACAGTGTTCTTGGACCAGCGTGCACGATGCTCAATGCTGGGCCCGGATGGTGCACGGTGCTCAGAGAGTTCAGTCTTCGAGGGCGAAGGCGGTACCGAGCGCGGCCGCGCCGGCGAGGGAACGGGGAAGGCTGCCGTGCTCTCCGGCTGCGCCGGGTCTGCGATCGGCGCTTCGTGCGAAGAAGCCCGCTCTGGACGTTAGAGTGCCTCGGGTGGACACCACCTCTCAACTCCCCACAGTCTTCCGTCTGATCGTGACGGGGGGAGGCACCGGTGGGCATACCTACCCAGCTCTCACCGCGATCCGCACGCTGCGGGAGCGGTTGACGGCGCAGGGACGCTCGCTCGATGTGCAGTGGATCGGCAGTGCCGACAGTCTGGAGGCGCGCGTTGCCGACGCGGAGGGGATCACGTTCACGGCGGTGGCCACCGGCAAGGTGAGGCGTTCGTCGAACCCGTTGAAGATGGTGTCGCCCGCGAACATGCGGGACATGGCGCGCGTGCCGCTCGGCGTCGCTCAGGCGCGCAAAGCGGTCGCGAAGTTCCAACCGCACGTGGTGCTCGCGACGGGCGGCTACGTGGCGGTGCCGACCGGACTTGCCGCCCGGATGTGCAAGGTCCCGCTGGTACTGCACGAACAGACCGTACGGCTCGGGCTCGCCAACCGGAGGCTCGCCAGCAGCGCCTCGCGGATCGCGGTGTCCTCGGAGTCGAGTTTGCCGCTCCTTGCCGAGAGCGTGCGCCCGCTCGCGGTGGTCACCGGGAACCCCGTGCGTCCGGAGGTGCTGGTCGGTCACCCGGACAAGGCCGTGGCCGCCCTGGGGCTCGGCTTCGACCGCGCGTTGCCCACGGTGTACGTCACCGGCGGGGCACAGGGGTCGCAGCAGATCAACAACCTGGTCGGCGGGGAACTGCCGTGGCTGCTTGAACGGGCCAACGTGGTGCACCAATGCGGGCCCGCTCATTTTGAGACGCTGGCTGCGCGGGCAGCGGCGCTTCCCGCCGACGTTGCTGCCAGGTATCACCTGACGCCATTCGTGGGGCCGGAGCTGCCCGACGTGCTGGCCCTGGCCGATGTGGTGATCTCGCGCAGCGGCGCCGGAACGCTTTCCGAGCTGACCGCCCTGGGCAAGCCCGCCGTGTTCATCCCACTCGCGTCCTCGGCCGGGAACGAGCAGGCGCACAACGCCCGGCATCTGGAGGAGTCCGGCGCGGCCATCGCACTGGTGGGGGAGGTTACCGGGGAGCGTCTTCGCGGGGCCGTGGGCCCACTCCTTGAAGACCCCGGGCGCAGGAAGGCCATGGCGACGGCGGCGCAGGCCCAGGGGCGCCCGGATGCGGCGGACAGGCTGGTGGACGTGCTGCTGACCGACGCATCCGGCTGAGTGCCCGGACCCTGCTACGCCCGTGGGGTGGTGTCGGTCGCATCGAGCGCGGCGCGCAGGGCGCGTACGACGTGGGCGATGTCGCCCTCGGTGAGGTGCTGGTGGAAGGGCAGGCTCAGGATCTGCTCACCGGCCTGCTCAGTGGCGGGCAGTGGGCGGCGCCAGGTCGCGAAGGCAGGCTGGAGGTGGTTCGGCGGGTAATGGACGCCGACGCCGATGTGCGCTTTGCGCAGGTGTGCGAAGACCTCGTCCCGTCGCGGTACGCGAGGCCCCAACCCCGGGCCCAGCCGACAAGCACGTGACACGGCCACAAGGCGGGGCCCGGTCGGGCACCCCCGGAAACGGTCGCGCACCGGTCTCCCCAGCCTCATGCACGGGCAATTGCCAACAGCTGTGGATCAACGGGGGAGCCTCAAGCGACCCGCAGCCATTGACCGAGGACTGCGAAGTCTTCGTTGGTGAGGCCGCGGGACAACGCGACGTGGCGGAGGAGGACCGGGGCGGAGTGGTGGGTGGACGTCCAGCCCCAGTCCGCCTCGGTGATGGACAGTCGGCTTGGGGCGCGGTACCCGGGTCTCTCCCCAAACCCGCTCGCCGAGCACGACGGGCCCGGTCTGACCATGACAGGAACTGGGCCGATACCTGCCCGGCGGGGCAGGCGATTCGCCGGCCCCGCGCTCAGACCGAGGTCGGCGCGAACCAGTGATACGGACGGCAAGAAGTCACTACTGTGGGCGCAGTTCGACACGAAGAGGGGCAGGTCATGCCGACACAGGTAGTGGGATTCCGACTGGGCAATGACACGACCGGCCGGCAGGTGACGATACTGGTATCCGAATCCGGTGTGCTGTACCGGTCGCACGGGCTCTACGGACGGCCGGCGAAGCTGGCCCATCCCGAAGTCCCTCACGCACTGGCTCATCCGAACGTGTCCCTGTTCCAGGGCGAACACCCTCTGAGCAGGCCGATCGCCGATCTGCGCAACCACCACACCGCCTACACGCAGAAGGGATACACCCGGGCGCTGATCCCGCCCGGCGCCGTCACACTGCCCGTCGACGAAGAACTGCCACCAGATCTGTCCGGACGGCCCGAACTCCCGCACCGCGAACTCACCGACGCCTTCACAGGAACAGCACCACCCGCAGGCACCACACTTGAGGAAGCGATCCGGGAATTCAGAACCTCCCTCGGCCTGCCGAACCGGCCCGTGCGCCTCCAGGGCCGCCCGGACCACACCCGCACAACACCCTCCAGGGCCCAGGCAATGATCCGGCTGCTCGCCCATCACCAGACGATCAGACCGTCACGGGCCCCCTTTGGCAGCTGGTCAGCTACCGCAGCCGGCATCCGCCTCCATCCTGCACTGCCCGGGCAGCCGCTGAGCAGAGCCAGCGCCACCGAATTGCGAGACGCACTGACCGCCTGGCTCCACTTCACCAGCCACTCCCGGCCCGACAACTGAAGCAGGAATCTGACGGAGCCGGCAGCGGGCAGCGACGCCGCACGGTTGAGCAGCACCGTGCCGGTCCCGAGTGCACGGACCCAGCCGACGCCCCGTCCTTCGCCGCTGGCCGAAAGCACGACACAAGGGGAAAACGGTTTCGGTACGCTCGCCGACATCGGCCGCCGCGCACCGAGGGCGCCGGTAGCCGTACCGAGAGGAACCCCTTCGTGCCCGAGCCCCGGACATGGCCCCGACTGCTCTCCACGCTCCTGACCAGAACCGACCTGACCGCCGACGACACCGCATGGGCCATGCGGCAAGTCATGGACGACGCCGCCGGCCCCGCCCAACTGGCCGGATTCCTGATCGCCCTGCGTGCCAAGGGCGAATCCGCCCCCGAACTGCGCGGCCTGCTCGACGCACTCATGGACCGCGTCATCCCGCTCCCGGTCGACGGAACCCAGGTACTCGACATCGTCGGCACCGGAGGCGACGGCGCCCACACCGTCAACGTCTCCACCATGGCCGCGATCGTCGTCGCCGCCACCGGCGTCCCCGTCGTCAAACACGGCGGCAGGTCCGTCTCCTCCAAGGCCGGCAGCGCCGACGTCCTCGAGGCCCTGGGCCTGCCCCTGGACCTCACCCCCGACGCCGTGGCACGGTGCGTGAACGACATCGGGATCGGCTTCACCTTCGCCCCACGCTTCCACCACGGGCTGCGAAACGCCATCCCGGTCCGAAAAGCCCTCGGCGTACCCACCGCCGTCAACTACCTCGCCCCACTGACCAACCCCGCCAGCCCCGGAACCACCCTCGTCGGCTGCTCCAACCGCGCACTCGCCCCGGTGCTGGCCCAGGTTCTCGCCGACCGCGGAACCCGCGCCCTCGTCGTCCGCGGCAACGACGGGCTCGACGAGATCACCACCACCGCCCCCACCAGTGTCTGGGCCACCACCAGCAACGGCGTACACGAAGTCACCCTGGACACCGCCGACTTCGGCCTGACCCGCGCAACAGCCGACGGACTTCACGGCGGCGACGCCCGCTACAACGCCGCCGCTGTCCACCGCGTCCTCGGAGGAGAACAAGGCGCGGCCCGCGACGCCGTCCTCGCCAACGCCGCCGGCGCCCTGGCCGCACACCGCACCCTCGACCAGGCAGATGACCTCCACGCCGCCTTCGCCGACGCACTCACCACGGCCCGCGCCGCCATCGACGACGGCCGAGCCACCACCACGCTGGACCAGTGGCTCAAGCTCGCACGCACCCTGCTCAAACACTAATCGCCAGTCGTTCACCACCGGTATCTGCTGCGCCCAGCACTTCACCACGGCCCACCGCTTTGCCGGGTCCGGCGCCGATACCTCTCGGCGCATGCGCTCGAACCAGGCCCCGCAGTCCTCGGTGCCCTGGGGCACCGGTTCCTCCCCGCTCTCCACCGTGCGGGCGGAAGAGAACCGGCCCCGCACCGTGGCCAGAGCCCGGGCGAGTCCATCCGCAAACTACTGCTCACCCGACTGCCGTCGCGAGTCGGAAAGGCAACGCAACCGGATGCGCGACGACGAACGAGCCCGACGTCTCGGGGAGCATCCCCGAACCCTTCCGCCCACCCCGCAGCCGACCCCCGGAACCGTCGACCCTCTGGCGCCGACGGCTGTTCGGAACTGCCCGCACTGCGATCAGCCTGCCCTCGTACCAGGTGCGCATGGAGCCAGCGGCCATGACGTCCTCCAGTGGGGCAAGTCCGTAGCCGCACACTATGCAGACGATCAGGCTGCCGTCCGGACCGATATCGATCGGCCGTCGCTTAGAAGTCATCTCATTTGGCGAGTCTGCGGTAGCAGATGAGGGTGCAGGCGATGCTGGTGAAGGCGAGGAAGTGATCGGCCTTGCGTTCGTAGCGGCGGTGGAGTCGGCGGCAGCCGGCGAGCCAGGCCGTTGGGTCGGCCGCGCGGTGAGGTGCCTGCCGTGGCAGGTCCTGTTCCGCGCGGCCTCCCGCCGAACCGGACATGACGGTTTCCCGGTCATCCGGCTCTCCAGTGACTACTGCGTGAGTGTTCTGGCTGGCTGTTCCGAATGGATGCGATCGTGGCAGACGTCGCAGGCCACGACCGTTTTGCGGCGCCGTTGGAGCATGACCCGCGCCCAGTCGGAGGGCTGCCATCCGGCATGTGCGAGGTCGGCGAGAGCACGGACGTGGTGCACTTGCACGTTGCCCTTGCTCCCGCAGATTTCGCAGGTGTCCGCCAGGAGTCTCGCGATGAGTTCCTTTTGCGGATAGTCCACCCGGACCGGCTCGCGGTCGGCGAGTTCCGCCGCTCGCTGCCGTTGGAGGGGCATTCCGCCGAACCGTGCCACCAGTGGTTTCCTGTTCTTCCGCTCGATAAGGGCCTCGAAGCAGACGCGGGGCCCGTTGGGCGTGTCGATTCTGGCCTTGTGCCTGGCGGCCATCTTCGACACGGACGAACGGTGCTTGGCCGCGAGGGTCTTGAGCATGGAGGTTTCCATGACCCATTGCAGCCGGTGCAGCCGGTAGACATCTCCGGCGAGCAGGTAGTACTGGATGATGCCCCGGTAGACGGTCCCGAAGGTCGCCACGATCGCGTGATCGGTGCTGTTGATCAGGGCCGTCTTCTTCGCGGGTTCTCCGCGGGCGAGATAGGGGGCGCATTTGGCTTTGATCACGTCCCGTGGGACACGGAGAGCGATCTGGCCGTTGACCCGACGGTAACGGCCGGTCTTCTTCGTGTCGTTGTGCTGGGTCGTGATCTCGTAGCCGAGAAACCTCGCTGCCCGGGTGCGGGCATGAGTGATCAGCGTCTTTTCCTGGGACAGTTCCAGCCTGAGTTCTTCACGCAGGAACTGGGCCAGGCGTTGCTTGATCTGCTCGGCCTCAGATTTCGGTCCGGTGAAACCAAGGAGGTGATCGTCCGCGTAGCGTATGTAGCGCAGCCTGCGGTATGCCGGATCGTTCGGATCCGAGCTCGGCAGGCTGACCATCCGCTGACGCAGTGCGCGGGCCTGGACCCGGTCGCCGCGCCGACGGGCTTTCGCCAGCAGATTCTGCAACTCCAGATAGGCCGGGTTTCGGGCCCGGCGTTTTCCTCGGGTGTACTCCGGAACAAGAACTTTCTCGACGAACTCGTCCAGCTTGTGCAGGTAGATGTTGGACAGGACCGGGGAGGCCACTCCGCCCTGCGGCGCTCCGGAGAGCGTGGCGCCCCACTTCCAGTCCTCCAGGTATCCGGCCTTGAGCATGTTGCGCACCAGCCGTAGAAACCGCTGGTCATGGAACTTCTCGCCGAGGATCGACAGCAGGGCCTGGTGGTCCAGGCTGCCGAAGCAGTCGGCGATGTCCCCTTCGATGAACCAGGACGTCCCGGTCCAGGTGTGGTCCACCTCCCGCAAAGCGGTATGGCAGCCACGGCGGGGACGAAATCCATGGGAGCGGTCGGAGAACGTCGGCTCGTAATACGCCTCCAACAGCAGGCGGATCACTTCACCGACGAGCTTGTCCGACCAGGTCGGCAGCCCCAGCGGACGCATCTTCCCGTTCTTCTTCGGGATATGGACACGTCGGACCGGACGGAAACGGTAGCGCTCGTGGCGCATCGCCTCGATGATCCGGCCGATCTTCCGCTGCGACATGCCGTCCACGGTTTCTTCCGTGACCCCGGGCGTCATCGCGCCATGGTTGGCGTAGATCCGCCCGTAGGCCAGCAGATACAACTGCGGATTGAACAGTTGCCGATACAGTTCCTCGCACGGCAGGCCACGCCTGCCGCGTTCACGCAGGACACCCAGCACCGTTTTGGCGCTCTGCATTTCGCATACCTCCCGACTCTGTGGTGTCCGAATCACCTGGCCCCCTTCGCCCGATGCGGACGGCTTTCCCGTCCTCCCTGGCCGGTCGTGACTCCGGCGACTACTACGGGGCCTCCGTCGCCATAGGACTCGCGTCCCGTAGGCGATCCCACGTTCGTCCCTGTCTGTACGTTCTAGCGCGACTTAGGCGTCCCACTCATCTCCTTGAATGTCCTCGCTGGACATCGCCCCGCACCCCGGAAGTGCCCCGGCCAACCATAAAAGCCGGGGCAGAGCGCGGCGCCGGTTTCAGCTGTCGTTTCCGGCGGATGAGAACTTGCATCTTCTGGAGATTGGACTTCAAACAATCCAGTCTTTGCCATATCGCGCGGGCCACCCAGCGCACCGTCTCTGACAACTGAGTCCGGTCACTGGTTTTCTGACATGCTGTTGTCCCCTTCACCTTTCGGATCCAGGTAAGTCATCCGGCCCAGAAACCTCCTTCCGAGTCCCTCCCGGCTGAGCCGGGGATACAAACAGAGCGCCTCGTGGCGCACATGGTCCGTTCTATGGTCCAGCGGTGCCGCCCGAGCCGCTGCGAGGACTCGACGCCCTTGCGGGCGATGCGATGCCCGATGCGGCGCCGTGACA
>NZ_JBHJWQ010000065.1:0-13072 GCF_042266885.1 Streptomyces sp. NPDC056061 | reverse complement strand
TACCGCTTCGTGTATTTGCTTCCCACCTGGTGCTACTTCCTCTGGAACCTCAGGTCCCAGTCTCCAGGTGTCCACGATCAAGGGGAAGCTTCAATTCCGTCGTTGTGATTGTCAGCCGTCCGTGCCCCAAGGGCGACGAGCCGATGATGTTCGCACGCACGCTCGGACCGTTCGCCGACAAGGGCGAAGCGCGCAACAAGGCCGCCGCACAGCGCCGGCGCTGGAAGAAAGCTCTTAGGAGATGCATCCGGAAGAACCGTGACCCCTCACTGATCGACCAACCCCAGAGCAACGCCCACCCGTTCGCTCGTGGGAGAGCTGGCCTCGGTGCAGGGGTCGGCAAAGCCGACCCGGGTGTTGAGAAGGCTTCAGAACGGGCCGGGCGTCCAGGCACACGACCCGTTCTGATTTTCGCTCACGTTCCGCAACGTCCGTCGGCTCGAACCGCTTATTCCGGCGCATTCCCTGACTGGCCTCTGAAAGGACCGTACCCATGCCCTTCGAGATTTACCGTCCCGAGCCGGGGCAGCCTCAGCGCAAGCAGGGCCCGGCGAAGCTCACCGTGGCCCATGCCGAGAACGGGCGCTCGCAGATTTTCTTGTCGGCAGCGACCCGGAACTGGCTGTGCCCCACGCCCGGCGACCCCGGTGCCCGGTACCCGGCGAACATGCCGGCGATGAATCTCGTCCTCCTGGTGGACCGGCAGGCCCGCGAGCTCATGCTCCAGCGGTGCCCTGACGACGAGACCGGCGAACACGTCTATGTTGTACGCGGGTTGACGGCTGGCAGCACCAGCTACATCACTGGCTGGAAGCTCGACGAGGCCCTCGGCATCAAGGCCGGTCACTACCTCTGCGATCTGGTTCCGGATGCGCCTGACGACAAGGAGGGATCCTCGCGCGCGGTCATCATCTCGATGGATTCCCGCGTCGCAGCCGCGCGGCAGCGGCCGACCACGCGACGCGCCTCGGCGCAGCCGCACGCTTCTCTGCCCTCCGACACCGACGAGCAGCGCATCACCCAGCTCCGCCCGGTGACCGGCGAAGATGTCACCGGCGCCGCGTAGAACCCGTCACGCACCGCCCGCCCGAACTGTTTCCCCGAGCCCCGTGCCCCGTGCCCGGCAGAAAGGCTCCGTTGCCCTACCAGCGGACCGACCATCCGATCACGGTCGGAAGCTCCTCGTCCCGGAGATCCTCGCCACCCTGATCGAATCCCGGCGGCCGCACGAGCCGTAGCGCCGTGAAAGCGGCGATCCGCCGGTCTCGGCCGCTGAGAGGGCGGCCGACGAGCATCGAGTGACGCTCGACACCACGCTCGAGCTGATCATCGCCACCGGCTGCCGATCGATGCCGACGCCATCGCCACCGCAGTGCGCCGGCCCAGGAGCAAGCCACCGGCCCCGGGACGGCTACGTCGAGATATGGGCACGATCGTCGCCGAGCTCGACGGTCTGATCGACAGTCTCGGTGGCCGCGTCGGACGGCAGGAGATTATCACCGATCTCGCAGCGCTGCGTGACCGCATGTGTGGTGGTCCTGAGCGGGCCGGGCGTCTCGATGTAACGGTCGGCGCAGCCGACCCGGGTACGAACTGAACCTCCGCACGGGCAGCAGGATCTGTCCGGCCGTCACCACATCGGTCTGCGCCCGCTACGGGCGTAAGGCCGGACGATCCTGCGGCATCGCACCGTCGCCCCCGCCGTCGTAGCTCAGTTGGAAGAGCGGCCGCCTGAAGATCGGCAGGTCCGAGGTTCGATTCCTCGCGTCGGCACCGGCCCCCGAGAGCACCCCCTCCCCTCCCCAGCTCTCGGGGGCTCCCCAGTTCACTCCCGATTTCCCGAGACGGCTCGCATGGAATCGCGGCCCCGGCAAGGAGAACACCCCACATGAGCAACGTATTTGTCCCGCCGCACATCCAGTCTCTGTCCGTGATGAAGGAAAGGGCCGAGAGCGTCGCCGCCGAGGTGAAGCACCTGGCCGACGCCCTGCGCGTGGAGTACACGCGGCAGTTGCTGCAGAACACGTTCCCCCGGCACACGCGCGCTGTGTTCACCCGCGACTTCGACGAGGACGAACCCACGCTCACCAGGCTCCTGTCCGCCGACGACGAGGTCGCCACCCTGGACCTCTCGAACCAGGGTGAGGACTACCACACACTGACGAATGAGCTGAAGACGGTCGTCAACGAGGCGGAGCAGCAGATCACACGGATCGGTTCCGACATCGACATCTTCGAGCATCTCGACCCCGGAGAAGTGGAACGCGACGACGGGATCGATTTCATTCTCGATCTCACCGCAGGGGCAACGGCATGAGTACCAAGCTGTACAACAGGCTGTGCCTCGTTGATCCCCGCACGTTCTGTTCGACGTTGTCGGCGAGATCGAGGTCGGCATCCAGGTCCGTCTACGAAGACGGGACCGGAGGATCGAAGCCGAGGAGGCCGCAGCCGATCAGTTCGTCCACAAGGACAGAAGATCTACGCGAAAAAGCCACCGACGTCGACGACGAGGAGATCCGACCGTGCGCGAGATCATGACCGGTTGCGACATCGACAACCGGATCAGCTTCCATGGTCACGGCACCCATGTCGCCCAGTACCCCTGGCCCGACGAGACAGGTGTCAGTGCCGGAGCTGGCGTGGTCTTCCGCCGCGATCCCAAGCCGGGGGAGGCGGCCTCTTACACCACTCTGTTCATGGAGGTCTACCCGCCCGGTGCAGCGTTCATCCGCGGCGAGGGCACCACTCCGCAGGAGTGCGAGGACAACGCTTGGACCCAGTACCAGCTCGCCCTGAACTGCACCAACGGCAGCAGCTGCCATGACTGGGAGGCCCGCGGCTACCGGAACGGCGTTGGCTTCTGCTCGCGCTGCGACACCTTCGGCTCCCGGGTCTTCAGCGGCGAGCAGCTCGGGCAGTTCTGCCGGGTCTGCAACGTCGGGACCACCTACTACTGGGAGCAGGACGAAACCACCGGCGAGTGCGCCTTCCTCTGTGAGGACCATTACGAAAGGCCGGCCAGCGGACCCGGAGGTTGCGAATCGCTCAAGCGCCTGTTCGAGGAACTATTCGGTGAGCCCGAGAAGCGCCGGGAGGACGCCACCATCACTGACGACGGGAGGGAATATCCGTGAGCACGAAGTCACCGAAGAAGTACCTCAGCTCCCGGCGTACCCAGGTCAATCCCGAGTGGCTCGCGTGGGACGACGAGCGCCGGAGGCACACCGCGGACGAGGGGTGGCAAGTCGCCGCCTCGATCGGTGCAGAACCGTCAATGTACTTCCCTGAACAGGACGGCAAAGCTATCCCGGAGGACGGCGCGTGGATCATTGTGGTCGAGGAGCCCGTGACCGAGCTGCGCTCCCGGTTCCGGATCCCACCGCTGAGCATGTCGCGCGCGCTCCCGCATGAACTG
The DNA here is from genome assembly GCF_042266885.1 of Streptomyces sp. NPDC056061. NCBI lineage: Bacteria > Bacillati > Actinomycetota > Actinomycetes > Kitasatosporales > Streptomycetaceae > Streptomyces > Streptomyces sp. NPDC056061. Next base: position 9,654 of record NZ_JBHJWQ010000065.1, on the reverse strand, counting down.
AACTCCGTTGCGATCACCGTCGGTCACGGAGAACAGGCTGTCCAGGTGCACCCGAAGCAGGCCGTCATCGCCACACCCGGGGGGACCTGCACCTCTGGCCGCACGAGTACATTGTCGCCGACCACCCGATGCAGCTCGCCCCGGATCCGGAGGCGACGCTGCATTCGCTGGGCGGACAGCCTGTGCTCGACGAGCAGGAGCTGTTCTACCTGGTGAGCCGCGGCATCCCCAGGCATGACGCCGTGATGCTCCTGTTCGAGAAGGTCGCCTCCCTGGACTTCGTCTACGTGACATTCCCCGAGGAGATCACCACGCTCCTGGCCGGTGGCGGTGAGAGCCTGCGCCGGCACATGGCGCTGAACCCTGATCGGTCCCACCCAACTGACGAGAAGACTGTGGGGCCCCAACCTGGTCATGGCGATCACGATTGCGCCAGTGATGACTGCCTGGGCCCTTGACCGCGGTGGCGGGATCGCAGCATCTGCTGTGTCCTTCGGCATTGAGGTCGGAAGCGTCGCCCTGTGCTGCCCTCTGAACTCCAGCATTACTGAGGTCAAAACGTCACCCGCGATCCGCGAGTCACGACCGCCGCGGCTATCCCGACGACGGTGATCCGAGTACTCGATGCGGTCGACCGCCACCACTGAGGAGATCAATTCCATGAACACTGAGGTACAGGAGCCTGTCACGGCGGCCTGCGCGATGAGGCTTCACCTGCCGCAGCCGTACACCTACGTTCCTCTTACGGCGTTCCTTCACTACTCACGGCAGGATCCATACGCCGTGCGTGTGACTTTTCGATTCAGCACAGGGGATGATCCAGTAGTCTGGTACATAGGGCGAGACCTGCTCCGTGATGGCCTCGCCCACCCGACAGGCGAGGGCGACGTACAGATCAGTCCTGATCCGGAGTTGGCCGTCATCGTCATCGGTCTCAAGGTCGACAACGACAGTGCGACCCTGACAACTCAGAGTCGACCGGTCGAGAGCTTCCTCCAGCGGACGGTCGAGGTTGTTCCATACGGATGTGAGTCCAGGGCGCCGGGATTCGTCGCTCAGCGAGAGGCTGCGTTGGCACGTCTTTTGGCTGACCACTGAAAGATGCAGCGTCGACCGGAGTGAAGGTTCGGCGCAGTCGGGCGGTATCCGAGAGGTGTGGACCTCGCTTCGCCGGAACCATCCTGGGGCTGTACGCCCTCGTCGACGACCGCGGCCGTCGCTTCTCGGGTCGTTCGCTGCGCAGTGGGTTCCATCCTGCCCCAACGACCGATCCAGCACCCGTCGTACCCGAGCCTGAAGGACGTGCCGCTGCCGTGAATTTCTCGGAGCAGATCACATGGTCAAGGACCGAAACATGAGCGTGACCGTTGGAGAGCTGCGCAAGGCCATCGCCGGCGTGCCCGACGACTACGAGGTCGTCCTTGTCGACGTCGACGTGGATGACTGCGAGATCGCCGAGGTGTACATCGCCTCGCAGCACCCTCCGGCTCTGGGCACCCCCGGTCTGCTGGTTCTGAAAGGCGGCCAGATCATCAGCAGCGAGTACCACTATGGCCCGAGGCTGGACGTGTCGTTCAAGTTCCCGCAGCCGTCTTGGAACACGCGCACGCAGACGTGGGGCTGACATACAGGTCGCTGCACGACCACCGTATGACCTCGTGCGGCGGGAGATCGACAGCGACGAAGGCGTCTCTCCAGTCCAGGCTGCCCCGGAGGCCTGGCAGAAGAAGTTCCGCCGGGATAACGGACAGCGGTCCAACGAAGACGCCTGCGTCTCCACCAGCATCATCGACGCGCCCACCGGCAGGAGCATCGAGATCGACCTCAGCGACAAACAGCACGCACAAGCGCTTCCGCTGATCGAGCCCGAGCCGGGACACCGGTGGCGCGCAGCGGGCGGCACAGCCGCCCCGGACGGCGACATGACGCGGGGCGATCAGAAGCCCTGGGGGCGCCGCGTTCCCAGGGCTTCTGCATTCCTGCGCCCGCCGTGAGCGCCACGGGACCTGGGCGTATCCATCCACACTGAAGGGGTGGCAGCACGTTGCAGGACTTTACCTCCAGCAGGACCCGTAGGAGTCCCAAGCCGGGACCGGCGGATCAGAACACCGGGTTCGCCAGACCGGGCGTCGACGACGACCCGGGTATGGCGGACCTCAAGAATGCTGTCGCGCGGAACCTCGCCCCGACGGGCGTCACCAGCATCACCTTCGTCGAGCCCGGCGAGATCACCGATGCCCGCAACCAGATTCGAGGGCAGGAAGACGCCTACACGCACGTGAGTGACGGCACGTTCCATGGCTGCCTGTGCGGCTACACCGTGCAGCACGCCGCGCCGCCCGGGGCACCGGATTGTCCGGCGTGCGTGCTTCTCGACGCGTGAACGACGCAGTCGGCGCTACCGACCTCCGCGCGGCCCTCACGGGCGGCGTTGTCGACTCCTGCACCGACGTGGCAGGACAGCAGCGAACGAGAGAGCTGACAGCCCCTGTAGCGCCAGATGGAAGAGGTCCGGGACATCATCAACGGCGTGCCGGCGTAGATGACTTCGACCATTGTCTTGGTGTCTTGGCGCCGCGGAGTGCCGAGGCTGGTCGCGGCTATGCGCGACATGCAATCGGTTGGGGCGAGTCTCCGACCGACCGCGGGTCGCAAGGGGCGGAACAGCAATCGGCGCCGCCATTTCGGGTGGCGCCTTTTTCATGCTCAAAGCTGAGGGGGCGGAATCTGTGACCGTTGAAAAGCGGATCAAGATGGTGCTGCCGGACGCCGAATTCATCGGCACACTGATCGAGTGGGCCGAGGACGAGATCCAGAAGGCGCAAGACCGCCACGGCGAGCCGAAGCCCGGCCCCGGTGAGCGGGGGACGGGACCGCTCTGGAACAGCTTCAGCCTGCTCAAGGCGGACGGCAATGAGACGCTCCGGCTCGAGCCGCTCTACCGGGCGCACTGCCGCGAGATCTTGGAGCGCGTGGCCAAGGGCCAGGACACCCGGCCAGGCACGGACGCGGAGTTGATCGTCCTCATCCATGAGGCGAGCCTGGTCGCGCCCATGACGTCCGGCGCCGAGTGCCTCTACTTCCGACTGCTTGACCGGTCGGTGCCCGAACTTGCCCGTGCCGCGGCCCCCAAGATCGACCTGGGGGCCTACGAGAAGGTGCACGGCCGTGCAGCGGACGACTTCGAGGCCGAGCTGCGGCACAGGCTCCGCCGGGACGACCGGAAGAAGTGATCTAACCACAGTCTGTATGGAAGGCAGCCCATGGATTTCGATGTGATCGTGCACCACATGCGCCCGCCCCAGGTCAGCGCCCCGACCGAGCCGCTGACCGGCGCCGAGGCGAACATCCGTATCCGGGGACTCGTCGTGAACAGCATGGCCGACGAACTGTGGATGTACGAGGTGCCCGATCGGGACGGCACCCCGTTGCGGATCGTGGCCCGAACCCAGCGAACCGGGAAGTGGGAACTCCATGGCCCGCGCGTGGTGCGCGAGGTCTACGAGCAGGCCGTGACCGGCAGCCAGGTGCACGAACTCGACTGGCTGGAGCGCGGGGGGTACGAGCCGCCCGCGCCGACGCGACAGCCGGTCAAGGTCGGCGACCGCGTCACGGCCATGGTCGACGGCTACACCGTCGGGCCCGGTCTGGTCTCCGCGATCGAGTGGAAGGTGCACCCGATGCAGGCCCACTACGGCCTCCCGCCGCTGTGGCACTGGGAGTGGCGGGTGGTCGTCTGGTTCGGCGGCGACCGGACGCGCGAGGGCGTGTGGAAGGACTTCTGGGTCGGCAAGGCCGACGACGCGCTGCCCGGGACGCGCGACATCTTCGAACCGATGTGGGCGCGGCTGGAGGCCGAGTTCGGTAAGCACCGGGCGACCGATTAGCAAGCGGTCGGTACGACAACTGCATCAGCTGGCGGAAAGGGAGCCCCGGCGCGTTAATGCCGGTCGGCTCCGTTTCCGCTGTCCACTCTGAGTTTCTGGGCCCATCCATTGAATGGGCTAGGAGGTAACTGTGATTCTGAGTGCAGTTCTCGACAGGCTGGCCGCATGGCGCGACCGGCGTGAAGTGCAGCGACAGCAACTCCAGGCGGCGGAGAATTTCGTCTGGGTCTGGGCCGACGTCGTCGACCCGGACAGCCACGAGTACGGGGCAGAACTCGGCTGCGCCGAGACGGCGCTGCTACCCGTGCGCGGATGCCAAGCAGCGCACGGAGATGCAGTCGGCCGACGCGTGGACCGGCTACATCGGCAGCGACCGGCAGTGCTTCACCACCTGGTCCGGTGGCCTGCTGGGCAAGGTCACCAGCTACACGGTCGAGTCGTGAGACCCGCACACGCCCAGCGGCGGCCAGTACCGGATACGACACGTGACGGTTCGCACCCCTGACGGTGCGACCTGGCGAGGCCGGAGCAGCACTGCGATGGACGTGATCACGATCCGGCGCGTGACGACTGACGGCAACGGTCCGAAGGCTCTTCGCGGCCTGCACAAGTTCTAGAGGGGGAGCACATGTTCACGGTCTGCATTCTGGAGCCCTGCTGCGTGATGACCGAGCCGGGGTACGACCCGGGCCCGCGGCCGGTGTGGAACCGGACGCCCGGCGGATGGCCGCCGAGCTGCGGGCACCCTCGGAGTGTGCGGCGAAAGGCGACGATCACCACCTACGAGGACGAGCGCGCGGCCGAAGCCTGGTTCAACGGAAGGGCGCGCGGCCGGTACTCGACCGACGGGTGGATGTTCGAGGGCGTCATGCCTCCGGAGGGCGAGCGGTTCCGCATCATGCCGATCGTCGGATCCCTGAATACGCACTATGAGCACGCAGCACCGTTCGAGATTCCCTTCCCCACCATCGCGATGGCTCGTGAGTACGCCGAGGACTACCACGAGTACCCGCACGGTGGGCGCAGCAAGCAGGTCCTCTACAACATCGTCGGTGACCAGGACACGATCGTGCGCTGGTCCTCGTACACGGTCCCGGTGGGTACGGAGCTGTCGTCGGGTGACTGGGCGTGACTCGATCGGTCCGCTCTGGTTCTTCATGCTCCAGCTCTACGAACCGCCGGGCGACCCCCGACTGGCCTCCTGGTCCAACACCTCTGACCGATACGTAGAACTCAAGCCGTGCCGTGACGGCAAGGAAATCGATCCGGTCGCCGAGTACTGCGTGCGGCATATGCAGGCGCGCACGCGGAATGGTCAGCCGAAGTTCCGTGTGGTGGTCAAGGAATTCAGCGGACGCGTATTCCGTGGGGCATTTGTGGTGTACATCGACGGCACCCGCACACCGATCGACGTCTGAGCTAACGGCGGTCCAGGACGCCGCAGCAACGCCGCGCCCCGGGGCCTTCGGCTGTCACCAGCTAAATCCATTAAGGGGAGGAATCAGCATGCGTTACATCAGGCCGAAGAAGGCCTACGTCAAACCCGGTGACACCGTGGTCGTCAAGCCCGGATATTCCGAGTGCATGATGAGCATGGGGTTGGCCGACAAGTTCATGCCGGTCCGAATTCTGGAGCACTCGGGATTCGGTCAGCTCCTGGACCCCAACACCGGCCGCGACTTCTCCATGCCGAATCCGCTCGGCTGGATGAGCTTCTACAAGGACGACACCGGCTGGTACTCGCTCGACGTCTACGAGACTGGCGTGGGCCACACCGTGACCCACACGACCGGTCGGTTCTACATCTACGCGGAGGGCAGGCAGCTCTACAACGTCCAGTCCCTGCGGTTCGAGGCGATGCGCGACGAGGCCCGCGAAATGCACGCCAGGGGCATCCCGAGCGCCGAGGTCCGGTTTGTGGAGAGCAGCGGCTTCCTGCCCTCCTGGTGGTCCCGCTCCACCGTCGTGCCGCTGGACACCGAGGTCCGCGAGAAGGTCACCGGCTCCGTCCGGGACACGTGGATCGACCTGCCGACCCATTTCAACCTGTTCGCCGGCCGCCACCACCACCTCTAGGAGCGCTGACGTGTGAGTGACACCTCTACTCCCCGCCCCCGTTGGGCGCGGAGCACGGACCCCCACATGCCGGGTGCCTTGCTGAAGCAGAGCCGAATCCAGATCGGGCGCGTTCTCTACTCGGACTTCACGCGCCTCTACTCGTGCTTCGCCGGTGAGCCGAGCCACGAGCGATTCCTGGGCTGCGCGGAAGACCTCAAGGCCGCCAAGAAGAGGGTCGAGGACGACATTGCGAAAAAGGACGCCGGGCCGAAGGTGTGGACCTTCTTCAGTACCGGTGAGGCGTACGGCGCCTGCCAGTGCCGGGACGACATCCGCGACGGGGACGTGTTGGTGATCGAGCGGGAGAAAGTCATCGGTATCGCGGAGACGTGGCCTTTCGCGCTCACCGAGGAATTCGGTGAACTGCACACGCTGAAGGACCACCTGGACCCGCGCACCTGGGAGAACGGCAAGCACGCGCCCGGGGTGGCCGTGGCCGAGCAGGAGGCCGCGCGGATGGGTGTGCCGCTGACCCGCGTGGACACAGCAGCAACCGAGCCGGCCGACGAAACCAAGGGAGACCGAGCATGACCACGCCCATCCAGGACATTCCGGTGAACTTCATGCTGTGCCCCATGGACAAGAGTGTGCAGGACCTGGAGCGGCTGGCGCCCGAACTGCCCGCCGTGATCCTGACGCGCGACTTCGTGACCCACACGGTGGAGTCGGCGCTGCTGCGCATACCGCTGCCGCCCGCCGTGCTGAGCCACGACCCTGCCACGCATCGGTACGTCGTTCGATCGGGCGGAGGCACCCTGGCCGCCCTGTACGAGTTCATGCGCCCGGGATCTGAAGCCCGTCTGATCGGTGCTGAGTTCGACCTTCCCGACGGATGTACGGGGGCCACGTTCGCGGAACTGCCCGGCCGGGCGAAGCTCCGCATCCGGGAAGCTCCCTTGAATCTGTTCGAGGTCGCCCCCGCCGCTTCGGACGCCCTGGTGGCCAGTCTGACTCGACGGATGACCGGCTGCCCGGGAGGTGGGACCGCATGAGCGTGGTCGGCTACACCTACCAGGCCGAGAAGCTGTGCCCGAGCTGCACACTCAAGGCGATGCGCGCGAACGGCATCAAGGTGCAGAAGGGCAAGCCGCACGAGGACGCGATCCGTCGCGCGGCGCAGAACCTCGGCATCGACTTCGACGACGAGCGCTCCTACGACTCCGGCGACTTCCCGAAGCCCGTTACCGAGGAGCAGTGCGAGACCGAGCTGATCGAAGTGCCCAGCGGCGAGCCCGGTACGCGTCACGCCATCTCGGATGAACGGTGCACCGGCGACAAGTGCGGGAAGTGGCTGGTCCTGGGGGAGAAGTCGCCGAGCGAGGCGGCGCTGACCCGGTACGTGCGTGACTCATACGAGCTGCCCCACGCCCTGGCCCGCCAGGTCGCCGGGCAACTGCGCTCGTGGGGACTCTCCCATCCGGAGTTCTTCGACGAAGACAACGCCCGCGAGGCCGCCGCGATGTTCCCGCACGATTTCGCGACTGTGGAGTTCCGGGGGAATCCGCAGCAGGTCGTCATGTTCCCCACGCCGCAGGTGGATGGGGGCGTGTGCTTCTACTGCGAGATGCCGTGGGAAGAGCACATGTTCACCTGCGACACGTGCGGGATCGACATTCCGGCACTCACCCCGCACCGGCACCAGGTCCCGGTCAAAGGCCAGCGCAAGCTCCCTCTGGTCCTGGCGCCGTAGCGCGACCCAGGACCAGGCCCGGTCGACGAGCAGCGAATGCCATGCTCCCCGATCAGGCATTCGGCGGGTCCGATTCCCGCGCCGGGCACTCAGGAATTCAACTGCGAAAGGCAGGGTGGGAAAATGGCCGCAAGCATGCGCGATCTGCGCGACCAGGCCCGGGAGTACCTGGGGTGGGAGAACCGTGACCCGGAGCGGTACGACATCAACGGGATCGTGCGGGACGCCTGGATCAACGGCAACGGTTCGGAGGAGACCTGGAAGACCGCCGTAGAGAAGCACCACCGGCGGTTCATGGTCGGGGACTGGGTGCGCATCACGGTGGAGGCGGAGGACGGATTCACCGAGCACCACTACGGCCCGATCGAGAACTTCCGGAAGCCCGACGGGAACTACTACCGGCGCAACGTGGCCCGGCCGTACGCAGCCTTTGTCCAGCCCGAGTACACCCGCAGCCACGTCGTGCCGCTGACCGACCTGGTCGAAGAGGCCAACGACTTCGAGATCATCACCGAGTGGTCAGAGGTCCACGAGGGCGGACCCCAGCACAACTACGGGGTCTACTCCTGCATGGGAGCGCACGGCCCCTACGCGCCGCCCGCCAAGGTGATGGTGATCCACAAGGTGTCCGGGCGCAGGAAGCGGTTCTGCGTCGACTGCAACACGGCCGAGTACCGGACTTGGCTCGCGGACGAGGCGCTGCACTTCCAGCGCAACTCCAGGCAGACGATCTCGGAGCTGCGCGCGAATCCGGAACTGATCGCCGGTCCGACCGCCGAGCCCGGCCGTTCCTGGGACGAGACGCCGGCCGACGAGTACCGGTCGTGGGCCGACACCTTCCCCTGGCTCGTCCCGGCCGCAGCAGCAGCCGTGTACACCGAGTGGCGTGACCAGCGCACGGCGGTGGCCGCATGAGCAGGCAACAGCGCTCTCGCTGGCCGGAGGTGAGCCTGCGCATCGTCCGACAGGGCAAGCCCAGCGGTGCGTACACCGACTTGCGCATGAGCATCGACGACCTGGAAGAGGCGGCCGCAGCGGAAGTCCGTGCCGGGCGGGCGCTGATGGTGGAGGTGCGCCTGATGGTGCGAACCGCTGCCAGTAGCCCGCTGGTTGTGCGGGACACGCTGTTCAATCGCGTCACCGAGCGCGAGTCCGTCGGCTTCTACCACCACCCCGAGCAGATCCTGGACCTGCTGCTCCGACGCGATGCGACCGACATGTGGGCGGCGGAGTTCGGGACCGCGGCGGGCGATCTCGTTCGCTGGCGCGGGCGGATGTACCGCGTCATCGAGCTGGAGGACATCGACCGCGAGCACGGCGAGGTCGGCTACCGCACCGGCTACGCGATCTGCCGCCGTACGGACAACCCGCCAGGAGGCCAATGCCACCCGAAGCGTCTGCGCGTGGACGAGCTGACGTGTGTCAGCACGGAAGGGAGGAACGCGTGAGCTACGACATGAGCGACCCGTGGGACCGCTACATGCTGCGGCACGACGGCTACGACTCCGACTCGGCATACGCACTCGCAGGCATGGGCTTTCCGGTCTGCGACTTCATGTGCTGCTTGGAGAAGCCCGGACCCGACGCCCCCCGCTGCGCCACGGCCCCCCATGACCCGAACGACCCGCCGGAGCAGCAGTGCCGGGGTGCAGCCACGCACACGCTCTTCTACTCGCAGCGGGACTGGGAGACGCAGATCCGCGAGTACTTCCACGAGCCCGCGTGCTTGCCGTGCGTCCGCAACTACCGCAGCCGGCCGGCACTCCAGGTGACGGCCTACCTGATCGGCGACGAGCCCACCCCGCTGCTCGTCCCGGATACCGCAACAACCCATCTGACCGGCCAGTTGGTCAGTAGGGAGAACTAGGGTCTGTTTCTCGGATCTCCTGACAGGGGTGGGGTGTTGAGGTCAGGGTGGTGGGATGGGACGTGGGGATCTGACGAATGCGGAGTGGGATC
>NZ_JBHJWQ010000064.1:0-13662 GCF_042266885.1 Streptomyces sp. NPDC056061 | reverse complement strand
CACTCGCTGGAACAACTCCCACAACTCGTCCGGCACCAGCCGCTCAACAATCGAGACCACGACCGAAGCCTACCCAACCAAATGAGATGACTTCTTATAACAGTACTTGCAGTACCAGACTTCTGGGATGAGCTTGCGTCGGGTCATGGCTCGGGATCGTCTCCCTGGCTCTGCGACTGCCGGTGCTCTCCCGGCGGCGCGGCGGGTAGGGGAGGGGCCAGAGATGCGACCCTCTGGCGCATGAGGGGCCGCGAGCCGCATGTATTCGACCAAGGCTGCCGGGCTGATCTTCGTCTCGCGGGCGAGGTGTCGGAGCGCGTCGTCGCCCTCAGATCGCGGTCCCAGGGTGCCGAGTGCAAGATCACCGAGCCTGAGTTGCAGCTGGCGCTTCTCGCATACCAGCGCTCGGCCCCGCTGAACGTACTCCTTCCACGGGACAGTGTCTGTGTGAGGAGCGGGGGCACCTCCTCGATGGTGCAGGGGCGCATCTTTGCTTCTAGCATCTCTCCTGCGGCTTCTTGGCGGGAGTCGGGAGCGGCGCCGCTCACGCTCAGGCGTGGTCATGGACGCCGGAGTAGATTGGTTCGTAGACGGCACGCGTAGCCGCCGCGGGATACTAGTGCTGGTAGGAGCACGGGTGGACACCTGCTCGGCGGCACGTGTTCGTACCCGAGTGAGGAGGCTCCTCGTGGTGACCATCATACTTCCCACTGGCTACACGAAGGCCGAATGGCAGCCGATCGTTCGCAAGGGCCGGAAGCTGGTCAAACAGAAGTCCAGCATCCAGTTCGCGCTGGGTGATCTCGTGATCGAAGCACTTGAGGGCCACCCTCGCCGCCGGGGCGAGGTCGGTGAGGTCATCGAACTACTGGCACACCAGATCGGCATCAACGCAGGGACCCTGCGAACCCACTACGAGATTGCGAAGCAGTGGCCCCAGGACAAGCGCCGCGCGGACGTCTCCTACTCCGTTCACAGGGTGCTCGCCTACGTCCGAAGCCGCTACCTCCTGATCCGGAAGGACCCGTACGACCCGATCTCGAAGGAGAACCGCTGGACCGAAAACGAGGCGCAAAAGGTCGCAAACCATAACTTCGACACGCCGAGCAATAAGGAAGAACGGCTGGCCAGGACCCGTCGGCTCTTGCACAGTGACGAGGACGCGGCCGAAGTCGTCAAGGAGATGATCGCCCGGCCCGAGGTCCGCAGCCGTGTGGTGGCCGACCCGCGGTCGCGGAACATATTGCGGGAGGCTCAGCGCGAGCACTGGCGGCAGGTGGACGAGGAGCTCGAAACCGAAGCCGAGCTTGCGCCAGCCGAGGAGGTCGAGGAGTTCGTCGAGAAGGAGGAACCTCTTGTCAGTTATAAGGAGGCGCCTCTGGAGATTCTGCGACTGATCGGGGCGTTCGCATCGTTCTTTGTCTCCATGCAGCGGATCATCCCCGAGATCCACGCCCAGGACTACAACGAGGAGACGAAGGCTGCGGTATTCGACAACGTCCACAAGGCGAGGATGCTCCTCGACTGGTGTGAGAGCGCTGTCAGGACGGGCCGTACCGACATGGACAAGGCATTGGCGAGCCTCTTGGAGGATGAGGAGGGTGAGTAACCGTAGCCACGCAGCGCCGCCGGTCGGCGCACGACCTCGGAGAGGAAAATCGTTGACCGTGTGGCCGAGGCCGGTGACAGCGGCCTTTCGCGGGAGGAGGCGAAGGGGCGGCTCACGCTCGCTCAGTTCAAGCGAGGCAAGGCGTGGGGCCGCGACTACCTGCCTCCGAGCACGAAGAAGATTTTCCGCCAAAACGGTCGATACATCGTGACAAGAGCTGAGGACGAAGAAGGCGAGTAGCTATGACGACGACGCGCCGCCAAGCGGCGCATGACAGCGGAGAGGACATATGGAACCGGGTGGTCGAGGCCGGTGACGACGGCCTTCCCCGGGAGAAGGCAATGGGGCAGAACACGCCCGCCCAGTTCGAACGGGGTAAGGCGTGGATCCGGGACTTCCAGTGCGGGAACGAGAAGACCGGGTTCGTCCTGGTCCACAGCCGCTATGCGGCAACGAACAATGTCGACATGAACAAGCTGTACGCGACAATTCGGTTGCACAGCTTGTACAGGTCGGTTCGGCGTGTTTACAAGTGCGCCCTGGCGAATCTTCCGCCGGAGGCCCAGAGCGACCTGTCGATCAAGGTGTTGCTCAAGACGTGCGACGACATCTTCCGTGCCATGAAGTTCCTCGAAGAGACAGGATTCTCGGCGGACGCCGCAGCGAAAGCCGCACAGGTGAAGCCCAAGACGTCTACGGCATCAGCAAGGGGCCGCAAGACGTCGGGTGCCGATCGGCGGCGCTGAACCCGAAGGGCACGAGCCAGGCCCACAGCGAGGGTGGGCCTGGCTCGCTAACGTCGAGCGTCCCTGGCCGCGACGGCCTCCGCAAGTCAAGGTCTTGCACAGCTGGGCCAAGCATGCCGGTGAGCTGTACTGAGATTTGTGGAGTGTCTGATGCCAGAGTGAGTGGCAGCAGCGGGGCCACCCTGCCCCACGGCTGTCCGGAACAAGATCAACACACCCCGAACACCCTGCCGACCAAGATCGTCCAACGTAAGACCTGCAGCGCAACCCATTCTGAAACGATCAGTCACTACTGATCGTTTCGTAAGTTCGGTGGGTGTGTGGGTGGGAGGTTGTCGGGGTGACTTGTCAACCCTCCTCTTCGCTTGCCGGTTTCCCCCTTCCTCCTTTGTCGCGGCCTCAGTTGGCGGAGGCGCGTTGTGTTCGGGCGGTGGAGTTGTTCGAGGGCGGCGTCTCGAATGCGGAGATCGTGAGGGCGGTGGGGGTGTGTGCCGAGAGTGTGCGGCGTTGGCGGCGGGTGTGGGGGGAGGGCGGTGTTTCGGCCCTGCGGCGGCGTGCGGCTACCGGACGCCCGCCGGAATTGGACGAGGCCCAGGTCGAGACGGTCCGGGTCGCGTTGGAGCGAGGAGCCCAGGATCATGGCTTCGAGGCCGATCTGTGGACGCTGAAACGCGTCGGCGCGGTCATCACCCGGGTGACCGGGGTCGCGCTGTCGAGGGCCTCCGTGTGGCGGCTGCTGACCGGCCGGCTCGGGTGGAGCCTGCAGCGGCCCGAGCAGCGGGCGGTCGAGCGTGACGAGTCGGAGATCGCCCGTTGGATCGCGCATGAGTGGCCGCGCATCAAAATGGGGCCATGAACACACGTGCCTGGATCGTGTTCCTCGACGAATCAGGCGTCTCCCCGCTGCCCCAGATCCGTCGTACCTACTCGCCCAGAGGCCGCACACCTCTCCTGCGGCACCGGTTGAACTGGAAGCGCGCGTTGATGGCGGCGGCCCTGGGCTACCACTCCACGGACCGCGTCCGCGGTCCCCGTCTCTGTTTCCACCTCAAGCCCGGCAGTTACGGCACCGCCGGGCTCATCGAGGTCCTGGAGCAGATGCTGCCCTCGGGGTACACCTGCAGACCTATCTCCGCCACGTCGGCGGTTCATCGTCCCGTGTGCCCGATCTGTACACCCTCGTCCCCGGCTGGCTGTAGTGCCGCCCCGTCGGCGCGGCCGTGCCTCGCCCCGCCTCCGCAGTCCGACCCATCCGGGCTGTGCCCGGCTTCCGCCCCGACGCAGCCTCGTCGGCGGCTGCTCGTAGACATCGTGCCTGCGCCCGTCTGCTCAACCGGTCTCGCCGGCCCCGGGCTGCCGCGCTGTGCTCGCTCCTGTCTGTGTGCGAATGCCAGGCGATAGAGGTCCTCCCATTAACGAATTTGCTGACGCACACGAATGTGGAGCTCGGGGCCGTTTTTGCGCGGTGGGGGGCGGATGCTCGGTGACGGAGTGGGTTCGCGGGGCAAATGTGCGAGATGTGTGTCACATAGTCCCAGTTCAGCGGGGGTCTCGTGCAATTGCGCGAAGACTGTGGCAGTCGAAATCCCTGCGGAGTGTGAGCAGGCTTGACAGATTTTGATCGGTATTCAGGGGGGTGTCTGTGCTGCGCGTGCGCGGAGTATCTGAATTTGTCTTCGCGCGGTGCATGAGAGTTTGCGCAACGTAGCGGAACGAATAGCGACCGGACGCAATGGCGTTGTAGCGTTCCGTGACGCGAGCGGGGCCCCTGCGGCCTCCAAGCAACGAAGGGCCCCCTCGTGTGATGGATCAAGCACGCCCCTCGAATGAGAGCTGAGGACTTTCCATGCCCGACCGAATCAGTGCTGCGGGACGTTTCCGTCCCGCAACTGGCTACGACGCTAACATTCCTGCTCGCGGCGCAGGCGAAACCCACTACGTAAGTGCCTGGGATGTCACGTTCCAGGCCGCCCTGTTCGTCAGTCTCGTGATTCTGCCGCTGATGCTGATCACCGGGGCATGGGAGGCGCCGGCGAGCGCAGGGATCGTGTGGATCGCCGTTCGCGCGGTTCGCCGTTCCTCCTTCCGCTACCAGCGCCTTCGCCACTCCTGATCGACTTGGGTCCTGCCGGCCCGCAGTATCTCGGCGGGCCGGCAGGACCATGGCGTGTCAGGTGAACCGTTCGTGTCCAAAGCACCCAATTCCTCTTCGTTTCAGGGGAAGCAGGTGCTGCGGCGCGGAAGAAAAGGGGTGAGCATGCGGGAGTGGTCGAAGTGACACAGGAAGATGAGGAGTTCGGGCTGTGCCGGGTGGGTGCGGGGCGCTTCCCGCAGAATGACGGACGAGGGCGGCGCAAGGACTACTGCAGTCCCGCATGCCTTCGCCGTGCACAGCGCCAGCGCGACGGCCAGCGGCGTCGGCCGCCCCAGAACTCGCTGCCCGTGGGGCGTTCCATCGCCGAGGAACTGTACAGCCTCGCGTTCGACTTGCTGGAGACGGAGCTGTCTCCCTCCTACGTGTCGCGGATCCTGTCCGTGAACCGCACGCCCAGCTGGCCGGTGGTGCGGCAGATGGTGGAGGTGCTCGGGGGCGATCCGCTGGAACTGCGTGCGTTGTGGGAGATCGCGCAGGGTGTTCCGCCGGCACCACAGGACTTCATCGAGGCGGCTACCCGTCTCAATGGCTTGCTTCGAGGGCTGCATCTGGCGGCCGGCTGCCCGGGTGTGCTGGAGGTGTGCGAGCAGAGCCATGGAGACCTCGACCCGCAGACGGTGGAGGAGATTCTTGCGGGGACCGAGGTGCCCAGCTGGGAAAGGACAGGCCGTTTCGTCAGCGCGGTAGGCGGATACCCGGCCGATATCCGCCCGCAGTGGGAGGCGGTCTACAGTTCCCTTCTCGGTGCCTGCGATCCCGCGTCCAAAACGGCGGTGGAGGAAGATCCAGAGCGGGGGCAGGCACGGTGACCGCGGCACCTCGTTCGGCACGGCCGGGGCACGGCCCCACCGCAGCAGGAAGTCCGCTGCCACTGGCGTACAAGGCCTTCTGCCTGCGCAACGAGAACCGGTACGTCCAGTACGCCAGAGCCAGGTCCCTCGAACCGGGGCGCGCCAGGGCCGTGGTGGAAGCCGTTCTGCAGGTGCTGGTGGAGCGATGGCCGCGGATCATCAGCGGTGACCGGCCGGCCTGCGAGGCGTGGGGAGTGCTCGTCTCCCATGTCGGAGCAGCGGCCCGGGACCTCCAGGCAGCCGACCACGGTCATGCGCGGGACGCCGTGCACAAAACCCTGCCCTGCCGGCAGGCGGACATTGTCCTGCTGCGCTACCGGCTGTCGTTGAGCACCGCGGAGACCGCGGATCTGATGGGGCTGGGGGTTGCGGAAGTGACGGCGTCGCTCAGGAGAGGACTGTCGATCCTGCTCAATCCCGCATGACACATCCGGTGTGCGCCGGAGCCGCCCCAGCGCTCCGGCGCACACCAAGCGTGTGGCATATGCGCATGTCACATAACTTTTTGCCGTTGATCCCCGCTTCGTGTGAGCGGTGTCTCAGTCTTGCTGCAAAACCGGTGGACAGCGTGGGATGCTCGCTGATGACCGGGGCAACCAGCGGGGATACGTGGGTGAGTACGCAATGAGACTCGGGCCGAAACCGCTGGCCAGGACAGTCGACGTCACTGTGGCGAGCGTTGCCCGGATGTATGACTTCTTCCTGCGCGGGAAGGACAGCTATCCGGCTGACCGGGCCGCGTGCGAAGCCCTCGTCGACGTGATGCCCAACGCGGTGGCCTTAGCCGAAGCCCAGAGAACCTTCGCGCTCGCCGCAGTGAAGCACCTGGCCTTGCATCATGCGGTGCGCCAGTTCCTCGACTTCGGCTGCGGACTTCCCACACGGGTCAACACCCATCACGTCGCCCAGCAGGTTGACTGGTCCAGCCGTGTCGTCTACATCGACAAGGACCCCATGGTTGTCGCCCACGGCAGGGCCCTGCTGGATGAACACGGCCGCACCGCGGTCGTGCAGGGAGACCTGCTCGAAGGAGACGCCCTGTTCGCCCACCGCCAGATCACGCAGCTCATCAACCTCAAACAGCCCGTAGCACTCGTGGCGACAGCCGTGCTCCACTGCATTCCCGACGAAGACCAGCCCGGCGCCGCGATGCGCAGCGTGCTGGCCCGCCTTCCTGCCGGGAGTTTTCTCGTGCTCAGCCAGTGGGTCAGCGCGGATTCCTGGACACGTGAGCGTGTTACGGACATCATGCGCCGTACGACAGCCGGTGCCTGGGGCAAGGTCCGCAACCGGGACGAGGTCGACAGGTTCTTCGAGGGGCTGGCGATGGAGGAACCCGGCCTGGGCGATGTCTCGGCCTGGGCTCATGCGCAGCACTCACACAACCGGCCACGGGTGGTATTCGAGTACGGAGGGGTGGGCCGGATTCACGGAGCCGGGCCGGGGCTGGAAACGCAAGCGGAGGCCGCCGCGGCGGCCCCGGGCCCTACTGATAGCGCTTCAGGGCGGCGGCCAGAATCCGGCGGGTCTCCTCGGGGCTGTGCGCGGTCGTAGACAACGGGTCCAGCAGCGCCCGGAAGTGCTCCGTCTCCTTCCGCCGGTCCAGGTACTGGGCTCCCAGCGAGTTCTCCAGGTAGACGATGTCGGGCAGGTCGAGCGGGAAGCGGATCAACGTGACCGGTGTTCCCACCGTGATGAAGTCCCGGGGAACGATCTGCAGGGTGATCTGCGGGTGATTCATCAGGTTGATCAAGTGCTGGATCTGTCCCCGCATGACCGCCCGGGACCCGATCATGCGTTCCAGGACACCGCTGTCGATGAGAGCCCACAGCCTGGGGCCGTCCTTCCGCCTGAGAATCTTCTGCCGTTCGCCCCGCAGACGGACCCGCGCTTCGATGTCGACACGGTCCGCGAGGGGGAAGCCGGCCTCGGTCACGGCGAACGCGTACCGCTGCGTCTGCAACAGTCCCGGAACGAGTAGCACCTCGTAGGTCCAGATGACCTCAGCCCCTTCCTGAAGGCCGATCAGCTTGTCGAACCAGTCCGGGACGACGCTATAGCGCTCCCACCAGCCAGGCATGTTCGACAGCTCCACCAGTTCGGCCGCCGCGGCCTGTTCCATGGGGTGAGCACCGTACAGCTCGAGCAGGTCCAGGACGTCGCGTTCCTTGAGAGGCGACTTCCCGCACTCGAGCCGACTGATCTTCGATTCGTGACAACGGATACGAACAGCGGCCTGCGCGGGGGAAAACCCGGCCGCGTCTCGCAACTTCCGCAGCCGGGCACCAATCGCGATGCGCAGCACGGTGGAACTCGAACCGGGTTCGGAGAGCATCTGGTCCAGGGACGGGAATCCAGGGCTCAAGAATGCGGACATGAGGGCTCCTGCTGTGGGACTGAGGAGCTGAATTGTCCCATGCAGGAGCCCCGGCAACGCCAGGAAAGCGTTATGTCCGACTATCGCCAGCCGTCAGCCGGTGAATGAAGCGAACTCGCCGTCCTTGACGCCGGAAACGAACGCGGTGAACTCCTCATGCGTGTACACCAGCGCAGGACCTTGCGGATAGCGGGAGTTCCGCACGGCAACAGCGCCGTCCGGAAGCGCGGCCAACTCTACACAGTTGCCCTGATGGGCACTGTGCCGGCTCTTCACCCAGGTAACTCCATCGAGTGAATCTGCGGGAATCCCATTGCGGTAAACACTCACTGCCCCTGCACTCCTTCACCCTGCTGCTTCCCATGCGTGACGCCCAGTCGCCGTCACGCTCCGTTGAATTCCCGCTGCCTTCTCCTTTTCGACGTGCAATTCCCTACGCAATTGCACGAGCGGGATGCTGGGCCGGATACTAGCCACGCGGAACGGCAGCGGAACCATGCGATTGATCATTCATCAAGGGGTGCAAGTGGCGCGAACACCAGGCGTGATCACCGAACGTCACGAAACCGGTGATCCTGAACCGGCCGACCTGGCCGAAATGATCCCACTCGAAATCGGTAACCTCCGCCTCTCAAACCCCCCGGACTGGGGTCTTGCGCTGGGCGTGAGCACGGCGGGCCTCGCCGCAAGAGCCGTGGATGGCCAGGCAGCATCCGGCGCACGTGTGCGAGCGTTCACCCGGACAGCCATGGACCAATGGGAGGTGGCCACGGGCGTGGACACGGTCGTGGCCGTGGCATGGGAACTGGTCGCCAACGCCGTTCAGCACGCCGTGCACCACAACGGGCCCGACAGCACCGACCACACCGCGTGGCTCGCACTGGTGCACAGAGAAGAGGCAGTCGTATGCGCGGTCACCGACACCAGCCGCACCCCGCCACGGTTACGGCCGCACAAACCCATGACCAGCAACGGCAGGGGACTGCACCTGGTGAACCGACTCAGCTCGGACTGGGGCTGGTCATTCACCCCCAGCGGATCCAAGACCGTATGGGCACGCGTACCGACAACATGGTGAAACATTTCCGCAGGGGCACCTGGCGGCAACTGTGAATAGGCCCCGAAGAAACCTCCTCTCCCGACCCGCGACCGCGCCCGCAGGCTGCTGGCCAGCCCACCGCGCGAGTAACTTCTCCCGCTCAGTGAGCGCGCGTCCCACCTCGGCGTCGCAGCCGCTGCCTGCGGCAGCTCAGGATTCGCCTACACCATCTCGCGCCACGTCCAGGCTCGCTGATCTGTGTCACGGCGGGGCGTGTCCGGCCTCGGCGGCTGGGGCCGTCCCTACCGATACCCAACGCCGCACCCAGCTTCCCAGTAAGCCCGTCCCCTGCCGGCGTGGCCTTCCATCATCCGCACTGACCGTCTCACCTTCGCCTCCCTCGGCTGCGAACTGCTCGCACTGCACAACGTGAGGGAATCGGCCTGTTGTGATCTATCGAGGGATTTCGTCCAGGGCACATGATGCCCGTCAACGATCACGAAGACGACGGAGGTACGTGTGACCGCCACTACCGTTCCCTGGGGCCTGACCCGGATGCGGCACTACCCGGAGACTGTAGCCCTGCCCGGCTCGACCGTGACCGTCGACCCGGTCACCCAGACCGGCCGGTGGACCGGCCCGGACGGAGACCCTCTGCCCGCGACGGCGCGCCACAAACGGTCCGAAACCAACAAGGAGACCTCGACGAAGACGAGCCTGGACGGCACCCCGGACCAGGGCAGCGATCAAGAAGGGGACACCGATTGAGTAGCAGACCTGTGCTCGTCGTCACCCAGGCCGACGACGCGACGGCGGACATGGTCATCGAGGAACTGAACCGCCGGAGTGTCCCCGTCACACGACTTGACCCCGGAGATTTCCCCACCGGCCTCACCGTCACCGCCCGCCTCGGCCAAGACGGCCTCCAAGGGGCGGCACGGACCGCCACCCGTGTCGCCGACCTCGACAAAGTCCGGTCCGTGTACTGGCGGCGGCCCCGACCGTACACCGCACCAACCGGTCTGGATGAGCAGACCACACGGTGGTGCCGAGAAGAGGCACGTTACGGCCTCGGAGGGATTCTCGCCGCGCTGCCCGGCGCCCACTACGTCAACCACCCGTGGCGCAACCGGGACGCCGAGCACAAGCCCGCGCAACTCGCCACCGCGGCCACATGCGGGTTCAGCATCCCGCCCACCCTGCTGACCAACGACGTCGACGAAGCGAAAAATTTCACCCGCGAGCACGGCCCGTTGATCTACAAACCGCTACGGAACACCGATTACCACGACGCCGACGGCCGCGCCCTGACCGTGTGGGTCGAGGAAGTGGTCCCGGCCGATCTGACCGGCGCGGTCGGCCTGACCATGCACCTGTTCCAGAAGCGTGTGGCCTCCGTCGCGGACCTGCGGGTGACAGCCGTCGGTCACGAGGTGTTCGCCGTCAAGATCGACGGCTCGCCCGGCCTGGACTGGCGACGCCACTACGACAAACTGTCCTACACCCTCATCGACCCGCCGTCACATCTGGTCAAGAGCATCCGGAACTACCTCGACACCTTCGGGCTGGTCTTCGGGGCTTTCGACTTCGGCGTCGATGACGAGGGCCGGATCTGGCTGTACGAGTGCAACCCGAACGGCCAATTCGCCTGGTTTCCACCCCCGATAACCGACAGGATCGTCACGGCCGTCGCCGACCGACTTCATCACGCAGGAGAGCACCATGCCCGCTGACCCCGCCGCACTACGTCTCGCCCTCGCGGGCGAGATCGCGGCCGGCAACCCCGCACTCGATCCCGCCTGGCATGACGCCGTCGCCGCCGTCCCCCGGGAACTGTTCGTCGAGAACGCCCTCTTCCGCCACGCCGGGACCGAATGGACGCCTGTACGCCAGACGGAGACCAGCGACGACGAGTGGCTAAAAATGGTCTACACCGACCGCACGTGGGTCACCCAGATCGACGAGCAGGACGCGGCCGACGTCGAAGGACCAGTCGCTGGCAGCCCCACGTCCTCGGCCACCCTGCCCTCCCTCGTGGTACGCACTGCCCAGGTGGCAGATCTCCAACCGGGACAGCACATCCTTGAGGTAGGGACCGGCACCGGCTACTCCACCGCTATCCTGTGCCACCGGCTCGGGACCGACAACGTCGTCAGCATCGAGTACGACACGGGCCTGGCCGCCACCGCCGCAGCCCACCTGCGCGCCGCCGGGTACACACCCGCCCTCGCCGTGGGAGACGGCCTGCGCGGATGCAGAGAGCACGCCGACTACGACGCGATCATCGCCACCTGCTCCGTGCGGCACATCCCACCGCACTGGTTCTGGCAACTCAACGACGGCGGCTCCATCACCACCACGATCTGCGGCTGGATGCAGGCAGCCGGCCTGATCCGTCTCGTCCTCGACGACGAGGGAACCGCCCACGGGCGATTCACCGCCGACCACATCACGTACATGCTCGCCCGCCCCCACGAGCGACCCCCGTCCCCGCTGTTCCTCAGAATCGACGGTGACACCACTCCGGCCCGCTTGGACCCGGCACTGCTGGAGCGGTGGGAGGCACGGTTCGTCGCCCAGCTCGCGGCCCCGTCCGCCGAGCTGATGGATACCAGTTCCGGCATCATCCTCCGCGACGTCGCCACCGGGTCGCAGGCATGGACAGAACCCGAGGGCACCGGCTGGACCGTGCACCAGCACGGACCACTCCGGCTCTGGGACCGGGTCGAAAACGCACTCATCCAGTGGCAGAAGGCCCAAGCACCCGACCTCACCGGGTTCGGCATGACAGCAACACCCGAATCCCAGACCGTATGGATCGGCTCACCACAAGGCCCCACCTGGCAGCTCCCCGTCTGATGCTCCGGCCAGCTCATCAGAAGGCCAGCGACGACGTACCCGACTGGCGTTCTCACCACGATTCCGTTCCAGCACGGCACCAGCCTGGCCGATGCCCAACAGCGCGAAATCCCTGATCGATTCCCAACAGAGGCCGCCGGTGCATGCGATGCGACCGCCCGAATCTGCCGCTGCGCGCCGACCGCTGCCGAGGCTGTCACCCGTACCTCCTGCTCGATGTGACCGACCTGCCGCGCCACGGCGCGGGCCACCCAGCTGGTGATCGCCCTGCCGATCGGCGCGGCACCACTTCCCGGGCCCTTCTGTCGCCCGGCGTGGGCGGGGTGCGGCTCGGAGTCAGGCCGACACGAAGTGGCCGATCACATCCTGCGGCTGCTGCCCCCGCGGCAAGGCAGCAGCCGTATCAGGCGAACGAGAGCATGACGTCCGGGTCCCGGTCGCAGTGGTCGCACACGATGCCCTCAATCCCGGACGAGTAGTAGCGGGCGTGCCGGGCGCCGTAGGCGCCGCAGTTGTCGCACTCCGGGCCCCGCGGCACGGGCTGGTACTCCGCCTGCTAGTCGGTGGCAAGGTCGGGGTCCTCACGGACGCGGTGATCTGTCCGGGGGCGGGGTGCTCCTGAAGGAGTTTCGCGAACCCCTTCGTACTCGTCGCGTCAAGGAAAGACTCGCCCGGCTTGAAGTGACGGTTCCACGCCTCGACCAGACCGTCCTTCCCGGCCACGTACACGGTGACGGTCGAGTGCCGCTCTCCGGTCCGGTTGCGGGTGTCCCCGCTCGTGGCGGCCCTGTCCAAGACCAGGAACAGCGTTCCGGCCGGGATCGACACCTCTGCCGGCAGCAAGGCCCGCCAGACCATCAGGCGTCTGCTGCCCGACGTGCTCTGCAATTGCAGCATCCCCCTCTTTCTCACACGCGGCCGCTGACCAGCGTGCATGGCAGGAAGCCGCCAGGTGACGGATCGAGGCGCGACGCCGAGCTGCCTATGGTGACCGCACACCAACGGGAGGGGGAGCACCTGTGAGCAGGCTGTCCGACGCGACACCGAACTCCAGCGCAGGCTCGGATCTGGGGCAGGACAGGGCGCACAGCGCGCGGGTGTACGACTACTTCCTCGGTGGGAAGAGCAACTACGCCGTGGACCGCGAAGCGGCCGAGACCGTCAGGCGCTTGTTCCCCACGGCCGAGACCGCGGCCCGCGCCAACCGGGCCTTCGTGCACCGCTCTGTACGCTGCCTCGCCCAACTGGGGGTGCGCCAGTTCATCGACGTGGGCACCGGCATGCCGATGTCACCCAACCTGCACGAGGTGGCCCGGAGCGCCGCGCCGGAGTGCCGGGTGGTCTACGTGGACAACGACCCGATAGTGCTGGCCTACGCCGACTCCCTCCTGTGTGGCACGGGCGAGGACGCGATCTGCTGCGTCCAGGCCGACATCACCGATCCGGCTGCTGTCATCGACTCGCTCCAGCAGGGCGTCATCGACTTCGGGGAGCCGGTCGCGGTGAGCCTGCACGCCCTGCTGGAATACGTCACCGACGATCACGAGCCCCACCGCATCGTGCGTCAGCTCATGCGGGAGATGCCCTCGGGCTCGTACCTGAGTCTGTCGCACACCACCAGAGACTTCGCGCCGGACGCGATGAAGGCCGTCGTCGACGCCTACGCGCAGGCCGGGACCACCGCCCAGGTGCGCACCCGGGCGGAGGTGTTGCGGTTCTTCCACGGACTCGATCTCATCGATCCAGGGCTTGCTGTAGCGCACCGGTGGCGCCCCGAGCCTGCGAGCGGCCCGAGCCTGGCCACGGACAGGCAGGTCTCCCTGTATGCCGGGGTGGCGCGAAAGTCCTCACCTCAAGGAGCCCACCGGCGTATTCAGGCTGGCAGCCTGGTTCCGTTCCCGGGTCGAAGAGGGAACGGTGGTCACGGACTTACAACTCGGTCCGCGATTGAGGTCGGGGCGTGCTGGCCTGGCGGTTTGGCTGGTGGTTGATCAGCAGGTCGCCTGCCGGGCGAGAACCAGTTCGG
>NZ_JBHJWQ010000063.1:0-14150 GCF_042266885.1 Streptomyces sp. NPDC056061 | reverse complement strand
ATTTCCTCGGGGCAGGCATCGTCTGGGCTCCTCTCATGAAACCCATCTGACCTGCTGTCACCTTTCCCCGCATCTCGGGGGAACCTCAGACCGCGCCGTGGTGGACAGGCTGGAGAGCCCAACCACATTGCCGGTCGGCTTCGGCGGTGACCGGCCGGAAGTCAGCGAGCGGATGCTGCAACCCGGGGACCGGTTGCTGTGCTTCACCGACGGCCTGATCGAGGAGCACCAAGCCGGCGGGGAACAGTTCGGTGAGGCGCAACTCATCGAGTGCACCAACCGGATCCTCCGTGACCACACCGCGGTGCGGCGGGTGGTGCGCGCGCTCTCCCACGCTCTGAAACAGGAACGAGGCGACATCACCAGCGACGACGCGACCATCTTCCTCATCGAGTGGCGCGGCGGCGACGCCGATCATCTCGCCACCCTCGATTGAGCCGACAGCCATCGCCGCTACGGAGCCGACGGAGCCGAAGCCCCTGCGGCCCATCCGCCGTTCGCCAAGGCGCCCTCGGCCCAGAGGGCGAAGGCAGCCGTCACCGCCGGAACTGTTGAACCTCCGGACGCCACTTTTGCTTGTCTGCGCTGTGGACTCATCCCAGACAGACATTCGTGACTCAGCGTGCCTACTTCGCAGAAGTTGAGCCAGAGCCCGCTCTCGCGCATAAAGCCATGACGCCCCCTCGGCGGATAATGAATGCGGGGACGTACACCGGCCCCTCCTCCTCAAGCAGCTGCGAGAGAGTCGGCTCCTCACCGGGCATCCCGGCACCCCTCCGCCGCGATAGGCACGGCGCCCTTTCCCCCAGAGGTGGCAGTCATGGCATCGCTAGCCGACCGGAAGGCGTACCGCGAGAAGATCATGCGGGCTCTGTACGAGGCCACGGAAGGCAACCGCCTGCTGGGGATCACCGGGGCGAAGCTGCTCCAGGAACTCGCGATCCCCCAAGAGGATCTGGCGGCCGCCTGCACCTATCTGGTCGGCGAGGGCCTGATCACGGTCGACTGGGCCGCGGGCAATACGCCGCTCATGATCACGCTGACGCACCAAGGCATTCGACGTATGGAGTCTGAAGAGGAAGAGCACGGTTGACGCGGAGCCCGGGCGACGTCCGTGCTGCCCGGACTACGCGGTGCCAGGTACTCCAGGTGCCGTTGGCCGGGGGCTGGGCGCTGGACGCAAAGCGATGCGTCTGGGGCCGGGCAGGCGAGGAAGTCGCGGTCCAGGTCTCGCTTGCGGGACTCGGATGAGACGGCATGAGGACCTGTCCTGGTACGGGAGCGCGTGCCCTTACCGGCGGAGTCCCGGAGGAACAACCCATCCGGCCGTCAGTGCTCGGGCTCCGCAATGGGTATCGGTGAACCATGGCTGGCACCTTCACCACCCGCACGATCAACATCACAACCGGCTCCACGGAGACCCTGCACGACCTCACGAACGCATGCTCCGCGTTCCTCCGAGAGGTCGCTCACGGGCGAAACGGACTGCTGAACATCTTCACCCTCCACGCGACGTCCGGCCTGGCCGTCATCGAGACCGGCGCGGGCAGTGACGATGACCTGTTGGCGGCCCTCCGCGACATTCTTCCCGCGGACGACCGCTGGCAAGACCGCCACGGCAGTCCTGGCCACGGCAGGGCCCACATGCTCCCGGCTCTGGTCCCACCACACGCCACATTGCCCGTAGTCGACGGTGAGCTGGAGCTGGGGACCTCACAGTCCGTCGTACTGGTGAACACAGACCGGGACAGCCCCGAACGCCAAGTCCGGCTGTCTTTCCTCAGCTGACCACACGACCCACGCGGCCCTGCGGCTGACAGCCCCCCTGCTGGCAGCCGGTGCCGTACGAGACCGTCCAGTTTCCCGCACGGGAGGCTCCGTATCGGTCCGGCGGGTCTTACCGCGAGTAAGCTGGAACTACCGAGAGCACTTCGTACACCAGTCTCCGTGCTCGTGTCGTTTTCGGCGATTCACGACACCGGGTTGTGATCGGCCCGGGGCAGGGGCCGCGCCATGACCACGACTATTCGGTATACGCATGCGGTCGAAGGCCGGACCTCTTCGCTGCCCGTCCGACTCATGCTGGCGCCAGCCGGTACCGCTCCGGCTCTGCTCGACGGTGCGTGGTGGCCCCGCTCCCGTGACCTCACGGCAGAACTTCCCGCACTGACGGCCGTCCTCGACCCGCTGTGGGGGCGGATCACCCACGTCACGGTAAACCCCACGTTCTGGCCGGTCATCCCACGGAAGGTGCCCGTCGACGGGCATGTGGTGGGTGTCGGCTGGTTCAAGGCGGAGCAAGATCCCCACAAGCTGCTGCTGCTCTCCTACAACACCGGCCGTTGGGACCTGCTGGTGATTCCACCGGAGACCATCCCCGCCACAGCCGCCCGGCTCATGACGGAGGCCGCCTATCCGCTGGGCACCCTCACCGCGAGCGCCCTGATGGAGGAAGCGGAGCAACGCCGGATCGCGGAGGAGATGGAGCTGTCCCTGGTTTCGGTCTGGGACTCCGAAGGCGGCCATGGAGCAAGCCTGCCGACATCGCGTTCCCCCGCCCAAGCAATCGTTGCTCAGGTACCAGATGCGGTGGAAGGTATCTGAATACCGTGGAAACCTTCGAGAGCGCGGCGTCGATTCCCGTCCCGCGCCGGAAGAATGCCCCGGGCCAACAGCCACCTTCGGTACTCATGCCCCATCCGTGCCCTTCAGAGCGGTCAGCACCGGTCAATAGCGGTACTGAGGCGCCCCCGGATGGCGCCCCCTCAAGGGCATTCCTACAGTTCAGAAGATGTCTCACGTGGCGATTTTCGCGAGTCTCTTGTAGCAGGTCAGGGCTGCGGCAAGGCCGAGGAAGGCGAGGAAGTGGCTGCCTTTTCGTTCGTACCGGACGGTGAGGCGGCGGTAGCCGAAGAGCCAGGCGATCGACCGCTCGATCTTCCAGCGGTGCCGGCCGAGCCGCTCACCGGACTCGATACCGGGTCGGGCGATCCGCGCGACGAGGTTCCGGCTGCGGAGCCAGCGGAGGTGCTCCGCAGAGTAGTACGCCTTGTCCGCACGGGCCTTCACCGGCTTCCTCCGACGTGGTCCGCGCCGGGAGCGGACGGCGGGGATGCCGAGAATCAACGGCTTGAACGCCTGGCTGTCGTGCACGTTCGCGCCGGACACCGCGACGGCCGGCGGCAGGCCCTGGGTCTCGGACAGCACGTGCAGTTTGCTGCCCTTCTTGCCGCGATCGACCGGATTCGGCCCGGTCAGCGAGCCCCCTTTTCGACCGCACCGACGCGGCATCGACGATCGCGGACGACCAGTCCAGCTCACCCCTGGCGCCGAGTTCGTCCAGCACCGCCCGGTGCAGCCGACGCCACAACCCGGCCTCGGTCCACACGGTGAACCGGCGGTGCGCGGTGGCCGGCGAGACACCGAACGAGTCCGGCAAATACCGCCACGCACAGCCGCTCGTCAGCACATACACCACGGCCGTGAACACCGCCCGCTCATCCACCGGAGCAGTACCACCGCCCTGCGGACGGGACGTGAACTCCGGCAACAACGGAGCGGTCAGCTCCCACAGTTCGTCCGGCACCAGCCGACGCGACAGATCAACACCCACAGTCCAGCATCATGCCGCGTCAACGAACGACCACATGAGACATCCCCTCAGAGCGGTTTATGGGGGCTGAGCGCCAGTGATTCCCAAGCTCAGAGCGCGAGTTCGATTCTCGTCACCCGCTCTTTAAAAGGGCTCCCGGCCATTGACCGGGGGCCCTTTTCGCTGCCCGCCTCATAGACTCCGGGCAACGAGGTCATCCCACACCACAGCATGTCTCTTTTCAGGTTTGATAGGGCTCTCCTTTGAGTCAAGGGCCGTCTGAAAGTGCCATTCAGCTGCTGGCTGACCTATTCACGTCCGAGCCAGCGGAGAGGCGAAGAATCTTGTCCCAAATAGCCATAACAGCCACAGCGGCGGCCGTAGCCAGGGCGACGCCGACGGCTGATGAGGCCAGGGCAAATACGATGCCGGCGAGACAGAGGGTGAACGCAGATCCTCGCAACACCTGCTGTCGCCAAGCTCTGCGCTCCCGGTGGCTATGCAACAGCTCATCGCCGGATGCGTCACCGGGCGCGAGATCTTGCAGCTGACCGCTGGCGAGGACTTTCAGGATTCTCTCGACTCCGAGCAGAGCACGCTTTGCACCGTCGATGCGATCAAGTTCAACCCCGTCCCGAAGCTCGCGCACGAGGGCGGCGGCTGCTGAAAATCGAGCCACGACCTGGGGCATGGGGTTGCGGCCGTCGGGAAGCGCACGTTGCAGGGCGTATCTCTCCAGCGCAACGGCGAAGTCCTCCAACGCTTGGACTGCCGCGACATGCGGGGAGTTGAAGGGCGATGCTGTCAGAGGCACCTTCCCCTTCACTTCCAGAGGCTTGAGAAGTGCCTCATAGGCCCTACGCACCGTGGCTGTCACAGCCTCGGTTGTCCACCGTTGCATACCTTGGTTCGAGACAATTGAAGCAATCATGCCAGTGATCAGAATGGGCGTCACGAGGGCCCCGACAGCGAGGGCGTCGCGCCAGGCGTGCCAGGCTGTGCTTTCAATGGTTGCTGCAAGAACCAGCCCTGTTGAGAAAGATGTCAAGACAGGGACGATCATTTTTATGCCGAGTGCCCTCCTCGACACCTGGTAGAGGACGTCTTCGCGCTCCAAGTAGTCCAGCGTTGGATAGTCGGGACGTGTCGCCAGGGAGCTGCCGCGGATCTGACGCACCAAGTGAGCGCGACGACGACGTGCACGCACCCGCGCACGAGCCCAGCAGAGCCGCTCCAAGAATGTCCTTTTACCTCGGCGCTGCGACGTTGCCGTCATGGTCAGGGCCCATATTGACGTTGTCCAGGCAACGAAGACGAGCGCCACAAGGTCGGTTTTCGACACACTCTCCCCCTCCAGAAAGTTGTAAGACTCAGCCCCCCACCGCGCGCAGCGAACAGTCGGCAGAACTCGATAGAGAGCATGTCAGAGGTGCCGGATCCGGTCGGCCGGCATCGACGCCTCCTCCACAGCCAGTCCAGTGGCCAGACACTCTCGATCGCCGCGGGCGATCTGGGGGTGGGCATCACGTTGGTGCTGGGGGCCGAGTTCCACCGCCGATCTCCGAGATAGGCACTGCGGGCAGCGGCGTCATCGGCCCCGTCGGCGGGGCAGCGGGCCGGTGTCCTGCTCGCAGGAGTGATGTCTGCGGTCCGAGCGGCTCATCGTCGGCTCTTCCTGGATAATCGATGCATGGCATCACAGCCTCGCCTCTCCGACCTCCGTCGTGCCAAGTTCGTCCGGCGCCTGCCCGCAGCGCTCTCCGAGCTTGCCGGTCCCAAGCACGGCCCGGTACACCTGCCGCTCCACCTTGCCTGGTCGGGGTTGACCACGTTCGACCTCGACCGGCCCCGGCTACGGATGAGCTACTACCGGATCGTGCTGGCCGAGGGCCGGCACGACGACTTGGTCCAGTACCTCGACCAGGACCTTCTGGTCGGCCTGTGGCCCACACTGCGCACACTGATCAGCCCTGATGTCCGCGAGGTCTGGGAGAGCGCCTTCGGCGAGCTGGCCGCCAGCGCCCGGGCCGCTGCGTGAACCTCACGGGCCTGCACCGCCGCTTGCTTGCAGACGTTCTTGTCGTAGGTGGCACTTACCCCCTCGCGCTCACCGGCGGCTACGCGGTCCAGGCACACGGCCTGGTCGACCGGCTCAGCCAGGACCTCGATGTCGCGACGGAGAACCCGGATCCCATGGAGGACATCGCGACTGTAGTGCGCACCGGACTGGAGCGGCGCGGATAGCACGTGGAAGCCCTGAAGACAGATCCGCTGTCCGCACGTCTAATCGTCACCGACCCCGCCAGCCATGAAGAGTGCGAGGTCGACATCCTCAAGGAAGCACTCTGGCGGCCACCCGTACACACCGAACACGGCTTGGTGCTGTCCCTTGAAGATGTCGTCGGGACCAAGGTCCGCGCCCTGGCCGACCGCGGACTCGCCAGGGACCTGATCGACGTGCAGGCCGCCACGGGCCGTTGGAACCCCGTCGAACTCGAAGAACTCGGCCGGCGCCATGCCCGGGACTCCTTCGATCTCAGTGAGCTCCAAGCTCGGCTAGGCGGAGCCGACTGGATCGACGACACGGAATTCGCCGCCTACGGACTCGACGAGCAAGCAGTCACCGAGCTGCGGCAGTGGGCGCAGACCTGGGCCGACGACATCGGGGAACGACTTCAGGAGCTTGAGGCACCGTACGACGACTGACGGTCGCTCCGGCCAGGTGGACACCGCCGCCTCGAAATAAAGGGAGCACCCACCCCGGTCGTATCTCATGCGTGTGGAACGTGGAAACCCCGTTGGGTCCGGTTCTTCATGGCCCGGTCGACCGACCGTGAGAAAGGCTCAACTCCCCAGTGGGAACAGGATGGCCCAAGAAGCCAACGCCGGAAGCCGAAAAGGAAACAGGACCTCGGGGCATGATGACCGGCCTCTCCGCTGGTCGCCCCGCATAACCGTCCGGAACGGGTGTGCTGCCCGGACTCGAAATGGTGCTGACGTGGGCCAGGTGAGCCTGTATGGACTCACTGGACAAGGACGACGGAACCGAGGGACAAGTTGGACACCATGACGAACATGGTCGGAGCGGTCGTGACCGCTCCGACCGTCGCGACGGTGAACGGAGGTCTCCGAGGGAACCACCCGCTGACACAGGCTTCCCTGTTGGTCCACAGCCGCAGCAGGGGCGGAAGCCGTGCCACAAACCTACGATGGCTCGAGAAGGCACCATCAAGTCGAACCGGCACTCCAGAGGAGACCGCGATGGTGGAGCACTTTGTCTGGGTGACGACACGCCGCATCAAGCCGGGCGCGTTGGAGGAGTTCGAGAGAGCCTGGCGCCCGGACCCGTACCCGCAGGCGCTGCGCCGCGCCTACGCGTACTGGTCCGAGGACGGGCAAGAGATCACCGGGGTGTCGTTCTGGGACACCAAGGAAGCGTGCGACTCCTGGCGGGCCTCCGCGGCGGAGACGCAGCGGCGTGAGGCCATGGCCCCTTACGTCGTCGAGGAGCGGGAAGGCTTCTACCGCGGCCGCGAACTCGGAGCCGGGCACGCCTGAAGCCGCCGCGGTCCTTCTGCCCGCGTCCCGGAACGCCGAGGACGGGCAGCACCGGTCGCGGACACCGACACTCCCGGCCCCCATCGATCCTCCAGGGGCGATACTGGAGTCATGGCCCCATAGACGGTGAACCGAGTTTTGAGGTGGCCGATGAGCACTCTCGAAGAACAGATCGACGTTGCTGTTCCGATCGCTGTGGCCTGGGAACACCTCCACGAGGTGGAGACCTATCCGCGATTCGTCGAAGGAGTACGCGAGGCTCGTTCGGAGGACGGGCACCGGGCGCACCTGGACGTCGACGCGGGCGGCCGGGCTCAGGAGTTCGAAGCCGAGATCACCGACCGCGGCAAGGAACACATGCTGGAGTGGCAGACCACGAGCGGTCCGGACCTGGCGGGGACCTTCTCACTGCTGGCCATCGACCGGGAGCGCACCCGGGTCCAGGCCCGGATCGAGTACGACCCGGGCACCGTCAGGAAGACGTTCGGCGGGCCGAAGGGATTCGCCCAGGCGACCGCGATCGAACGGCTTGTACGGGACGACCTCGAGCACTTCAAGGAGTTGGTGGAACGGGAACGGTGAGGCGCCCCCACCGGTCGGGGCCGGCCTCACGCTTCGCGAGGGCGTATGACGGCAGTGCGGTCCAGGGCCGTCGTGCCCCGTCCGTGCCCTTCAACACGGCAAACAGCGGTCAGCAACGGTGCCCCGTGTGTCCCCGCATGGGACGCCCAGCTGGCGTCCGACCTGGTCAGCCCCATGTCAGCCTCGCAGGCGGCGTTGATTCCCAAGCTCAGAGCGCGAGTTCGATTCTCGTCACCCGCTCTTTGATATTCTCGTCACCCGCTCTTTGATGAAGGCCCCGGTCAGCGACCGGGGCCTTCATCGTTGTCCAGCCTGTCAGGTCGGCCGTTTCCTCCGGCGCACCACCGCAGCCGAGCGTCCGGACTGCTGGGGCCCACTCCGGCCGTCCCTGAAGTCACCGGAGCGGGCGGTGATGGGCGAAGTGGCGAGTGCGCAGGGCCATGTAGAGGAGATCTGCCACGAGCACGGCGATGCCGATGAAGAGCAGGAAGAGGAGTCCGTCGGCGACGGCGCCGATGAGTCCCAGAATGATCGCGGCGGTGATCAGGGCGAGGAAGAGCGTCATGGGGCCGCCTCCCTGGCGGTCGTCGGCTCAGCGTCGGGCCAGTTGCCGTTCGCCGTTCGCACCGGGCGCGTAGGCGAGGCCGTAGTGGTGGAAGACGGCTCCCTCGTCCTCGAAGGGCCGGATGCCGTCCATGCCGATCGAGGGGCTCCGTTTCACCAGCTTCTTGTCATGGGCGACCCGTACGTACCCCGGCCCGACCATCGCCCCCCTCCAGGGGGACGAACACGAGGCGGTGCCGGGTGGACAGGCCGACACGGACCGTGGCCCTGGCCGGTTCGCCGGTGGTGGTGTCGACGCAGACGGATTCCAGCTCGCCGATCTTATGGCCGCCGGAATCCACCACTTCCTGGTTGCGCCACTCGCGGATGTCCGCCATCTGGATCACGCCGCCCCTCCGCGCTCGGTCGTCGGTGGGGGAAGCGCGGCGGCGAGGATCTCGGTGGCCTGCGTGATGTTGTCGGCGTGGACCGCGCGGGCCATGGCCGTGCGGGCGGCATCGGGTTCCGTGTCCGGCGGGACCACCATCAGCGCGAAGTGGTCCTTGTCGCCGCGGGTGATCAGGACGGTGTCGTCTCCGACGGGGAAGGAGTCGAGGTGCACGATCCGGTCGTCGATGATCAGGCGGGTCGGTATCGCGTCCCAGGCGGCGGCGTCCAGGCCCACCCGGGTGATGGGTCCGAGGTGTTCGGTCAGGACGGACACCAGCGCGGGAACCTCCTGCTTAACGTCGCGGGTGCGCGGCCACCACGCCCCGTCGAGGACGCCCTGCCGGGAGTGCGTCGTCTCCAGCCGGAGCAGAGCCGTACCGGGTCGAGCCACCTGGTGGATCGCGTCCGGCAGGAGCAACGGGGGCGTGGGCGGGATGTCTGAGTCGGCCATGGTGGATCCGCCCGTCTACGGGGAGCTGCCGCGGCGCTCGCGGGCCCCACCTGTGTGGGTGCCGGGCCGTCGGCGGGGCGACTGTGCCGTCATTTCACGGTAACTCCGGCTCCCGCATATCCGCCCGTCGCCGCACACTCGTCCACACGAAACCGGAAGTCTTTCCTCGTATCAGGACGAAAGCGAGCTGCTCGGACGTACGCTGGACATACCGGAAGTACTTCGAGCACCA
Source organism: Streptomyces sp. NPDC056061 (assembly GCF_042266885.1). Classification (NCBI taxonomy): domain Bacteria; kingdom Bacillati; phylum Actinomycetota; class Actinomycetes; order Kitasatosporales; family Streptomycetaceae; genus Streptomyces; species Streptomyces sp. NPDC056061. The sequence continues at coordinate 4,742 of NZ_JBHJWQ010000063.1, read as the reverse complement.
GCTTCCACGCAGGTGTCGTTTCCGGGGAACGCGAAAACCGGGCTGCCGACGGGCAGCCCGGGGGCAGGTCCGCACCATGACCACCACCCTCGACAGAACAGCGAGCCGCGCCCCCTCCCCAGGACTTCCGGCACGCTTGTCGCTCACCCCGAGGACCGCGCTGGCCGGTCGGCTCGATGGCGCCTGGTGGCCCCGTTCGCGCGACCTGGCAGCCGAGCTGCCGCCGCTGACCGACGCCCTCGAAGGGCGCTGGGGACGCATCACTCGCGTCCTGGTGAATCCCGACCACTGGCCCGTCGTCCCGCACAAGGTCGCCGACACCGACCACGTCCTGCACGTGGGCTGGTTCACCGAGCAGGATCCCGACAAGATCATCCTGCTGTCCTACACGACCGGCCGCTGCGACCTGCTCGTGATTCCCCCCGAGACCGAACCCGCCTCCGCAGCCCGGCTGATGACCGCCGCCGCCCTGCCCGGAAGCATCCTCACCGCGGGCGGGCTCATGTCCGACGAAGCCGCGACCGGCCGCCGTATGCAGGAGGCACGGAGCAGCGAAGACGCCTGGGAGAGCGAGGGCGGGGCCGCCCCGGCGCCCCAGCCGCACCCGGCGGCGCACTCGGTCGTCGGCGCGCGGATGATCCCCCTGCCGGGGTACATGCGGGTGACGACATGGAGGCCATGATCACCCTCGTGGCAGGCGCGCTTCTGATCGCGCTCGGCATACGTCTGATCCATCGGCTGAACGCCCGGCACGACGCACGCACAGCGGCACACCGCTTCAACGCTCCCTGCCCCTCCCTGAGCCGTCCCCCCGGCCACAGACACCCCAGGTTGCCCGAACGAATCTCCGGTCGTCGGCGTGCGGGTACCTGGCCCTTACCTCAAAACCACTCCTCCGACCGAAGGCCGCGGGTGGGCACCCGACACCAGGAACAGCCCACTCGTCGGCCTCTCGCTTCGTCCCGAAGGGAACACGCTCTCTTGCACCCCGCCGAGAACGAGCCTCTGCCGCAGGCCGGGCACGCCGAGATCCGTATCGTCTCCGCCACCCCCGAGGCCGCCCGCGCGGTCGCCGAAGTGATCCGCCGGTGCTTTGCCGGGGCGGAGCAGCGCAGCTACCCGACGCCGGGCGGCGGCACGCGGCTCCACCTCACCGTCGACACCGAGACCGCCGCCGAACCCGCCCGCTCCTGGCTCGCCACCAGCAGACCACCCACCGGCGCCGGCCCCCACGCCGAGGAACCCTGACCGGTCACGAACGACACCACACGACGACAGGACCACGCGGCCATGGCGACACTCCACGAGCGGCAGCGGTACCGCCGACAGATCCTCCAGGCCCTCTACGCAGCCGCCGAAGGCAACCGTCTGCTCGGCGTCACCGGAGCCGCGCTCGAGCACGATCTCCGCATCCCGGAGCAGGACCTTGCTGCCGCCTGCGGCTACCTCGCGGGCGAGGAACTGGTCACCGTCGACTGGGAGCCGGGAAACACACCCGCGATGGTCTCGCTCACCCACCGAGGCATCCGCCTCATGGAGGCGGAGGAGGAAGAGCGCGGCTGAGCCCGTTCGCTCCGGATCCGGTGGGCTCGAAAGGCTCGGGGAAGGAGGGCGTGGTCACCTGCGGCCAGCGCCCCCGCGCTGTGGTGGCCATGTGGCGTGACCTGCCGCCGAGGAGCATCCTGGAGGCCACATCTCTGGTGCGGCCCGCTCCGGGATCCGGTCGCTGCGCGCCCTCGGTACCCGCACCCGCCCCGTACCGCAGCACCGGACGAGGTTCTCGCCGCCCGGTTGGAGGCAACGGGATGACCGTCGGACGGCTCGGGGAACCCGATCGCTCGGGGAGCTTCGGGGAGGGACTCCTGGGTGCGATCCTGGACCGGGCGCACGAGCTGCCGCCCCACCGGATCGGGCTGGTCGTCGCCGAGACAGTGAGCCGGTTGGGGGGCCGGGACCCGCAAATCCTCCTCCAGGACTACGGGCAACAGAAGCTGGTGCCCCTGCCCGCCGAAGGGCTGACGGGCGGCGAGCCACTGCCCATCGGCGACTCGGAGGCCGGCAGGTGTCTTCTCACATCGCGCCTGGTCGAACTGCCGCTGGCCGACGGGGTACGCGTCCACGTATCACTGCTCGACGGCGGCGACCAGGCCGGCGTCCTGACCGTCACCCTGGACGCGGTCGACGACGACGACCGCCGCATCCTGCGCAGGATCGCGGGCCTGGTCGCCGGACTGCTGCAGACCAAGAACGGCTACACCGACCTCTTCTTCCGCACCCGCCGCAGCGAACCGATGAGCGTCGCCGCGGAGATCCAGTGGTCGCTCCTGCCGCCGCTGACCATGACCATGCCGCGCGTCGCCGTCGCCGGAGTTCTCGAACCCGCCTACGACGTAGCGGGCGACAGCTTCGACTACGCCCTGAACGGCGACACCCTCCACCTCGCCATGATCGACGCCATGGGCCACGGCCTGGACGCGGCCACCATGGCCACCGTCGCCATCGGCGCCTATCGGCACGCCCGCCGCATCAGTATCGAGCTGTCCGAGATCTACCTCTTCATGGACCGTGCCATGGCCGAGCAGTTCGCCCCCGACCACTTCGTCACCGCGCAGATGCTGCGGCTGGACACGAACACCGGCCGCCTCCAGTGGGTCAACGCCGGCCACCCCGCCCCCATGCTGATCCGCGGACACCGCGTCGTGCACCGTCTGGACAGCCCCACAACCCTCCCCGTCGGCTTCGGAGGGGCACAGCCGCAGATCAGCGACCTGACACTCGAACCCGGTGACCGCATCCTCTGCTTCACCGACGGCCTGATCGAGGAACACGCGAGCGGACAGGAGCAGTTCGGCGAGGACCAGTTGATCGGCTGGGTCCATCGACTGGACCAGGCCGATCGAGCAGTACGAACCGTGGCACGCGACCTGTCCCACACGCTCAAACGGGCCCGCGGCGAGACCACCACCGACAACGCCACGCTCGTCCTGGTCGAGTGGCGTGGCTGATCCGCCGTCGTGCCACAACGTGCCAGTAGAGGCGGTGAACAGCGGTCAACAGAGGTCCTCCGGCATCCCCGAACGCCGGGATGCCGGAGGGCGTTTCACCACCCGCCCCACCAAGCTCGGTCAGCCCTTCACCCGCTGGTCGATCCGCGCACTCGCTGCCTACCTGCGCCGTGTGCACGGGCGTGTCCTTCGCATCGGCCGGGAAGCTTTACGCTGCCTGCTGTCGCGCCGCGGCATCACCTTCCAGCGCACCAAAACCTGGAAGGAGTCCCCAGATCCCGACCGCGACGCCAGGCTCGACCGGATCGAGCAGGTGCTGGGACGCTTCCCCGACCGGGTTTTCGCCTTCGACGAGTTCGGGCCGTTGGGGATCCGGCCCACCGCAGGCTCCTGCTGGGCGAAGCAGGGCAAGCCAAACCGGCTGCCGGCGACCTACCGCCGCACCCACGGCGTCACCTGCTTCCACGGCTGCTACTCCGTGGGCGACAACGCCCTGTGGGGGGTCAACCTGCGCGGCAAGGGCGCCGCCAACAGCCTGGCCGCGCTGAAATCGATCCGCGCTGCCCGCCCCGACGGCGCCCCGATCTACATCATTTTGGACAATCTCTCCACCCACACCGGTGCGGACATCCGCCGCTGGGCGAAGAAGAACAAGGTCGGGCCGTGCTTCACCCCGACCTACGCCTCCTGGGCCAACCCGATCGAGGCCCACTTCGGCCCACTGCGGCAGTTCACCCTGACCAACTCGAACCACCGCAGCCACCCCGCACAGACCCGGGCCCTGCACGCCCATCTGCGCTGGCGCAACGCCAACGCCCGCCACCCCGACGTCCTCGCCGCCCAACGCCGAGAACGCGCCCGCATCCGCAGCGAGTAGGGCATCCGCTGGGGCGGACGTGCCATATGCCCGGCGGCGTGAAGGATCCGACCACCAGCCCAGCCAAGTCCCACCACACGGACCGCGAGGACCTCTGCATGGACCATCAGGACGTCGACGCCGCTGTGGCAGAGATGCTGCGGGTGCTTGGCCCCCGTCCGCCGAGGACTGGACGGTGCCAGCGGGGCCGCTCGAATGGACATGCTGGCAAACAGCGGCTCACATCGGCCACGACCTGCTGGCCTACGCAGGGCAGCTGGCAGCACAGCCCACCGACGCCTACCTTCCCATCGACCTGAACGTGCGCCCCACTGCCTCGCCGGCCGAGGCACTCCAGGCCGTCACCGCCTGCGGCGGACTGCTCAGCAGCGCCCTGGCCGCAGCCAACCCGACCCTGAGGGTCTTGCACTGGGGCCCGTGCGACCCCGAAGGGTTCGCCGCGATGGGCGTCGCCGAAACCCTGCTGCACACCTACGACATCACGCAGGGACTGTCCGTGGACTGGCTGCCACCAGCACCGCTGAGCGCAGCAGTACTCATCCGGCTCTTCCCTGCCGCCCCACCCGGAGACCCCGCTCAGGTACTCCTCTGGTGCACCGGCCGCGGAGAACTCGTCGGCCTCCCTCGTCAAACCTCATGGAGGTGGGAAGCAGCACGACCGGACTGTTCGAGCTGACCCCGGCGAACGTTCCCGGTCACAGCACTACTGAACTCGATTGGGTGATGTCGGGGTATCGGCCTGACATCACCCAATCAAGTTCAGTACTTGAGGTTCCCCCGCTGTGTGGGAGTGGATGACTAGCTGGTCATGGCGGGTTGACGTGGTTTCAGGTTCACTGGTTCGGTCGCTGCCTGGTCGG
>NZ_JBHJWQ010000062.1:0-17077 GCF_042266885.1 Streptomyces sp. NPDC056061 | reverse complement strand
GGCAGCGGGTGAGGAAACAGGAACCACCTACGACCGCCACTTGACAGCGGCGGCCCGGTGGGAATCTCCCGCCTTCAGGCGGGATGAGCGTCAAAAGATCCCGCTCGGCGTCGTCGCCGTGTACGCGGCCGGCAACTTCCCGCTCGCCTTCTCCGTTCCCGGCGGCGACACCGCGAGCGCGCTGGCGGCCGGTTGCCCCGTCGTCGTCAAAGCGCACCCCGATCACCCCGCCACCTCCGAACTGTGCGCCTCCGTGCTGCGCCGCGCGGCGGCACGGGCCGGCCTGCCCGAGGACGTCCTGGTCCTGGTGCACGGCTTCGAGGCGGGCATCGAACTGATCGGGCACCCGCTCGTCGCCGGCGCCGGTTTCACCGGCTCGGTACGCGGCGGCCGTGCCCTGTACGACCTGGCCGCCGCCCGGCCCGCCCCGATTCCCTTCCACGGCGAGCTGGGGTCCCTGAACCCCGTGGTCGTCACGGAGGCGGCCGCCGCCGAGCGCGGCGAGCAGATCGGCGCCGGTCTCGCGGGCTCGATGACGACGGGCCTCGGCCAGTTCTGCACCAAGCCCGGCCTCGTCCTGGCCCCGACCGGCGAGACCGGCGACCGGTTCCTGAAGTCCCTCACCGACGCGGTGAGCGACACCGAGGCCGGTGTCCTGCTCGACCACCGGATGCGCGACGCCTTCCTCGAGGGGGTGCGCGAACGGGTCGGGCTCCCCGGAGTCCAGGCCCCGGTCACTCCCGGTGCGGGCGGTGCCCACACCGTCGCGGCAGGTTTCCTCACCGTCCCGGCGCACCTCCTCGCCGACGGCGGCACGCATGACGTGCTGTTCGAGGAGTGCTTCGGACCGGTCACGGTCGTCGCCCGCTACGCCTCCGACACCGAGATCACCGGCGTCCTCTCCCGGCTCCCCGGCAACCTCACCGCCACGCTCCACATCGCCACCGACGGTCCCGACGCCGACGCACCCGCCGTCCTGTCCGCGCTCACCCCCTTGGCGGGCCGGGTCCTCGTCAACGGCTGGCCGACCGGAGTGGCCGTCGCCCCCGCGCAACACCACGGCGGCCCCTACCCCGCCTCCACCTCCACCTCCACCTCGGTCGGAGCCACCGCCGTCGAACGCTGGCTGCGGCCCCTCACCTATCAGTCGACCCCCGAGGCGCTCCTCCCACCGGAACTCCGCGAGAGCAACCCCTTGAACCTGCCCCGCAGGGTGGACGGCCGCCGCGCCTGACCCATGGCTCCTCGTGCCTCCTCCGGGCCGAACCGGTCGGGAGGGGGCGACGGGCTCGCGCCGGCGGTGCCGTGACCCGACGGGCGCGGACCCCGTCCGCCGGACGGATCCGCGCCCGTGCTCACGTAGGCCGAGTAGCCGTACCCAACCCTTCGGCCTCGTCGGAGGGTTGGCTGGACGGTATGGAAACCACTTCGTCCCGCACGCCCGGCGGCGGACGCACGGACCGCACCGTTCGCACGGCCTCCTGGTTCGCCCTGATCATGCTGGTCCCCGTGTTCTTCGGCTCCGTCCTCCTCGTGCTGAGCACGAAACGCGCGTCCGGCTGCGTGACGTACGGGGAGGGGTGCGCCGATGTTCCCCAGGGCTGGATTCCCGGCTGCCTGGTGGCGGCGATCGTGTCCGGTGTCGTGGCAGTGGCGTGGCCGGAACGATGGCTGCCGCACGCCCATGTGCGCGCCTGGCTGCTGGGCCTGCACCTCGCGGCCCAGTTCATGACGGTTTCGCTGATACTCGCCTACGCGTGACATATGACGGATGGGCGTGGCACACCCCGGTGCCGGGGGCGGGCCGGTGCCGGTGCGCGCGGGCCCGGACCCGTCGGCACGGACCGGGCCTCCTGCGGACGCGGCACCGTGCGAGGCGCCCGTGCGATACCCGGTGACCCCCGCCCGCGTGACGGGCCGCCTTCCCGTCCCGGGGTTGCGACGCGGCACCGTCGACCCTGCCGTGATGGCGGCGGGGCCCACGGGTGATGCGTTCCGCGGGGTCAGGCCGTGGCCCGGCGCGGGCGTGCGACCCGGCCGATCCCATAGCCCAGGGCCAGCACGATTCCGACGATGGCGAGCCCGGCGGGCGATGCCGTCGGTGTGACGATCCACGGCGCGGCGCCGACGAGGATCGCGAGGGCGTGCCGGGCGCGACCGTCCCGGGCCGCCATCCGGATCGCCAGGACGACCGCGGCGGGCCCGAGTTGTCCGACCATGCCCAGTCCGGGCTCGGCCACTCCGGCGAGGGCAGCACCGAACGACGGCAGCCAGATCAGGACGGCGAGGGCCGGGGCCAGCCGCCGATCGGGTCCGCAGGGTGCGGCACCACCCGGCATCAGGACCAGGACGGCCAGCAGCGGGATCAGCCGGGCATCCGCCCCCACGCCGGCCACCAGCGGCACCAGGGTGAGTGCGGCGAGCGCCCTGGCGAGTGGCCAGCGCCCCAGGCAGGCCAGGGCGCCGGCCGCCAAGGTGGCCAGGAACACCGCGATCCCGCCGTTCTGGAGGGCGGCCGTGCTGCCGGTCCCGGCCAGCTCGGCGACGGCCGGGGTGAGATGGGCGGCGGCCAGGGCGGAAGCCCCGGCCAGGGCGTACGGGGCGGCGGCGAGGGTGAAGCGGCCGATCCGGTGCCGGCCGCTGGTGCGGGTTCTGACCCGGATCGCGTGCGCGGCGATGTCCAGCTCCTCAAGGTGCCGGGCTCCCCGTCCCGCTCCCTCGACGGCGTCCCGGTACATCTCCTGGATCTCGGCTCCGTGCAGGGCCCGATAGCGGCGCGGGTAGAGCGGCAGGGCGCGGGGTGCGGGCTGGGCGTCGGTCATGCGGGGGCTCCGGTCGGATCGGTGGTGGCGGCGGCCCTCTTGAGGCGGCGGTTGGCCTCCCGCGCGGTGGCGGTGATGCGCCGGACCTCGGCGCTGAGGGCCTGGCGGCCGTCGTGGGTGAGCGTGTACGTACGCCGCAGCCGCCCCTCGACCCGTTCCTCGGAGAAGACCTCCACGAGTCCTTCCTCCTGAAGGCGCTCCAGGGAGCCGTACAGCGTGCCGGTACGGAGCTTCACCCGGCCCTGGGAGATCGCGACGACCTCCTGGGAGAGGGCGTAACCGTGACGGGGGGCGTCGGCAAGGGCGGTGAGAATGAGCAGGGTGGGCTCCTGCATGGATCTCCTGCGATCGGTCATGCCGCGAACCATATGCCGTTCACCTGACTATGAAAAGTGGTGTGGGCAGGGTGAATGGTTCGCATGCATAGTCAGGTGAGCAGAATATGGTGGCGTGTGCGAGGTGCCGATCGGAGCCGTTGGACGGCCGACTCCGGTCGGAGCGGCGGGAGAGGCTCTTGCCGAGCCGGAGCGTGCGAGGCCGTCCCGGGGTGGCTCGGCACTGTCTCGGGGCGGCGCGGGGGCGGCTCGGGGGAAGCCGGGGAATGGGGACGTCCGCCGTTGTGTTCGATGTGTCGTGCGAAGGAGTCCTTCGCGCCGCCCGCCCCCGGACCCGGAGAGAAGAAGAGAACATGCGCGTCGAGATCTGGAGCGACATCGCCTGCCCCTGGTGCTACATAGGCAAGGCCCGCTTCGAGAAGGGCCTGGCGGGATTCGCCCACCGGGACGAGGTCGAGGTCGTGCACCGGTCCTTCGAGCTCGACCCCGGGCACAGCAAGGACGACACCGTGCAGGTGGTCGACATGCTGGCACGCAAGTACGGGCGCACCCACGACGAGGTGCGGGCCATGGAGGCGAACGTCGCGGCGAACGCGCGGGCCGAGGGACTCGGATACCTCACCGAGGGCCGTGACCACGGCAACACCTTCGACATCCACCGGCTGCTCCACCTGGCCAAGGCCCGCGGCCGCCAGGACGAACTGCTGAACCGTGCGTACCGGGCGAACTTCGCCGAGGAGCGTTCGGTCTACGACACCGAGGTGCTGGTCGAACTTGCCGTCGAGGCGGGGCTCGACGCCGACGAGGCGCGTGCCGTGCTCGCCGACCCCGAGGCATATGCCGACGAGGTGCGGGCCGACGAGCGGGCGGCCTCCGAGCTGGGGGCCGACGCCGTGCCGTTCTTCGTGCTGGACCGGCGGTACGGGATCTCCGGCGGGCAGCCCGCGGAGGTCTTCGCCCAGGCACTCGAACAGGCATGGAAGGACCGGCCGTTGACCGCGATCGGTGGGGACGCCGAGGCTTGTGGGGCCGACGGTTCCTGCGAGGTTCCGCAGGGCGGCGGCAACGGGAACGGCAGCTGAACCCGGGCCCGGGGGAGGAGGCCCCGGGACGGTCCGGTCCGCCGGGCCGGTCCGGGAGGGTGTCCCGGCGCGGTCCCGGACCGTGGGCGCGAATGACTCCGAGCCGTTCCCCGGGGCCGCCTCCCCGGACGCGGGCGATTGACGATCTGTCAACAGGGCCTCACGCTGGGCGCATGGAGACTGCTTCGCTCGGCCGCCTGGTGGCGGACCAGTTCGCGCCGGAGACCACCTACCTCAACACCGCAAGCTGCGGGCTGCTGCCCCGTCGTGCCACGGCGGCGGTGAAGGAGCTCGCCGACGCGCTCGCCTCGGGACGGAGGGACGGCTCCGGGGACTTCGAGGCGGTGGAGGCGGCCCGGACCGGCTTCGCGCGCCTCGCCGGTGTCGCCGCCGACCGGGTCGCGACCGGCAGTTCGGTCGCGGTGCACGTCGGGCTGATCGCCGCCTCGCTGCCGGCGGGGGCCGAGGTCGTGGCGCCCGAGGGGGAGTTCAGCTCCGTCGTCAGCCCGTTCGCGGTCCGCGGCGACCTGAGGATGCGGTACGTCCCGCTGGAGCGGCTGGCCGAAGAGGTACGGCCGGGGACCGCGCTCGTGGCCCTCTCCGCGGTGCAGTCCGCCGACGGCAGGGTCGCCGACCTCGGCGCGGTGCGCGAGGCGGCCGCCGCCCACGGTGCCCGGACCCTGCTCGACACCACCCAGTCCGCGGGCTGGCTGCCGCTGGACGCCGGGGCGTACGACTACACCGTCACCGGCGGGTTCAAATTCCTGCTGGGTCCGCGGGGCACGTCGTTCCTCACCGTGACCGAGGAGGCGCAGCGCACCCTGCCGGCCGTCTTCGCCGCGTGGGTCGCCTCCGACGACCCCTGGAACAGCACCTACGGGCCGGTCGGACGGCTCGCGGCGACCGCCCGTCGCTACGACGAGCCCCCGGCCTTCCTCTCCTACCACGCGGCCGAACACTCCCTCGCCCTGCTGGGCGAGATCGGTATCGATGCCGTCCATGCCCACGTCACCGGACTCGCGGCCCGCTTCCGGGCGGGGCTCGCCGGGCTGGGACACCGGGCGGTGCAGGGAGAGTCGGCCATCGTGGCCGTGCCCGGGCTCGGCGGGCGGGTGGCGGAGCTGGCGAGGGCCGGAGTGGTGGTGTCGGACCGGGCGGGGACGCTGCGCGCGGCCTTCCACCTGTACAACACGGAGGCCGATGCGGACCGGGCCCTGGACGTGCTCGCGCGCTGAGGCCGGGGCGCGGGCCCGTCCGCGCCCCGGGGCGGCGCGGCCGGGGCGCCCCGGGTTCCGGATGCCCGCCCCGGCCGGACCCAGGCTGTGGGGTCAGTCGCGTCCGGGGCAGTCGGAGACCTCCCGGCAGAGGCTCTCCTCGACCTTGGCGAGCAGCCGGGCCAGTTCCTCGCGCTCGGCGGTGTCCAGCCCGGCGAGAGTGTGCTCCTCAAGGTCCGTCCAGGCCCGTTCGACGGCCCTGTGCAGCGCGCAGCTGTCTTCGCTGGCCTCGACCAGGACGGCCCGGCGGTCGGCGGGGTCGGGGCGGCGGCGGACGTGCCCGGTCTGCTCCAGGCGCTGGAGCATCTTCGTGACGGTGGAGGGATCGAGGTCCATGGCCTTGATCAGCTCGGACTGGCGCACCGCCCCCGCGTCCCACAGGTACATCATCAGGAACTCCTGGCCCGGGTACAGGCCGAGTCCCCTGAGCAGCTTGCCCGCGGCGATGCGGTGCAGCCGGGCGACCCGCGAGACGGCGTGACTGACGGGCCCGCCGCGGGCGGCGCTCGGTAGTTCGGTACAGGCGGGATCGGCCTTCATCGGGTCTCCTCGTGGTGGGAGCGGACGGGTGCTCCGGCCATGCTCTCCCGCGGTGCGGGAGGGGCCGCCGACGCGGAACCGGGGCTTGCTGCGAACTTTACCTTGGTCGGCCAATCAATGAGCTACAGTGACGTCGGCGGAAATAATTGGCCGACCATATAATTTTTCGGGAGCCCTCATGACCACTGCTTTCGACCCGATCGACCTGTCCGGTACACAGCTCGCCAACCGCATCGCCATGGCCCCGATGACCCGTAGCCGGGCAGGTGGGGGCGGCATCGCCACGGATCTCGTCGTCGAGTACTACGCCCAGCGCGCCTCGGCGGGCCTCATCATCACGGAGGGCATCCAGCCGTCGGTGGTGGGCCAGGGCTACCCCGACACCCCGGGGCTGCACAGCGCCGAGCAGGTGGCGTCCTGGCGCGAGGTCACCGACGCGGTGCACGCGGCGGGGGGCCGGATCTTCGCCCAGCTCATGCACGCGGGCCGGATCGGCCACCCGGTGCTGCTGCCGGACGGGCTCACGCCGGTCGCCCCCTCGGCGGTCAGGCCCGCGGGCCGGCTCTTCACCGGAGCGGGACTGGAGGACTTCACCACGCCGCACGAACTGACCGGCGACGAAATCCGGCAGACCGTCGCCGACTTCGCGGCGGCCGCCCGCAACGCGATCGACGCGGGTTTCGACGGGGTCGAGCTGCACGGCGCCAACGGCTACCTGATCCACCAGTTCCTCGCGCCCAACAGCAACCTGCGCGACGACGAGTGGGGCGGCTCCGAGGAAGCCCGCATCCGGTTCGCCGTCGAGGTGGTCCGGGCCGTCGCCGCCGAGATCGGCGCGGAGCGCACCGGGCTGCGCATCTCGCCCGGAAACCCGTACAACGACATGGACGAGCCCGAGCCGGACGCCCTCTACACGGCACTGGTGCGGGAGATCGATCCGCTCGGCCTCGCCTATCTGCACATCCTGGAGGCGGTGGAGATGCGGGAGCTGACGCTCGCGCTGCGCAAGCAGTTCTCCGGCACCGTCGTCCTCAACGTCCTGACGGACGGCCCGACCGGCCCGGACGACCACACGGTGATCGACGACGGGATCGCCGACATCGTCTCGTACGGGGCGATGTTCATCGCCAACCCGGACCTGCCCGCCCGGCTGAAGGCGGGCGGCCCGTTCAACACCCCGGACCCGACGACGTTCTTCGGCGGCGAGGCGAAGGGCTACGTCGACTACCCGGCACTGGACACCGACCGGTTCTGACCGCGGGACGTCCGCCCGGCCGACCGGATGTCAGACGTCGTCCGGTCGGCCCCCGAAGAGGCGGAACACGTCCTCCTGGAGGCTCATGAGGTCGGTCAGCGTCCAGAGGCCCTCGCCCGGCCGGGGTTCCTCACCGGTCGGCGGTTGGGGCCGAGGCGCCTCGACCACGCGCACCTGGCGGGCGGGGTCGGGCAGCTGGGCCAGGCCCACGACGCCGAAGCGGGCCCGGCCCCGCTCGGCGGCCGCGGCCCGGCCCGACAGCTCCGCCCAGACCGGCGGCCGGCCGAACGAACCGGCGTAGAACTCGATCACCGGGAACTCGTTCCCACCGTGCATGTCGCGTACGAACGCCGCGTGGAAACGGCCGGAGACCTCGAAGGAGATCACGTCACCGGGCCGCAGGAACGACAGCGCCCGGGGCCGACGCGGGCGCCGCGTCAGCGGGACCGGGGCGGACGCCAGCAGCTCCTTGATCTCCGGGGACCGGCGCTCGAAGGCGTCGGACAGCACGACGTCACGGTTGAGGTCGTCCACCGCACGCAGTGCGGCGGCCGTGGTGCCGGGGTCACGGAAGCCGTACTTGTGCAGCAGCGTGGCGAGCGCGACCAGGGCGACGTTCCTGCTCGCCGGGTCGACGTCCTCGGCATCGAACAGGCAGCGCCACCGGAGCAGGACCGGCGGCAGCACCGCCTGCTCGATCTCGGCGTGCGAAGGGCCCGGGGGACGCATCCGGTGCTGCACCCACCGTGCCAGTTCCTCGTCCATCGACCGGACGAGTCCGCGAGCGGCCAGTTTTTCCAGGATCTGCTGATGCTTCACGGCATCGATTCTGGCCGCGGCCCGGCACGGCGGTCCGGTCGGGGGTGCCTTCGCCCCGGCTAGCGGCGGGGTGCCTTCGCCCCGCGAATCCGCCTCCCGCGTCACTCCCGGACGGGCTCCGGCAGGGGTGCGCTGTGCCACCGCCACGAGGCGACCCGGGGCCGGCCGGGCAGTTCGGCGCGGCCGGTGGCCCAGAGCAGCACGGCCCACCGGTCGGTGTCCTTCGGCGCCTTTGGGAACAACCGGTCCAGTGCCCGCCCGCAGAGGTCGGCGGGCGGCGCCCAGGGCACGCCCAGCCCCGCGGCGAGATCGTGCGTGTGCACCAGCGTCTCCACGACGCCCATCGCGGCGAATCCCTCCGGGTCGGCGATCCCGAAGCTGTGGAACGACCGGACCTCGGGCGAGGCCGTCCGGACCATCGCCGCGAGCAGTGCGCCGCTCGCCTCCACGATCCGCAGCAGGCCGTCGGGCCCGGCCGACCGGTCCGCGAAGACCGCGTTCGCCGGACCGCCCTCGCGGTCGGCCCTCCAGCGGAACGGGAGGTACGCGTCCGACGGCGGCGTGCGCGGCCCCAGTTGGGCCGCGTAGGAGAAGAGGTCGTCGCTCAGGTGCTCCGCGGTCTCCCAGCAGTCCCACTCCAGGGAACCGGCCGGGGCCGACCAGTTGTCCACCGGGGCCTCCCGGAGCGTGTCGACCGCGAGCCGGACGGCGGTGGTCACGTCGTCCGCGGTGACCGGCAACCGCTCCCCGGTCAGCGCCGCCCGTTCCGCCGCGCCGCACTCGACACAGAACTCGTTGCCCTCCGGATCTCCCAACACTCCATAGTTCATCTTCTGGAGTGTAGCCATGACGACATCGGTGCTGGTCAGGGACGTTTCCGAAGTCGGAACCCCTTCGGTCCCTACAGGGGACATGACCCATGCACCCCGGAACCCCCTCGCGGGCACGGTCTACACCGAGACCCTTCGGGGTGTGCGGTGCGTGCGACTGTCCGTACTGACCGACGAGACCACCAGCCCCGAGCGGCAGCGCGAAGCCGACAACAAGGTTGCGGCAGAACTCAACATCGACTTTGGGTCCGGTGACGCGCTCCGCGAGGCCGTAGACCTGGACGTGTCCGCAAGCAAGGTTGGCCCGTTCGACCGTCCCGCCCTCGGTTCGTGGCTCGCCCGCCCCGAGCTTTACGACGTGCTTGTCTGGTGGCGCTTTGACCGCGCCATCCGGCACATGAGCGACATGCACGATCTCGCCAAGTGGGCGAAGCAACACCGGAAGATGTTGATCTTCGCCGAGGGCATCGGCGGGGGCAAGCTCGTCTTTGACTTCCGGAACCCCATGGACCCCATGGCCGAGTTCCAAATGATGATGCTCGCCTTTGCAGCGCAGGTAGAAGCGCAGAGCATCAAAGACCGCGTCACCGGCGCTATGGCTGCCATCCGGAACATGGTGCTGCGGTGGCGCGGCTCGCGTCCGCCGTACGGCTACATGCCCGCCCCCATGCCGAAAGAGTTCGGCGGAATCGGGTGGACGCTCGTCCCGGACCCCGACGCCGTTGCGGTCATTGAACGGATCGTCCGTGAGCTGTTGGAAGGGGCGACCGTTTCGGCTATCGCTGCGGGGCTCAACGCAGACGAGATCCCGAGCCCGCGCGACCACTGGGCATTGAAGAAGGAGCGCAAGACGGGCGGGAAGACCGGCGGGGCCAAGGGGTCGCACGTCGTCCGCGACGTGTTCAAGTGGACCCCCGCTGTCATCACACGGATGTTGCGGAACGAAACGCTGCTCGGCTGGAAGATACACAAGGGCAAGCCCGTGCGCGACGCCGAAGGCAACCCCGTCATGGCGACCACACAGCCGATCATGACCCGCGAAGAGTTCGACCGCATCGGGGCCGTGCTCGACTCCCGCAGCATTAAGAGCGGGGAGCGGAAAGACACCAATGCCTTGTTGCTGCGGGTAATCCACTGCGATTCGTGCGGGGGCCGTATGTACCAGGACCCGAAGACGAATAAAAACCAAGCACCCAGCTACAACTGCAATGCACAGGCGCGAGGCGAAGTCTGTAGCGGGTCGTCGTACATCCGCGCTGACTGGGCGGACGAGTACGTTGAAGCCGAGTTCCTGCGGCTGGTCGGTCCCATCCAGACGACGCACGTTGTCGAGATCCCCGGGTACGACCCCGGCCCCGAACTGGCTGCCACCGTTGCCGAGTTCGCCGAGCACCAGGAACAGAAGGGGCGCCAGAAGTCCAAGCACGCCGCCGCAGAGTGGCAGCGTCGGGCGGACGCGCTCGACAACCGCATAGCCGACCTTGAGTCCCGGAAAAAGACCGAGCCGCAGCGCATCGTCACGGACACGGGCCGGACGTTCGCGGACGAGTGGGCGGAGAAGGACACGGCGGGACGGCGCGCCATGCTCGTTGAAGCGGGGGTTCGGCTGGACGTACGGCGCGGCACCCGTGGCGGGTGGCGGAAGCTCGACGTACGGCGCGTCACGTTCACCATGTCCGGGGAGCTCAACCCTGCCGCGGAAGAACTCGACGGCACCGCGACGGCCCTTGAGTCCGAAGCGCGCGGAGACTCGCCGACCGAGGGCGCGAGCGTGCGGCTGGTCGGGCCAGTCCGCGAACCGGTCGCTGCCTAGCCCCCTGTCTTCCCTTGGCGGATAGGCTCACGGTGCCCCGCGCCAACATGGAGTGTGCGGAGTAGGGGCGGCGCATCAGGACGAGTCCGAGAATGCAGTACACCCGCCCCGACCAGCCCCGGTAGGTCCCTCACGGACCCGCCGGGGCTTTCTGCTGCCCGCAGACGGGCACGCAGGACCCTCGCCGGCTGCCCTCGGGCCGAGCGGCCCAACAGCGAGGCAAAAAGGTGTTGAGGGTGTCGAACTTCGACACTTTTTGAGGTAGCCAAGAAAACCCTAAGAGAAAGAGAAACCGGCCCCCCTCTCAGCACCCGCAACACCCCTCGACCCCTCACACCACCCTCGGTCCCTACAGGTGGGGCACCAGGGAGAGACCGAAGAACGGGCGACCGCCTACCGCACGAAGCGGGCAAGGCGCGCACCACCTTCGGTCCCTACTACTGGGGCAGGAGAGAGCGCGGGAATACCGCGCACCCACCCCGAGGGGGAAACCGGCGGACCGAGTACCGGCGCTCTCTCACCAGCTCTGCCCGTGCAGCACGCACCCTCACGGGGTGGCCGCAGTGGTCGTGAGGCAGAGCGCGGGGACCGCACCGCCCACCAGTAACCGCCCCTCGCGGGCGCTGAACGGTGTTGTAAGACCGTGCGGTCCCCATGTCGTCCCGACGTTCGTCTACGAGCGCCAGGACGACGACCAAGCCCGCTGACCCAACGGCAGAGGTGCGCGGTACCGGCCCCCTCGGGGAGAACCGGAAGCACTCCGCAGAGTTCCCGAGTTCGAGTCTCGGGGCGGGCACGCAACACAGACGGACCGGTCCTCGGTCTATTCCGCGGGGCGCAGGACTTCCCGCACACGGTCCAGCCCGACGCGCCGAATCAGGGGCGTAACGGGAACGCTGAACTTCACTCCGGGCTCGTCGCCAACGTCGATGACCCGTTCCGGGAACAGCCCCTCGCGGGCTTGGACCAACGCGTCCGCGGGGTCCATGTCGAGCACTTCGGCCGCTTTGGCGAGCGGGACCGTGGGCGGTAGTTCGTAGTCGGGGGCGCTGCCGTTCCCGTCGCCGCGCACGGTCAACACGATGTCGCCGAGCGGGTCCATGCCCGCGCTCACGTCGGGCCGTTCATCACTGGTCATGGCTTCAACGCTACTGACCGCGGGGGCCGCCCGCACCGCACTTGCCGACCCACACGGGGGCAGTGACCAGAACTCACCCCAGGGGGCCACACATGCGCTCTATCGACTGCACCGAGCCCGCGACCCATCGGGGCCGCTGCAAGGCTCACCACGGGGCGTACGAGGGGCGTCCGAACGTCCGCTCGCGGCGGGCACGGGGACGGCGACGGGCGAACCGTCGTGATGCTGCTGCGAGGCTCCGCCGGCGAGTGCAGGAACGGGGCTCCGCGTGGTGCGACTGGTGCTTGGGCGACTTCCCCGCGGACGGGGTGGACGTGGACCACGTGCGGCCCCTCTCGATGGGAGGGACCGACACGGACGGCAACGTTCAAGTGCTGTGCCGGGGGTGTCACGCGCTGAAGACGCAGACGGAGTTCGGGCCTGCGGCCTAGCGCTGCGTCCACCACGCCCCCGCTATACCGGTGGCCGTTGTGATCAGGGGTACGAGCCATCCGGGGATGCGCTGCACAGTCAAGTGCAGTCCTCCGGCGTGGAGTTCGAGGATAGGGCGAGGTTCGTTGCTGGACTTGACTGCCATGTCGGCTCTCACGCTCCTGCACGTCGGTGCCATCACCCGAACGTTGTAGCCATAGCGCGCTACGGATCATAACTACGGGCAGAACTCGGGAGGTGCCCCCTATGCCTCGCAAACCCCGCCCCCCCCGTGCGCTGTCCCCGGGTGCCCGGAGCTGACCGCGCAGGCAGTCGACGGGTTCGCGATCAGCGGGACGCGAACCACGCTGTAAGCGCGCTGCCAGCAGCGGTGGTCACCATCGTGACGAGCCATCGGGGAACACGCTGAACGGTCATGTGCAGTCCGCCGACACGCAGTTCGAGGAACGGACGAGGGGTGCGTGACGGCATGACGGTGCCTTTGGGCATGGTGGTGCCCCTCTCTGAATCGCTTGTGATTGGTCCGAGGAGAGCCGCAGCAGTACCCCGTTGGCCGCATTTACTCTTTTCACCGCTGTTGGCAACTGGTCGGGCCCACACTGCGCGCCCGGATCAGTGCTTGTGGAGACCTGGCGTACCAGTACGGGTCGGTCATGGTGCAGCGATCGGCGTTCAAGAAGTAGTTCGCACTGCTCAGCGGCTACCGCTAGCTGATCAAGCGACTGAGGCCATACCACATCTACCTGACTCGGCGGGCCGCCCCATCCATGCCCGCATACGAGAGTGCGGAACTGAAGGTTGACGCCTGGCCAATCAAGGCCCAAGGAGGTGCCCCCTTGCCCCGAAAGCCCCGCCCCCCGTGCTCTGTCCCCGGGTGCCCGGAGCTGACCCCCTCGGGTGGTCGGTGCCCTCGGCACACCAGGGAAGCAAACCAGGACCGTGCCTCGCGTGGTGGCGCGGTCTACTCGACCTGGTGGCAACGCGTCCGGCGTGCGTACCTGTACGCGAACCCGTGGTGCGTGCTGTGCGGTCGGGCCGCGAACGTCGCGGACCATTTCCCGTTGTCGCGCCGCAAGTTGATCGCTCGGGGCGAACCGAATCCTGATGCTGCGAAGCATCTGCGTCCGCTGTGCATCGCGTGTCACAACCGCGAGACTGCACGGCATCAGCCTGGCGGTTTTGCTGCTGAGGCTCGGTCACGGCGCGAGGCGAACGAACGCCCGCCGTTCTGACCAGGGGGGTACTCCCTCCCCCTCCCGATCCTGAGCGGCAGTGAGGCTAAAAACTCGCGTGGCTCATTGGGTCGTTTTAGTGGGGGGTGACCATGCGTAATGTCGCCTTGCTCGATCCTCGGGACCTAAGCCGAATGGAAATCCAATCGGTCGTGGGCGTGGATGGCGCCCCGTACTCCGTGAGGGTCGCCGCCGCCACGGCTGGACCCGATTGACTCGGCCCCCGATGCCTGCCCCTCGTTGGGGTGGTCGTCGGGGGCTTTTGGCGTACCTGCGAACCGAAGGCGATGAGTCCGGCCGATTTATGCCGACGAAGGAGCGAGGCCAAGCGCCCCAAGGATTATGGGCCCTTCGATTCTTAGGCCGGGAGCAAGTTCGGGGGTGTTACCAGCCGTGCCCGCTCGTACAGATCACGCGCTGTGTGGTTCTTCAAGTGGGGGCGAATTCGGCTGTACATGGCGGTCATGCTGCGGTCGCACTGCCCGGACTGGACGAGTGGGTATATCTCCAGAACGCGCCCCCATGTCTTGCACGCTTCTTCCAAGTGGCCGACCTGTAGTTGCCGTTCGGCCAGCATGGAAAGGTAGCGAATGCTCGTCCGCCGGAACGTGCTCGGGCGGAGCCGGTCCGACTCGTTGAGTGAATTGATCGAGCCTGTCAAGTCCCCGAGTTCGTAACGGACTTGTCCCACGTGGTAGGCCAGCGAGGAAGGGTTGTAGGACCCGAAAGTCTTGGACTGCGACTCTGCCTTTTCCATCGCTGTCTCAGCTTCCCGGATGCGCTGTAGAGCCATGCGCCCGTTGCCCTCTTGTGCGGCTGCGTGTGCCTGCTGTCCGGCGAGGAATGCGCGCATCCTGGGACCGGCCTGCGGGGAAGCGGCGGCGGCAGCGTCGGCGAGGCGCAACGCTTCGGCCCCATGCCCGAGGTCCACGGCCTGGACGCTCATCCCCCGCAGGGTGGTGCAGAACGTGAGGTGATCCTCAGACGCCCCGGCAAGTTCGAGGGCTTTTAGGTAATAGCGCTGCGCCATTCCGTGTACGCCCTCGTCCACTGCCATATACCCCGTGAGATATGAGAGATCCGACGCGGCGGCCATCATTGCCTTGCGGACGTCGTCCGGGGCGTCAGCGCGCAGATATGGGGCAACAGTGTTCACCAAATAGGCGGCAGCCATGGGTCGAGCTGTCCGTCCGCCGAACTGGTCGTCAATGTCTGAAAGTCGTTCAGTCATGGCAATGACCGATTGGACATCGGACATTCCTATGCGCTGCATGTCGCCCTTTTGGGCAGATTCCATTCTGCCGACCACGTCCGGCCAATTGGGCACGGTAAGGGCGACGGAGAAAAGACCTAGTCCAAGCACGCTTCGGCGTGACGGGTCCGTATCTTGTCTCCCCAGGTCTAGCAGCCCTTCCACCGTACTGGGGAACGCGCTGGACTCTTCGACGGGAGGGGGCGGGAATCCTGCCTTGCTGTGGGTAATGGGGCGGCCGAGTCTGCGGGCCAGCGCTTCCAAGATCAGCGGGCGAACGGACTCTTTCGGCATGTGCCCGTTGAGCCACTGATGCACCGAGGGTTCGCGGTACTTGAGGGGCGTTCCCTGCTTGGTCCCCAGCTTGTTGACCTCTTGGGCGAACTGGCGGAGCGTCCAGCCGGTTTCCCGGTGAAGCCGGGCAAGCGATTCGTTGGGGCTGGCCACCGGTCATCAACTCCCCGTGTCTTCAAGCCGCTTAAAGCTCTTAAGTCCTGGTGCTGTTGCAACGGTACCTCTCCGCCGTGGTTACGCGGTTGCCTTCTGTGAGCAGCCGGACGACCACGAGAGGTGCAGCCATGAGCAGTCCTGAAGGCGGACGTGAGCACCCCCGAGCCTGGGAGGCCGGGGAAACCGCCCTGGACGTCTCCACGAGCCGCGTGGGGTACGTCATGGGTCACGTCGGGCCCCGCTACCAGCTCCGCCCGTTGAACGGTGGGCGGGAGTGGGAAGCGGACCCGGAGAACCTGCGGACCGCCTACCAGTCTGATGCGCTCGGCGCCGCTGTGGTCACCGCGAACACGAGCCAGCGCATAAGGGAGCGGATGTGAGGCGGGCCCCGTGATGCCGCAGAAGCGCCGCACGCGGCCTCTTCCGCCCCCTGAGCTAGTCAGCCTCATAGATGCCCCCGGAAGCCCGCACGCGGACGCTCCGGCCGGTTGGTGGGATCAGTACGGCGGGGCGGTGGACGTGGCCTCGGGTGTGGTCTATCTCCCCGGCCCGCTGCACCCGCCGAACCCCCGTCATGACGACTGCCCCAACTGCGTCCCGCTCCGGGGGAACCTGTGAGGTGCGTACGCCGGTTCGGGTGGCCCGTGTTCGTCTTCACCGTCGCCGCACTTTCCACGGCGATTCCCACGCTGGCCGCTACTGGCCGCCTCTGAGACTCCCCGCCCCTGCCGGACTATCCGAATCTCCAACCCCACGGAAATTCATCTGAGGCAGGGGCGGGGTTCCAATCACCAAGAGTTACAGGGAGGCACGATGCACGCTGCCGAAAACCGACTCTTATTCGCGTGGCTTGAGATCACGGGACTCTGCAACGAGTTCTGTGATCACTGCTACGCCGACAGTGGGCCCAAGGGCACACACGGCACCATGACCGTGCAGGACTGGCTGAACGTGATCGACCAGCTTGCCGACATGGGCACCCTGGACGTTCAGTTCATCGGGGGTGAACCGACGCTCTATCCGAGCCTGCCCGCGCTGATCAAGCACGCCCACAGCCGGGGCCTCGGGATCGAAGTGTTCTCGAACATGACCCACATCCGTCCGGAACTGTGGGACACGTTCGCGGAGTACGGCGTGAAGCTGGCTACGTCGTACTACTCGGACACTGCCGAGGAACACGACCAGGTGACGCAACTGCGCGGATCGCACAGGAAGACTCGCGCCAATGTCCAGAAGGCGCTGGAACTCGGCATCCCGCTGCGCGGCGGAGTCGTCGCCGTGCAGGCCGGTCAGCGGGTACAGGAAGCCGCACAGGACCTTACGGCGCTCGGTGTCGGAACGGTTGGCGGTGACCGGACGCGTGCATTCGGCCGTGCGAGCAATGGCGCAGCGCCGACCATCGCTGATCTGTGCGGGCACTGCGCCCACGAGAAGTGTGCCATCGGCCCGACCGGCGACGTGTGGCCGTGCGTCCTCGGTCGATTCCTGACCCTCGGCAATGTGCTGGAAAAGCCGATCTCCGATATCTGGGGCGGCGCGCAGATGACCGAGGTTGCGGCCGAGATCGCAGCGGTTCACGGGGATGGTGTCCAGTCGTGCACTCCTCCGCAGTTCCTACCCATGTGCGGTCCCTGTGGTCCGTGCGTTCCCTCGGTTGGGCACTGCGACCCCAAGGAAGCGGGCACCGCCGCTACGATCGCCGCACCGGCCTAGCCCCAATACCGTTCAGTTAAGTGGCTCTGGGATATTGTGGGGGGATGCCGCGTTCTGGTTGGGTGAAGCCGTCTTCTGATGTCCGGTTGT
>NZ_JBHJWQ010000061.1:0-18184 GCF_042266885.1 Streptomyces sp. NPDC056061 | reverse complement strand
TGCGTTTTTGGATGCGTTGGCCGAGCGGCGTCGTGCTGAGGGGTTGCCGGCGTTGTCGGTGGCGTGGGGTCCGTGGGCCGAGGGTGGTATGGCTGCGGATGAGGTGTTGGAGCAGCGGATGCGTCGGGCGGGTATGCCGCCGATGGATGCCGGGTCGGCGATGGATGCTCTGCAGCGGGCTCTGGATCTCGGCGACACGACCGTGACCGTCGCGGACATCGACTGGGACCGCTTCGGCCCCGGCTTCACCGCCGCACGGCCCAGCCCGCTGCTGTCCGACCTGGCCGAGGTGCGTCAGGCCGCGGCACACGCTTCCCTCGCCTCCGAATCGTTCGAGAGGGCCACGGAACCGGCGACCTCGCTCGGTCAACGACTGGTCACGATCGGCGAGTCCGAGCGCGGTGCCTTCCTGCTGGACCTCGTACGGGGTCATGTCGCCGAGGTACTGGGCCACGCCCACATCGACGAGGTCGCGGCCGACCGCCCCTTCCGCGAGATCGGGTTCGACTCGCTGACCGCCGTCGAACTGCGCAACGGCCTCAACGCCATCACCGGTCTGCGGCTCCCCGCCACCCTCATCTACGACTACCCCACCCCGATCGTCCTCGCCGACCACCTCCTCGCCGAACTGCTCGGCGAGGAGACCGCGGTCACCGGCCCGGTGATGGCGGCCGCGGTCGACGACGACCCGATCGCGATCGTCGCGATGAGCTGCCGCTTCCCCGGCGGCGTGCACACACCCGAGCAGCTGTGGCGCTTGCTCGTGGCCGGCACGGACGCCGTTTCCGGCATGCCCACCGATCGCGGCTGGGACCTGGAGACGCTCTACAACCCGGACCCGGACGTCGAGGGAACCTCGTACGCCCGCGAAGGCGGCTTCCTGCACGATGTCGCCGACTTCGATCCCACCTTCTTCGGGATCTCGCCGCGCGAGGCCCTCGCCATGGACCCGCAGCAGCGACTGCTGCTGGAGACCTCCTGGGAGGCATTCGAACGGGCCGGTATCGACCCG
Source organism: Streptomyces sp. NPDC056061 (assembly GCF_042266885.1). Taxonomy (NCBI): domain Bacteria; kingdom Bacillati; phylum Actinomycetota; class Actinomycetes; order Kitasatosporales; family Streptomycetaceae; genus Streptomyces; species Streptomyces sp. NPDC056061. The sequence continues at coordinate 17,172 of NZ_JBHJWQ010000061.1, read as the reverse complement.
GCCACACTGCGCGGCAGCCACGCCGGTGTCTTCGTCGGCACCAATGGCCAGGACTACCTGTCGCTGCTGCTCAACGGCTCGGAGGGCCTCGAAGGCCACATGGGCACGGGCAACGCGGCAAGCGTGATCTCCGGCCGGCTCGCCTACACCTTCGGGCTGGAGGGCCCGGCCGTCACCATCGACACCGCCTGCTCCTCCTCGCTCGTCGCCCTGCACTCCGCCATCCAGGCGCTGCACAACGGCGAGTGCTCGCTGGCCCTGGCCGGTGGTGTGACCGTGATGTCCACGCCCGGCGTGTTCGTCGACTTCAGCCGTCAGCGCGGTCTGGCGGCGGACGGGCGGATCAAGGCGTTCGCGGCCGGTGCGGACGGCACGGGCTGGGGCGAGGGCGTCGGCATGCTGCTCGTCGAGCGGCTGTCCGACGCGCGGAGGAACGGCCACCCCGTGCTGGCGGTCGTGCGTGGTACGGCGGTGAACCAGGACGGTGCGAGCAACGGCCTGACGGCGCCGAACGGCCCGTCCCAGCAGCGAGTGATCCGGCAGGCCCTGGCCACCGCCGGACTGTCGGCAACGGACGTGGACGCGGTCGAGGCCCATGGCACGGGCACGAAGCTGGGTGACCCGATCGAGGCGCAGGCGCTGCTGGCCACCTACGGCCAGGACCGCTCCGAGGACCGTCCGCTGTTCCTCGGCTCCATCAAGTCGAACATCGGTCACACGCAGGCCGCGGCCGGTGTCGCGGGTGTGATGAAGATGGTGCTCGCCATGCAGCACGGTGTGCTGCCGCAGACCCTGCACGTCGACGAGCCGACCCCGCACGTCGACTGGTCGGCGGGTGACATCGCCCTGCTGACCGAGTCGGTGCAGTGGCCGGAGACCGGCCGTCCCCGCCGGGCAGGCATTTCCTCCTTCGGCTTCAGCGGCACCAACGCCCACGCCATCGTGGAGCAGGCGCCGTCCGAGGAGACCTCGGAAAGCGCACCGGAGCCGGGCGTGTCCCCGGCGGTGCTGCCGGTGGTCCTGTCCGCCCGCACCACCGACGGGCTGCGGGCGCAGGCCGAACAGCTGCGTGCGCATCTGACCGCCGAACCGGACACGGCGCCGACGGACGTCGGCTACTCCCTGGCCGCGCACCGGGCGGTCTTCGAGGAGCGGGCCGCGCTCGTCGCCGAGGACAGGGCCGGTCTGCTGGCCGGCCTGGAGGCGCTGGCCGAGGGCCGCGGCACGACCGGGCTCGTCGAGGGCACGGTGGTCAGTGGCAAGTCGGCGTTCCTGTTCACGGGGCAGGGGAGTCAGCGGCTGGGCATGGGGCGTGAGCTGTATGCCGCGTTCCCTGTATTCGCTCAGGCGCTGGACGCGGTCTGCGACGAGTTGGACCGGCATCTCGAACAGCCTCTGAAGGTTGTGCTGTTCGGTGATGACGCCGAGGCGCTGGACCGGACGGGGTTCACGCAGCCCGCGTTGTTCGCGGTCGAGGTGGCGTTGTTCCGTCTCGTCGAGGCATGGGGCCTGCGGCCTGATTTCCTGTCGGGTCATTCGATCGGTGAGCTGGCCGCTGCGCATGTGGCGGGTGTGTTGTCGCTGGCGGATGCGGCGAAGCTGGTTGCTGCGCGTGGCCGGTTGATGCAGGAGCTGCCGGCCGGTGGCGCGATGGTGGCGGTGCAGGCATCCGAGGACGAGGTGCTGCCGCTGCTGGTCGAGGGTGTGAGCATTGCCGCGCTGAACGGTCCGCAGTCGGTCGTGATCGCGGGCGACGAGGACGCCGCCGAAGCGATCGCCGCCGGTTTCGAGGCGCAGGGCCGCAAGACCAAGCGTTTGACGGTCAGTCATGCCTTCCACTCGCCGCGCATGGACGGGATGCTGGACGCGTTCCGCGAGGTCGCGGAGAGCATCGCGTACAAGGCGCCGCGTATTCCGATCGTGTCGAACCTGACCGGGGACCTGGTCTCCGTGGAGGAGATCACCACTGCGGACTTCTGGGTGCGGCACGTCCGCGAGGCGGTCCGCTTCCTGGACGGCATCCGCATCCTGGAGGCGCAGAACGTCACGACATTCGTCGAACTCGGTCCCGACGGTGTGCTCGCGGCCATGGCACAGGACTGCGTCACCGGAGAGGATGCGGTGTTCGCCGCCGCGCTGCGCAAGGGACGTGGTGAGGCGGAGTCGCTGGTCGGCGCGTTGGCGCGGGCGCATGTACGCGGTGTGAAGGTGGACTGGGCGGCGTACTACGCGGGCGCAGGTGCCGCGCGGATCGAGCTGCCCACGTATCCCTTCCAGCGCGAGCGCTACTGGCCGAAGGTGTCCTCGCTGTACCTCGGCGACGTCGCGGCCGTGGGACTCGCCCACCCCGGGCACCCGCTGCTCGGGGCGAGCGCCGAGCTGCCCAACGACGACGGGATGCTCTTCACCGGTCGGCTGGCGCTGTCCACCCAGCCGTGGCTGGCCGACCACACCATCATGGACACGGTCCTGCTGCCGGGCACGGCGTTCGTGGAACTCGCGATCCGGGCCGGAGACCAGGTCGGTTGCGAGCACCTCGAAGAGCTGACACTCGAAGCACCGCTGGTCCTGCCCGAACAGGGCGGAATCCAGCTGCGGTTGTGGGTCGGCGCGGCCGATGAATCCGGCCGACGCCCGCTGGCCTTCCACTCCCGCCCGGAAACCCTTGCGGCCGAGGAGCCGTGGACCAGGCACGCCAGCGGTGTGCTGGCTGCCGCGGCCGACCTGTCGGCGCCGATGTTCGAGCTGAACGCCTGGCCTCCGGCGGACGCGGTCGAGGTGCCGGTCGAGGACCGTTACGCGCACCTGCTGGACGTCGGCTTCGCGTACGGCACCGCCTTCCAGGGCCTGCGCAGGGCGTGGCGGCGGGACGGCGAGATCTTCGCCGAGGTGCTGCTGCCCGAGGAGACCCGGGAGGAGGCGAGCCGCTTCGGCCTGCACCCGGCACTGCTGGACTCCGCACTGCATGCGCTGGGCCTCGGCGGCCTGGGCGGTACGGAAACCCAGGGCCGACTGCCGTTCGCCTGGGCCGGGGTGTCGCTGCATGCAGGCGGCGCCTCAAGCCTGCGCGTCCGGATGGCCGCGACGCACGGTGACGGCGTGCGGCTGGAGATCGCGGACGCGACCGGCGCACCGGTCGCCACCGTGGCATCGCTCGCACTGCGCCCGGTGTCGGCCGAGCAGCTGCGCAGCGCGCGGACGACACATCACGACTCGCTGTTCCGCATGGAATGGGCCGACCTCACGCCCGCTTCGGGGGATGCCTCCGCGAGCGGTTGGGCGGTTCTGGGCTCGGCGGGTCCCGGCATCGGTGAGAACATCCCGGCGCACGACTCGTACGACGACCTCGTCCGTGCGGTCGAAGCCGGCGCCCGGACCCCGGACTTCGTTCTCGTCTCCCCGTCCACCGGGACCGACGACGAGGACGCGGCAGCCGCGACCCACCGGGCCGGTGCCGAGGCCCTCGCCCTCGTCCAGACATGGTCGGCGGACGAGCGCTTCGCCGACTCCCGTCTGGTGGTACTGACGTCGGGTGCCGTCGCCACCGAGGTCGGTGCGCCGGTGGACGACCTGGCGGGTGCCGCCGTACGGGGGCTGCTGCGCTCGGCGCAGTCGGAGAACCCGGACCGCTTCGTCCTTGTCGACCTCGACGGTCACGCCGACTCGCTCGGTGCGCTGCCCGCCGCCCTGGCGAGCGGCGAGCCCGAGATCGCGGTGCGGGAGGGCGTCCTCAAGACGCCGCGAATGGCCCGCGCGGTCTCGACGGACCACACCGAAGCCGACGCCGCTGTCCTGAACCCGGACGGCACAGTGCTGGTGACCGGTGCCAGTGGTTCGCTGGGCGGTCTGTTCGCCCGGCATCTGGTTGCCGAGCACGGTGTGCGGCATCTGTTGTTGGTGAGTCGGCGTGGTGGTGGGGCGCCGGGTGCGGCGGAGCTCGCGGCCGAGCTGGCGGAGTCGGGTGCGGTGGTGACCTGGGCGGCGTGTGATGTGGCCGACCGGGACGGGCTGGCCGCTGTGCTCGCCGCGGTTCCGGGCGAGCACCCGTTGACCGCGGTGGTGCACACCGCAGGTGTGCTCGACGACGCCACCATCGGCTCGTTGACGCCGGAGCGGCTGGCGCACGTATTCCGTCCGAAGGTGGACGCTGCGTGGAACCTGCACGAGCTGACGCGTGAGCTGGACCTGACGGCGTTCGTGGTGTTCTCCTCGGCGGCCGGTGTCTTCGGTGGTCCCGGACAGGGCAACTACGCCGCCGCCAACGCCTTCCTGGACGCTCTCGTCCAGCATCGTGCCGCGGCCGGGCTTGCGGCGACTGCGCTGGCCTGGGGGCTGTGGGCCGGTGGCGGTATGGGCGACACCCTGGACGAGGCCGACATCAGCAGGATGCGGCGCGCAGGGGTGCCGCCGCTGTCCGTCACGGACGGGCTGCGACTCTTCGACGCCGCCCTGGAGACGGGCGATGCGACGCTGGTGCCGATGCGGCTGGACATCGCGGCGCTGCGCACGCAGGCCGCGGCCGGCCCCATCTCGCCGTTGTTGCGTGGTCTGGTCCGGGTTCCGGCCCGTCGTGCGGTGGATGCCGTCGCGGCGGGTGCGGGGGAGTCGGGTCTGGTGCAGCGGCTGACCGGGCTGAGTCCGGCGGAGCAGGAGCGGGTGCTGCTGGATCTGGTCCGTGGTCAGGTTGCCGCGGTGCTCGGTTATGCGAGTGGGGAGACGATCGGTTCGGGCCGGGCGTTCAAGGAGCTGGGCTTCGATTCGCTGACCGCTGTCGAGCTGCGCAATCAGCTGAACGCGGTGACGGGGCTGCGGCTTTCGGCCACTCTCGTCTTCGACTACCCGGACCCGACCGTCCTCGCCCGCCACCTGCGCACCGAGCTGGTCGGGGAAGAGGTCGTGACCGCGGTCCCGGCGACCCCCGTCGCCGTCGGCGACGACGAGCCGATCGCGATCGTCGGCATGAGCTGCCGCTACCCGGGCGGTGTCACCAGCCCCGAGGAGCTGTGGCAGCTCGTCCTGGGATCGGTGGACGCCATCTCCGGCTTCCCCGCCGACCGCGGCTGGGACCTGGAAGGGCTGCACGGCGACACCCCCGGGCAGTCCGGCACCAGCTCCACCATCGAGGGCGGCTTCCTGCACGACGCAGCCGAGTTCGACGCGGACTTCTTCGGGATCAACCCGCGCGAGGCGCTGGCCATGGACCCGCAGCAGCGGCTGCTGCTGGAGACGTCCTGGGAGGCGTTCGAGCGGGCGGGCATCGACCCGGCCTCGGTGCGCGGCAGCAGGACCGGTGTGTTCGCGGGCGTCATGTACCACGACTACCTCACGCGGCTCACAGCGGTCCCGGAGGACCTGGAGGGTTACCTGGGCACCGGAGCCGCAGGCAGTGTCGCCTCCGGCCGGGTGTCGTACACCTTCGGGCTGGAGGGCCCGGCGGTCACCATCGACACCGCCTGCTCCTCGTCGCTGGTCGCCCTGCACCTCGCCGCCCAGGCACTGCGCAACGGCGAGTGCACGATGGCGCTGGCCGGTGGTGTGACCGTCATGGCCACCCCGGACACCTTCATCGACTTCAGCCGCCAGCAGGGCCTGTCGACGGACGGCCGGTGCAAGTCCTTCGCCGCGTCGGCGGACGGCACCGGCTGGTCCGAGGGAGCGGGCATGCTCCTCGTGGAACGCCTCTCCGACGCCCGGAAGAACGGGCACGAAGTGCTCGCCGTGGTGCGCGGCAGCGCGGTGAACCAGGACGGTGCGAGCAACGGCCTGACAGCGCCCAACGGCCCGTCCCAGCAGCGCGTCATCCGCGCGGCGCTGGCCGACGCGGGCGTTCCCGCCGCCGAGGTCGACGTCGTGGAGGCGCACGGCACCGGCACGACGCTGGGTGACCCGATCGAGGCGCAGGCGCTGCTGGCCACCTATGGTCAGGAGCGGCTGGAGGGCCTGCCGTTGTGGCTGGGCTCGCTGAAGTCCAACATCGGTCACACCCAGGCCGCGGCCGGTGTCGGCGGCATCATCAAGATGGTCATGGCGATGCGCCACGGCGTGCTGCCGCAGTCCCTGCACATCGACGAGCCCTCGCCGCACGTCGACTGGGCGGCCGGCGACATCGAGTTGCTGACCGAGGCACGGGCCTGGCCGGAGACCGGCCGGGTGCGCCGGGCGGCGGTCTCCTCCTTCGGTGTGAGCGGCACCAACGCCCACACCATCCTGGAGCAGGCACCCGCGCCGGTTTCCGCGCGGCCCGCTGGCGCTCCGGTGAAGAAGCCGCTGCCGATGGCGGTGCCGTGGGTGCTGTCGGGCAAGTCCGAGGCCGCCCTGCGCGGCCAGGCCGAGCGGCTGCTTGCCCACCTCGCCTCGAACACCGCGCTCGACACCGCCGATGTGGCCTACTCGCTGGCAGTCGGCCGGACGGCGCTGGAGCGCCGTGCGGTGGTCGTCGCCGACGACCACGCCGGATTCCGCACGAGCCTGGAGGCGCTGGCGCACGGCACCACCGCCGCCGGCCTCACCACGGGCATGGCCACCGGGGGCAGGACCGCCTTCCTCTTCACGGGGCAGGGCAGCCAGCGACTGGGCATGGGGCGTGAGCTGTACGAGACGTTCCCCGTGTTCGCTCAGGCGCTGGACGCGGTCTGCGACGAGTTGGACCGGCATCTCGAACAGCCTCTGAAGGTTGTGGTGTTCGGTGATGACGCCGATGTGTTGAACCGGACGGGGTTCACTCAGCCTGCGTTGTTCGCGGTCGAGGTGGCGTTGTTCCGTCTGGTGGAGGCGTGGGGTCTGCGTCCGGACTTCCTGTCGGGTCATTCGATCGGTGAGCTGGCTGCCGCGCATGTGGCGGGTGTGTTGTCGCTGGCGGATGCGGCGAAGCTGGTGGCGGCCCGTGGTCGCCTCATGCAGGAGCTGCCTGCCGGTGGTGCGATGGTGGCGGTGCAGGCGTCGGAGGAGGAGGTGCTGCCGCTGCTGACCGGGGGTGTGAGCATTGCCGCGCTGAACGGTCCGCAGTCGGTCGTGGTCGCGGGCGATGAGGACGCCGCCGAGGCGATTGCTGCCGGTTTCGAGGCGCAGGGCCGTAAGACGAAGCGGCTGACGGTTTCGCACGCGTTCCATTCGCCGCGTATGGACGGGATGTTGGATGCGTTCCGTGAGGTCGCGGAGAGCATCGCGTACGAGGCGCCGCGTATCCCGATCGTGTCGAACCTGACCGGTGCCGTCGTCTCCGCCGAGGAGATCAGCACCGCGGAGTTCTGGGTGCGGCACGTCCGTGACGCCGTTCGCTTCCTCGACGGCATCCGCACTCTGGAGGCCGAAGGCGTCACCACCTTCGTCGAGTTGGGCCCGGACGGTGTGCTCACCGCCATGGCACAGGACTGCGTCACCGGTGAGGGCGCGGTGTTCGTCCCCGCGCTGCGCAAGGGACGTGCCGAGACGGAGTCGGTGACCGGTGCGCTGGCGGCGCTTCACGTCCTGGGCTCCGCCCCGGACTGGCGGGCGTACTTCGCGGGGACCGGCGTGCGGCAGGTGGACCTGCCGACCTATGCGTTCCAGCGACAGCGCTACTGGGTGGAGAACCCCGAGGAGCGGACCCGGAGCGGCGCGCCGACCGCGGACGCGGTGGACACGCGGTTCTGGGAGGCCGTGGAACGCGAGGACCTGGAGGCTCTCGCGGGCACGCTGCATTCCGAGAACGCCGACGAGCTCTCCTCGTTGGGCACCGTCCTGCCCATGCTGTCCTCGTGGCGGCGTCGGCAGACCGAGCGGTCGACCGTCGACGCCTGGCGCTACCAGGTGTCGTGGAAGCCGGTGACCGTGCACGCGGAGAGTGCGCCGAACGGTCGCTGGCTGGTCGTCACCTCCGCGAGTCGGGCCGACGAGACATGGACCGAGGGCGTCGTCCGGGCGTTGTCGGCACGTGGTGCCGGGGCCGAGGTCATCGGGTTCGGCGCCGAGGACGACCGTTCCGTGATGGCCGCGCGGCTGCGCGCGGTGGCGGGCGACGGCGCGGTGGCGGGTGTGTTCTCGCTGCTGGCCGTCGAGGGCGCCGAGGGGCTGCTGCTGACGGCCGCGCTGGTCCAGGCACTGGGCGACGCGCAAGTCGGTGCCCCGCTGTGGGTCGCGACGCGCGGTGCGGTGTCGATCGGCCGGTCGGACAAGGCCGTCGATCCGTGGCAGGCGCAGAGCTGGGGGCTGGGCCGGGTTGCCGCGCTGGAGCATCCGGAGCGGTGGGGCGGTCTGGTCGACCTGCCGGAATCTGCGGACGACCGGGCGCTGGCACGAGTGGCCGGGGTGCTGTCGGGCCGCAGCGGCGAGGACCAGGTAGCGGTCCGTTCCTCCGGAGTCTTCGGACGGCGGCTGATCCGCGGTGCGGCGCCGGCGAGCACGGGGCACACCTGGCAGCCGGGGGCCGGGACCGTCCTGGTCACCGGCGGCACGGGGGCGCTGGGCGCGCAGGTCGCGCGCTGGCTGGTGGACCGGGGCGCCGAGCATCTCGTCCTGACCAGCCGTCGCGGCCCGGACGCGCCGGGCGCGTCCGAGCTGTGCGAGGAACTCACCGGACGCGGGGCCCGGGTCACCGTCGCCGCCTGCGACGTTGCCGACCGCGACGCCCTGGCCGGACTGCTGGCCGGGCTGCCGGAGGAGTCCCCGCTGACGGCAGTGGTCCATGCGGCCGGTGTGCTGGACGATGGTGTGCTGGACGCGCTCACCCCCGAGCGCATCCGTAACGTCCTGCGCGCGAAGGCGGACGCGGCGACCGCTCTGCACGAGCTGACGCGTGAGCTGGACCTTTCCGCGTTCGTGCTCTTCTCCTCGATCGCCGGATCCATGGGCGCCGCGGGGCAGGGGAACTACGCCGCCGCGAACGCCTTCCTGGACGCGCTGGCCGAGCTGCGCCGGGCCGAGGGGCTGCCGGCGACCTCCATCGCCTGGGGCCCGTGGGCCGAGGGGGGCATGGCCGCCGACGATGCGCTGGAGCAGCGCATGCGCCGAGCCGGCCTGCCGCCGATGGACGCCGGTCGGGCGATCGCCGCTCTGCAACGGGTGCTGGACCTGGACGAGAGCGCGGTGACCGTCGCGGACATCGACTGGGCACGGCTCGCGCCGGGCTTCACGGCCTCGCGGCCGAGCGCCCTGCTGCGGGAACTGCCCGAGGCACGAGAGGCCATGGAGGCCGCGTCCGTCGGGACGTCCGGCACAACGGGTGCCGACACCGATGCCCCCCTGGCCCAGCGGCTGGCGGGACTGTCGGCGGCCGAGGCCGAACGGGCGCTGCTGGATCTGGTGCGCGCCGCGGTGGCGGACGTGCTGGGCCACGCCGACGCGGAGGCGGTCGAGGCCGACCGGGCGTTCAAGGAGTTGGGCTTCGACTCGCTGACCGCCGTCGAACTGCGCAACCGGCTGAACTCCGTGACCGGCCTGAGGCTGCCGCCCACGCTGGTCTACGACTACCCGTCGTCCACGGCGCTCGCCGACCACCTGCGGACCGAGGTCCTGGGCGAGGAGAGCGCACCGGTCACGGGTCCGGCCGCCCCGGCGGTGGCCGTGGCCGACGACCCGATCGCGATCGTCGCGATGAGCTGTCGTTTCCCCAGCGGCGTCCGGACGCCCGAGGAGCTGTGGCAGTTGCTGGCCTCCGGGCGGGACGCGGTCACCGGCTTCCCGGCCGACCGCGGCTGGGACGTCGAGGGGTTGTACGACCCGGAGTCCGACGGCGAGAACACCAGCTATGTCCGTGAGGGCGGCTTCCTGACGGACGCCGGGGCCTTCGACGCAGCCTTCTTCGGCATCTCGCCGCGTGAGGCCGTCGCGATGGACCCGCAGCAGCGGCTGCTGCTGGAGACGTCGTGGGAGGCGTTCGAGCGGGCCGGTATCGACCCGGCCACTCTGCGCGGTCAGCAGGTCGGCGTCTTCACCGGTACCAACGGCCAGGACTACATGTCCCTGGTCCTCAACTCGTCCGACGGCGGCGACGGCTTCATGGGCACCGGCAACGCGGCGAGTGTGATGTCGGGCCGGGTGTCCTACGCGTTGGGGCTGGAGGGTCCGGCGGTCACGGTCGACACTGCGTGTTCGTCGTCGCTGGTGGCGCTGCACTGGGCCATTCAGGCACTGCGCCAGGGCGATTGCTCGCTCGCCCTTGCCGGTGGTGTGACCGTGATGTCCACCCCGGGTTCCTTCGTGGAGTTCAGCAAGCAGCGTGGTCTGGCGGCGGATGGCCGGATCAAGGCGTTCGCGGCCGGTGCGGATGGCACGGGCTGGGGCGAGGGTGTCGGCATGCTGCTCGTGGAGCGGCTGTCGGACGCCCGGAGGAACGGCCACCCGGTCCTCGCGGTCGTGCGCGGCTCGGCGATCAACCAGGACGGCGCGAGCAACGGCCTGACGGCGCCGAACGGCCCGTCGCAGCAGCGCGTCATCCGGCAGGCCCTCGCCAACGCCGGTCTGTCGGCGTCCGAGGTGGACGCGGTCGAGGCGCACGGCACCGGCACGACCCTCGGTGACCCGATCGAGGCGCAGGCGCTGCTGGCCACCTACGGCCAGGACCGCCCGGCCGACCGGCCGCTCCACCTCGGCTCCATCAAGTCGAACATCGGACACACGCAGGCCGCGGCCGGTGTCGCGGGTGTGATGAAGATGGTGCTGGCGCTCCAGCACGGGGTGCTCCCGCAGACGCTCCACGTCGACGAGCCGACCCCGCACGTCGACTGGTCGACGGGCGCCGTCTCGCTGCTGACCGAGCCGGTCGAGTGGCCGGAGACCGGCCGCCCCCGCCGCGCAGCGGTCTCCGCCTTCGGCATCAGCGGCACCAACGCGCACACCGTGCTGGAGCAGGCACCCGAGCCGACCCCGGCCCGGCCTGCCGCCCCGGTGGCGGAGCCGACGTCCGTGCCGTTGGTGCTGTCGGGCAAGTCCGAGGCCGCGCTGCGCGGCCAGGCCGAGCGACTGCGGGCACACCTCGCGGCCCGGCCGGAGACGAACGCGGTGGATGTCGCGTACTCGCTGGCCACGACCCGCACCGCACTGGACCACCGGGCCGTGCTGGCCGCCGAGGACCGGGACGGGCTACTGCGCGGTCTGGCGGCACTCGCACACGGCGAGTCGGTGGGAACGGCTGCGCCGGGCCCGGTCCAGGGAACGGTGACGACCGGCAAGGTGGCGTTCCTCTTCACCGGACAGGGCAGCCAGCGGCTCGGCATGGGCCGCGAACTCTACGACGCCCAGCCGGTGTTCGCCGATGCGCTGGACGAGGTCTGCGCGCATCTGGACGCGTACCTCGACCGTCCGTTGAAGGCTGTGGTGTTCGGCGATGACGCCGACACCCTGAACCGGACGGGTTTCACTCAGCCTGCGTTGTTCGCGGTCGAGGTGGCGTTGTTCCGTCTGGTGGAGGCGTGGGGTCTGCGGCCGGACTTCCTGTCGGGTCATTCGATCGGTGAGCTGGCTGCCGCGCATGTGGCGGGTGTGTTGTCGCTGGCGGATGCGGCGAAGCTGGTTGCTGCGCGTGGCCGGTTGATGCAGGAACTCCCGGCCGGTGGCGCGATGGTGGCGGTGCAGGCATCGGAGGAGGAGGTGCTGCCGCTGCTGGTCGAGGGTGTGAGCATTGCCGCGCTGAACGGTCCGCAGTCGGTCGTGGTCGCGGGTGACGAGGATGCGGCGCTGGAGATTGCTGCCGGTTTCGAGGCGCAGGGCCGCAAGACCAAGCGCCTGACGGTTAGTCATGCCTTCCACTCGCCGTGCATGGACGGGATGTTGGATGCGTTCCGTGAGGTTGCGGAGAGCATCGCGTACGAGGCGCCGCGCATCCCGATCGTGTCGAACCTGACCGGTGCCGTCGTCTCCGCCGAGGAGATCAGCACCGCGGAGTTCTGGGTGCGGCACGTCCGTGACGCCGTTCGCTTCCTCGACGGCATCCGCACTCTGGAGGCCGAAGGCGTCACCACCTTCGTCGAGTTGGGCCCGGACGGTGTGCTCACCGCCATGGCACAGGACTGCCTCGCCGATCCCGGCCGCGCCGCGCTCATGCCGGTGCTGCGTACGGGCAGGCCGGAGGCGCGAGCGGCGACGGACGCGCTGGCACGGTTGTTCGCCCGCGGCACGGCCCCCGACTGGGAGGCGTTCTTCGCCGGTACGGGTGCGCGCCGCGTGGACCTGCCGACGTATGCCTTCCAGCACCAGCACTACTGGGCCGACGCCCTGCTGAACCTCGACGAGTACGCCTCGATGGGGCTCGGCACCGCCGACCACCCCCTGCTGGGTGCCGCGGTGGAGTTGCCCGACTCGGATGCGTTCCTCTTCTCGGGCAGGCTCTCGCTCCGCTCGCACGGCTGGCTGGCCGACCACATGGTCGGGGACACGGTGGTGGTGCCCGCCACGGCCTTCGTCGAACTGGCGGTTCGTGCCGGCGACCGGGCCGGCTGCGAGCTGCTGGAACAGCTGGACCTGGAAGCACCGCTGGTCCTTCCGGAACGAGGCGGCGTGCACCTGCGGGTGTCGGTCGGCGAGCCGGACGACGCAGGCTGCCGCACGCTGGCCGTCCACTCCCGCCCGGAGCGGTCGGACCGGCCGTGGACCCGGCACGCCAGTGGCCTGCTGGCCACCGGCGAGTTCGTGCCGAACCCCGCGGACCCGGCCGAGCTGTCGGCCTGGCCGCCCGCCGACGCACAGCCCGTGGCGGTCGACCAGGTCTACGGCCGACTGGCACACACCGGTCTGCTGCACGGCCCGGCCTTCCAGGGCCTGGAGCGCGTCTGGCGACGTGGTGCGGAACTCTTCGCCGAGGTGCGGATCGCGGCGGAGCGGCAGCCGGAGGCCACACGCTTCGCGCTGCACCCGGCACTGCTGGACGCCGCACTCCAACCGCTGGTGCTCCTGGCGGCGGACGCGGACGGTCCCGCACTGGCGGACTCGTGGCGCGGAGTGAGCGTGCGCGCGATCGGCGCGGACGCGCTGCGGGTGCGGCTGGCGCCGGTCGCCGACGCCGCCGCGGACGGTACGGTCTCGGTGGTGGTGGCCGACACGGCGGGTTCGCTCGTCGCGACGGTCGACGCACTGGCCGTCCGGCCGGTGGACCCGGACCGGATCGCCGGTGCGACGGACACCGGGACCGGGCACAACGATGCGCTGTTCCGTGTCGACTGGACCGCACTGCCCGCGTCTTCGGCGATCTCGTCCGAGTTCGTCGCCGTCATCGGCGGAGACGATGAGCTCAAGCCTGTCGTCGCGCTGGAAGCCGCCGGGGTGCACGCCGAGACGTATGAGGACCTCGCGGCGCTGAACGCGGCCGTCGCCGCGGGCGGCACCGTGCCCGGCACGGTGCTGCTGCCGGTACCGCCCGCCTCCGGCGACCTGCCCGACGGCGACCTCGCCGGGGCCGTCCACGCCGCCACCCACCGCACCCTGGGCGTGCTCCAGGAGTGGCTGAACGGTGGACGGCCGGGCACCGCCCGACTGGTGGTCGTCACCCGGGGCGCAGTTGCCGCAGCCGACGACGCGGACGTCACCGACCTGGTGAACGCACCGGTCTGGGGTCTGATGAGGGCCGCGCAGGCGGAGAACCCCGGACAGTTCCTGTTGCTGGACGTGGACGGCGACGCGTCGCTCGCGGCCATCCCGGGCGCACTGGCCTCGGACGAACCGGAACTGGCGCTCCGCGCCGGCACCGCGTACGCGCCGCGACTGGCCCGGACCGGGACCGAGAAGGGGGCGGGGCGCGCGAAGCCCATCGATCCCGAGGGCACCGTCCTGATCACCGGCGCCACCGGCGGTCTGGGACGCCTGCTGGCCCGGCACCTGGTCACCGAGCACGGCGCACGCCACCTGCTGCTCGTCAGCAGGCGCGGCCCGGCCGCCGAGGGCATGACGGAACTGACCGGCGAACTCCGTGCGCTGGGCGCCGAGGCCACCGTGGCCGCCTGCGACGCCTCGGACCGGACGGCACTCGCCACTCTGCTGGCGAGCGTCCCCGCCGAACACCCGCTGACGGCCGTGGTGCACACCGCGGGCGTGCTCGACGACGGCATCATCGACCTGCTGACACCGGAACGGGTGGACCGGGTGCTCGCACCCAAGGTCGACGCAGCCGTGAACCTGCACGAACTGACCCGGGACCTGGACCTGTCCGCCTTCGTGCTGTACTCGGCGGCGGCCGGCACCCTGGGAAGTCCCGGACAGGGCAGCTACTCGGCGGCCAACGTCTTCCTGGACGCCCTGGCCCGCCACCGCCGGGCCCGCGGTCTGGCCGCCGTGTCCCTCGTCTGGGGCATGTGGGCCGAGGAACGCGGCATGGCCGGTACGCTCGGCGCCGCCGATCTCGGCAGGTCGGCACGAGGCGGCGTGCTGCCGCTGTCCGCGACGGAGGGCCTCGCCCTGTTCGACACGGCCCGCGAGGCCGACGAACCGGTGCTGGTGCCGGTACGGCTGGACCTGGCCGCGCTGCGTGCCAACGCCGCCACCGGGGAACTCCAGCCGCTCTACCGCGGTCTGGTACGTGTCACCGCCCGCCGGGCCGCGCAGTCGGGCCGTGCCACCGTGGTGGAGGAGACCGGTGCCGAGACGCTGACCGCGCGGCTCGCCGGACTCTCCGACGCCGAACAGCGGCGTACGGTCCTGGATCTGGTGTGCCGTCAGGTGGCTGCTGTGCTGGGCTACGCGTCCCCGGACCAGGTGGGAGCCGAGCAGGCGTTCAAGGAACTCGGCTTCGACTCGCTGACCGCCGTGGAACTGCGCAACCGCCTCAACGAGGCGAGCGGGCTGAGGCTTTCGGCGACACTGGTCTACGACTACCCGACCCCGTCGGCGCTCGCGCACCAGCTGCTGGTCGAGGTGGCGCCCGAGGAGGCGACGGCAGGGCACTTTGTCCTGGACGAGCTGGAGCGACTGGAGAACACCCTGTCCGCACTGGCTCCGGAGGACCTGGCGGCGGTGGCCGAGAGCGAGGCCGAACACGACCGCATCGCGGTGCGCCTGCAATCGCTCCTGACGAAGTGGAACGACGTCCGGACCGCCACGGAGGACACCGCCGGGGCGGGCGCCCTCGAAGAGGCCAGCGACGACGAACTCTTCGACTTCATCGACAAGAGGTTCGGAAAGGGCTGAGAAACCGAGAAAGCCGGTAGCGCGACGGGCCGCCGAGAAATCCCGGGGAAACTCGGCGGCCGTACGCGCGGCAGCACCACCCCCACCGACCACCCCGACGATCCACCGCATGCGAAGAGGACGCGCCCCATGGCGAATGAAGCAAAGCTCCGCGAATATCTGAAGAAGGTCACCACCGACCTCGACGAGGCGTACCGGCGCCTCCAGGGAATCGAGGACCAGGCCCGCGAGCCGATCGCCATCGTGGCCATGAGCTGCCGGTTCCCCGGAGACATCCGTACCCCCGAGGAACTGTGGCGGCTGCTCGCCGCAGGTGGGGACGCGGTGGCGGAATTCCCCGACGACCGCGGCTGGGACCTGCAGAACCTCTTCGACTCGGACCCGGACACCCCGGACACCACCTACACCCGCGAGGGCGGGTTTCTCGGCGACGCCACCCGGTTCGACCCTGCGTTCTTCGGGATCTCCCCGCGCGAGGCACTGGCCATGGACCCGCAGCAGCGGCTGCTGCTGGAGACCGGATGGGAGGCGTTCGAGCGGGCCGGTATCGACCCGACCTCGATGCGCGGCAGCCAGACAGGTGTGTTCGCCGGCACCAACGCCTCCGACTACCTGTCGGTGGCGCTGGAGGCCGCGGAGGACTTCGGCGGGCACCTGGGCACCGGCAACTCCTCCAGCGTCCTCTCCGGCCGGGTCAGCTACGTCTTCGGGCTGGAGGGCCCGGCGGTCACCGTCGACACGGCCTGCTCGGCGTCGCTGGTCGCCCTGCACCTGGCCGTCCAGGCCCTGCGGCTGGGCGAGTGCTCGCTGGCCCTGGCCGGCGGCGTCCACGTGATGTCCACGCCCGGCCTGTTCGTCGAGTTCAGCCGACAGCGCGGACTGTCCGAGGACGGCCGCTGCAAGGCGTTCTCCGCGGACGCCGACGGCTTCGGACCGGCCGAGGGCATCGGTGTGCTGCTCCTGGAGCGGCTGTCCGACGCGCGGAAGAACGGCCACCCGGTGCTGGCCGTCGTGCGCGGCAGCGCGATCAACCAGGACGGTGCGAGCAACGGCCTCACGGCCCCCAACGGCCCGTCCCAGCAGCGCGTCATCCGGCGCGCCCTGGCCAACGCCAGGCTCTCCACCACCGACGTCGACGTCGTCGAGGCGCACGGCACCGGAACCGCACTCGGCGACCCGATCGAGGCGCAGGCCCTGCTGGCCACCTACGGCAAGGAGCGTCCCGCCGACCAGCCGCTGCTGCTCGGTTCGGTGAAGTCCAACATCGGCCACACTCAGGGCGCGGCGGGCATCGCGGGCGTGATGAAGATGGTGCTCGCCATGCGGCACGGCACGGTGCCCGAGTCGCTGCACATAGCCGAGCCGTCCCCGCACATCGACTGGTCGGCAGGCTCCGTGAGCCTGGTACGGGAGGCGACGACCTGGCCGGAGACCGGGCGGCCCCGCCGCGCGGGCGTCTCCGCCTTCGGCTTCAGCGGCACCAACGCGCACGTCATCCTCGAACAGGCCCCGGCCGAGGACCCCGCCCCCGCCGAGGAGCCGACACGGAAGCCCGGCGTGCTGCCGTGGGTGCTGTCCGGGAAGAGCCCGGCCGCGCTGCGCGACCAGGCCGCGAAACTCGCCGCCGCTCTGGAGGCCGATGCGGACCTCCGCCCGGTCGACATCGGCCACTCGCTCGCCACCACCCGGTCCGCCCTGGAGCGCCGTGCCGTGATAGTCGGTGAGAGCCGCGAGGGGTTGTTGGCGGGTCTGCGGACGGTTGCGGATGAGGGTATGGCGCCGGGTGTGGTGCAGGGGTCTGTCGTGGGTGGGCAGGTGGCCTTTGTGTTCCCGGGGCAGGGGTCGCAGTGGGTGGGTATGGCCGTCGGCCTGTTGGATGCTTCGCCGGTGTTTGCGGCGCGTATGGATGAGTGTGGGGATGCTCTGGCGGAGTTCACGGACTGGTCGTTGGTGGACGTCCTGCGTGGGGCCGAGGGTGCGCCGTCGCTGGAGCGGGTGGATGTGGTGCAGCCGGTGTTGTTCGCGGTGATGGTGTCGTTGGCGGAGTTGTGGCGTTCGGTGGGTGTGCGTCCGTCGGCGGTG
>NZ_JBHJWQ010000060.1:0-18337 GCF_042266885.1 Streptomyces sp. NPDC056061 | reverse complement strand
GAAATGGGCCGCGAAACGCTCCCACCACGCACACTGGCCCCAGCCCGAACACGGCCCTCACGTCACCATCCGAGTCAATAACTGAACGGTATTGGACTTAAGTGAGGAGACGGCCATCAACGGCTCTGTGCGTCCGTCGGAGCGGGCCGCAGTCGCCCACTGGGCAATCAGGTCCAGTGATGGAACAGCGACCAGGAGATGGGGGGCGTCCAGGGCCTCGGCGATGCGCAGCGCGGTCAGCGTCTTGCCCGTCCCGCACGCGGAGACAATGTGGCCGCGAGTACGTGGGCTTTTCAGATGCTGCGCCGCCGTGTCCACCGCGTGCTGCTGATCGGCGCGCAGCCTGCGGCGATCAGTGGACGTTGCGGGCTCAGAGCGGGTGGGCATCACGTACACCTCGGGCTCACGGCGGGCATGGTTATCCGTCATCCTCTCGTACGGAAGGGGGCGGCATGCGAGGCCGGTGTCAGCTGGCTCACGGGGCGGAAAGCGCGGTGTCTTTCGCCTTCGGCTGCACGCTCCGCTTGGGGCCCTGAGTGTTCGGCTGGAGTCTGTGTGTGCGAGGGAGGGCCAAGGGGCTGCTCCCTACATCGGCTGGTCGGGGGCTTCTTCAATCATGCTCCCTGGCTTGAGGCGTGAGCGTTGTCCAGGCGGATGCCTCAGGAAGCTACGGATCCAGGCTGGGACTGGGCGGGCACTGGTTGGCCGGCAGCGGGAAGGGTGGTCTGTTCGGCGAGCTTGCGGTAGCCGGTCACCGTGAGGGCGCGCCAGGCGCGGTAGAAACCGAAGGCGGTCGCCATCCCCAAGGCGCTGGTGGCGCCGAGGATGAGCGGGCGGTGCTCGAAGGAGTAGCGCAGCATGGCCAGGTCTGCAGTGAATGTCAGGGCCAGGGTGTTGAGGGTCCATCCGCGGCAGATCCGCATGCGGGAGCGCGCGTAGTCCGCGCGGGCAGCCAGCATGGGTGAATCGGCCAGGCGCAGGCGTGCCTGGGCGTAGGCGGTGTTGGAGGGGAAGAAGCGGGTGCGCAGCTGGCGGCGGTGTGGCGTGAGGGCGGTGTCAGCTGCTCGGTCGATGAGGATGCCCAGGGCGTAGGCAGCGGCGAGACCTACACCGGCGGCCGCCGACGAACCCGTTACGGGGGCGAGTTTCGCCGTGGTGGCAGGGCCGATCAGTGCGATGAGGAGCAGCACGGACGCAGTGATCGCGCCGATCCCGACGACAAGGACCTCGATGAACATCGCGGTCGCGGCCGCGAGAGCGGGAGGTTCCGGCTGCGGTGAGCTGCTCATAGTGCGATTCCCCAGATCTGTGCCATGTCGGTGAGCATCGTTTCCGGTAGCTCGCTCTTGTTCCATGTGCTCTTGATGCGGAAGCGGGCGTTGGCCAGCCGCTCAAAGATGATCAAGCTTTCCGGCTGGCTGGCCAACAGATAGCGGCCATGTTCCAGAAAGTGGGCGCTGCTGGGGCCGTAGTCGTCATAGTTCCGCTGGATGCGCTCACGGAAGCGTTCAGTGAACTCGGCCAGCTGCTCGCTATAGGTAGCGTCATCGTCGATGGTCTGAGACAGGACGCCGATGACGTCCTGCGACAGGTCGCGGCTGGACGGGTGGTCAGTGAACGTGTGATAGACCTGCTCGGCGATTTCGAGGAGCCGGTTACTGCGGGCGAGGTCGGGATCTTGCCG
Organism: Streptomyces sp. NPDC056061; assembly: GCF_042266885.1. NCBI lineage: Bacteria > Bacillati > Actinomycetota > Actinomycetes > Kitasatosporales > Streptomycetaceae > Streptomyces > Streptomyces sp. NPDC056061. Next base: position 16,653 of record NZ_JBHJWQ010000060.1, on the reverse strand, counting down.
TGCCAAAGCTTCCACCCCCCGTTCGACCTCGAGGTCGAACAGTTCGACCAGGGCAATCAGACGGTACAGCGAGCGACTGACATCGGCGGGCGGGGTGACACCGGGCTTGTACAGCAGCTTGTGCGACATGCGTGCCCACAAGTCGACTGCCTCGGTGCGCAGTTGGATCTCGCACTCGTAGGGGATGCCGTCGGGGTCCTGTGCCCCGCCCACCATGACGGCCTGGATGTGCAGGCGGGGGTAGCGGAGCAGGTCTTCCTTGCCGACGTCTTCGCGGTGGTCCTGCACCTCGACGATCTCGAGGTTGTCTTTGATCACGTCCAGGGCAGGATCGAGCAAGCCGCTGTGCGGCACGATGACGCGCACGCCTGCCTTGTCGGTGATCTCTTTCCACGGGTCGGCATAGCCCTTGCGTGGTGAATGAGCCTTGGCGTTGAAGCTGGTGAGCTCTTTGGCTCTGGCGATCACCTGACAGTCGATGCCTCTGCGGGCAATGTGGTGCGCAAGGTGTGTTTTGGTCTCTTCGGCTGCCCGCTCGATGCTCGGCCGCTCTTTCCGGTAGCGCTGGAAAGCCTCTTCAGCGGTCAGGGTCATGCGGGGGCCACCGCAGGCGTTGGGGGCGTGGTGGTGGCGTTCATGTCTGCGCTGGCGGGAGCTCGTTGCCGGCGGATGCCTGGGTGGCTTGGGCCGGGATGGCCATGACGCTCTCGAGTCCCGGGATCATTTCCTTCTGGGCGGGCGCGGACAATTCTGCGGGCTGGCTGGGCGGCTTGGGACGGCGCCCCATCGAAGCGCCACTGCTGGTATTGGTGAGCTTTGAGGTGACCGTGACTGTGGTGCGGCCGTCGTCGAGATCCTCCACCACGACCGTGCCGTCCTGCACTGCTTCCAGGGGCGCGACCAGGAACGCGCCGTTCGACAGGTCGACGCGCATCTTCTGTAGCCGGTTGCTGATGAACTCGGTGTTCTTGTCGAAAGTGCGGACCGGAACGTCATTCTCCTCGAGGAACTCTGCGAAGTCGTCGTGGTGCGGTTCCTTCAGATGGGTCTCGATGAACGTCGCAGGATCCAGCGTCGGGGCAGAGTTCTGGAGTTCGACCATGACGGCCATGACGTAGTCCACCCGTACATCGGAGTGGGTGAAGCGGCTGTTGACCCAGTCTATGGCCACGTCGTGGAAGCGGCGGGTGAGCTCGCGGGGATCGTTCTGGTGCCGGCAGCCCAGGAACTTCTCGAGGAAGAAGCGGGCCACGTCCTTGCCCGATTTCTGTGGGTCTGCGGCCCATCCATGAAGTCCTGAATCGGCCAGCCCTTCTTCCGAGAAGAGCGCCACCTTGTAGACCTTGGACTTCTCGGTGAACAACAGGTTGGCGAAATACTGCATGTCGAAGGTGCGCAGTCCGCCGGCCACGATCTCGTTGGCCTGCATACCGGTCTCGTGTTCCAGCTTAACCATCAGCAACGCGTTCCGGTTGTCGAGACGGGCGGCGGCCACCAGAAGGAGGCCAGAAGAGCTGGTTCCGTTCTGGCTGTCGCGCAGCGCATGGGCCAGCTCCCCGGAGACTTCCACCAGATCCTGCTCACCGCTGAGGAACGACCGGACAGCGTCGGGCAGGCCGGACTTGAGTTCAGGGTCTTCTACGACCTCGCGGCCCAGACGGTCCAGAACGTCACGGAGCTTCCCCTGCAGCGCCGTGCGCCCGCCGTCGTCAAGCCTGCAGGCTGTCTCGCTGAGCTTGAGCGGAACGGGATCCTGGTCTTTGGTGCGCTGAGGCACTGCATGGACGATGGCCTGGTCAATGACGAGGTCCCCGAAGTCGGTACGCACTTCCCCACCCACGCATCCCCGCCCGCACCCCCGAGGCCGGACGCTGCTGTCCAGGCGTGGTCCGGGCAGTGGTTGGTCCCTGTCCGTGACACGCGCTGTGCTGTATTGCCTGGCACCCAACCCGGCAGAGGGCGCAAGCCTGCTTGTCCGTGTCACATGCCAAAAACTGTGTTGCTCATCGTAACGGGGCGTGCAGTGGCTACGGCTGGGCTGCCTGTGGCGGTGGCCGAACTGCAACGGTGAGCGGGGCGCAGGTTCTACCCTCGCCCAGAGCGCCAGTCGTAGGGACGGCCCTGGCAGGCCGGTCGCTTCAGCCGGGCATGGTGAGCTAACCCGGACACCGTGGTTCACCTCTTGTGCCGGTGAGCACCTGGTGATCGCCTACGAGGAAACCGAGATCGATCCGCGGTGGGCCGAGACGTTCGAGGTCGTCGAGGGCGCTGTACACGGGCGGGTGCTGCGACTGCTCGAACACACCCTGCCGGAAGGGAAGCTGGCCGGTGGGTCACTGCCGGCGATCCGCAGGAGCGGGCCGGGGTGGATGGGATCAGTGTGCTCGTCCGGCGGCTCCGCCGTGGGTACGTCGGTTCCGGTGTCGCCCCGCCGACGGAATGCGGGGCCTGGGCAGGGCGGCTGGGGCATCGTCGCACCGGAGTCCAGGAAGCCATTCCATGCCGAGCGCCTCAACGGATTCGGTCTCTTCACGGCTGAGGCGGGCCGTGCCGGCCAAGTCGCGTAAGTCGGTGATCCACTGCCCCAGCGGGAAGCAGGAACTGCCGTGGGTGTCGGTGTAGTCAATGGGGACGCGCAGATGCTGGTGGCGGCGGAAGAAGCGCCGGGCGGCGCGCAGTCCGTGGGCGTGCGTGGCGCTCTGGCTGCCGAGGGGACGGCACAGGGCAAGGGTGAGGGGGCCGCGCTGCAGCGGCAGAGCGGCCAGGAGTGTCTGCTGTGCTTTGGTGAGAGTAGGAAAGGCATCGATCTGCTCGTCTAGCCAGCGAGTGAGGTCATCCGCGCCGGCGGGGAGCGGGCCCGGGTAGAGAGACAGGTCCGTGTCGGCCTCGCGGGCACGTGTGTACATGCGCTGCCACGCAGCGGGCCAGACGGGGTTCCACCAGCGGTCGATGTCCCTCAGGGCGCGGGCGTAGGGGGCGGGCAGGGTGCTGTCGGCGGCTAGGCGGCGCTGCTCGGCAAGCCAGGCGCCCAGGGGTCGACCCTGATAGGTCTCATCCGGTTCCGGGAGCAGATGGCCGTGGGCATGGGCGTAGTCCTGGGCAACGGGGAGGAGGTTTTCGGTGCTGTCTTCGGTGTCCGCCCAGGGCATGGTGCAGGTGACCAGGGCGGCGACTCGGGCTGCGGAGAGATGTCCGGCGGCCTTGAGAGCGCGCTGGTACCCCAGCCAGCAGCCGAGGTGGAACCCGTCATCGGTAATGTGGTTGCTGGGCACGTTCAGATGGCCGTGGGTGTCGAAGAATGCCTGCGCGCAGGCCATCCCGTTCTCCCAGACATCGGGTTCGGGCTTCATGATCCGCAGCATCAGGTGCGGGGCGATCTCCGTTGCGCGTGCCGGGTGGATGGCGAGGGCCGGTGCGGGCGGTAGCAGCCGGGTGCCGTTGATCGGCAGGCGGTGGAAGTAGTGCTCGTCGTACGCCTTGAGCGCGATCATGACCTGGTGCAGCAGGTGGTACGGGGTGCCGAACGTTGCCGCCTCGGGGCGCTGCCCGGGGCCGAAGAGCACCGGGATGACCAGTGTGGAGATCTTGTTCATACCAGGGCCGATGCGCAGCGCGCGGCCGATCGCCTGGACGATGTCGATGGTGGACTGTTTGGGGTCGGCGAAGAGCACGGAGTCGGCCAGCGGGAAGTCGACGCCTTCGACGCATAGGCGGACGTTGCACAGCACGCTCAGCTCCGCGAGAGTGCCGGCGGGCTGGTCTTGCGGAGGCTGGGCAAACCGGGTCAGGTGCTCTCGCCGCTCGGAACGGCTGTTACGGGAATGGATGCTGGCGACCCATAGGCCGTGGGCGTGGCCGCCGGGGATGGCTGCGGCGGTCTCGGGCAGGGTTTCGGCGAAGGCATCGCTTTGCGCGATGCTGCGGCTGAAGACGACCGTGCGGCGGATGCTGTGTTCTTCGCGCGCTCTGAGCAGGGCCAGCTGGGCCGCCGCTACCCGCATGGCATCGGTCTGGGGTGTGCGGCTGGCCCCCTTGCGGGCGGTCAAGAGGGCGCGCAGGTGCGGGTCGTGGATCTCGGGGGCGGCGATGCGGTAGTCGGCCAGGCGTCCCTCATGGATGGCCTCGGCCAGCGAGTAGCGGTAGGCGACAGGTCCGTAGAGGGAGACGTCGTCCATGGAGGCGATCGGTTCGGTGACGATGTCTCGGTTGACGTCCCAGATGCGGGGCGTGGCGGTGAGGTAGAGGCGGTGGCGGGCGGGGATGGCGTCGTTGTCGTGGATGACGGCCCACGGTTTGCCGCGGGCGCCGGCGGTACGGTGGGCTTCGTCCACGACCGCGATGTCCCAGCGCGGCAGCAGATGGCGCTGGTGAGCTTCGACGAGCTTGGGCAGCGAGGCGTAGGTGGCGAAGACACTGACGGGACCGTCTGCACCGCGTACGACGGCAGCCAGCCGGGCGGGGTCGCTGGTCATGGTGAGCACGCCGCTCAGGATGGGCTCACTGGTCTGTGTGTCGGAGCACAGGCCCAGGAAGTGGCCCGGCCGGCCGGAGGTGTGCCAGACGCGGGCGGTCTGGTTGAGCAGTTCCAGGGTCGGCATCACGGTCAGGCTGCGGCTGTCGGAGGTGAGCTCGTGGGCGATGTGGACGGCGAGGTGGGTCTTTCCGGTGCCGCACGGCATGATCACCTGCTGGCGTTCGTATCCCATGGCGAAGGCGTTGAGGACGCAGTCGGCCGCGGCGCGCTGGCGTGTCCACAGTTCGCTGGGCAGGCGTTCGGCGGGCTGGTCGTGCAGCACAAGACGGCTCCGGCGCAAGGGCAGGTGACGGGTTTCCAAGGGGCAGGATGCGGACGAGCCCGCGGCGCAGGGCACTCACCCCGGCCTGTCTCACCCATTGGGGTGAACGCCCCGGGCCCCCTGGGTCCTCACCGTGGTAAGGAGCGGAGTGCGGTGGAGATCCGGTTCATTGCGGGCATGGCGTCCTGGGCAGGACAGCCGGTGCGGGAGGCGCGATGTACGGCGGGCGGCAAGCATCGTGATTGGACGGTTGCCGGGCGCGGGCAAGGGGGTTGGGGAATACGGTGTGGAGCAGAAGTCTGCCGCGGCGACCGGTCCGCTTCGTGGCCAACGAGTCGAACTGTTCGTTCTTGTGGCGGGTGGCCGGGGCACAGGGGGTGGAGGTCGGCTTCCTGCTCGCCGAACTCGGCGACGGGCCGCCGGGCCAGGAGGCCCTTCAGCCACATCTGGCCGAGGTGTTCCTCAGCAGTGCGGCGGCAGACCGGCTCGCGGAGATGCTCGGCGTGCCGTCCGCGCGGCTTCGGTGGGCCCTGCCGCATCTGCGCGAGGCACATCTTCTGCCGGGTGGGCAGGCGCGGTGGGAGTGGCCGTGGCAGCCGCTGGCGCACTATCTCGTGCCGGCTTGCGGACTGTGTACGGCGGCACGGGGCGCCGGCCTTGGTGGGGTGTGGCTCGTCTGGCCGGAGCGGTGGCGGATCTGCGAGCGGCACGGCCGGTTCACGCACGTGCGTCAGAGGAATGGGGCGGGAGTGGATCTGGCGCCGCTGCCGGAGTCGGTCGACGCCCACCGTCGGCGGGGCCGGCTTGAGCGGCGGTTCGGGCCAGCCGGAGGGTTCCTTGTCGCGGACGCCTTCGCCCTTACCGGGTGGTGGTGGCGCCGCGCCCCTCTCACCCGGCGGTGGACCGGGCGGGCCGGGCGGGCGGGACTGCAGCCCGAAGTCGTCGAGACGGCATGGCTGTTGGTGTATCCGGAGGTGCTGCAGGTAGCCCGGGCGCTGCTGCGCTACGAGCAGCAACGCGCCGCTCTGCCCGGCGGGCCCTGGGCTGCGGCCGAGTCCCGTCTGGTGGCCGAGCTGTCCCAGCTGGCGGATGCGCTCGAACTGCCGCCGGGCAGGTGGCAGGTCCCGGTGGCGGAGTGGCTCGCCCGGCATCAGCGGTGCGCGCTGGCCACCAAGGATGACGAGTGCGGCGGGCGCCGCCGTGGCCGGAGGCCGGTCACAGCGCTGATCCACCGCGACGACGAGCACCGGGCGCCGCTGGAGAACCTCTGCTGCCTGCCCTGGGACTGGAGCGACTCGTTCGCCGTCGTATGAGCTCCCGCCCACAGCGGCACGCGCCGTCTGGTTTCGCACACGTATCTGCCCTGTTCCCTCGATCGTGGGGTGGAGCCGGGTGCGGCTGCGCATGCCCCATCCGTACGTGGACGCTGGAGCAGGGGCACGCACGGTGCGGCCCACGACAACAGCCAAGGGGGCGGCGGACATGCCAGGGGCCCCGGTCAGCGCATGCGACATCACGGTCCGCTACCTCGACCGGTTCGGACGACAGCGCGAGTACCCGGTGTCAGAGGCCGGCGAGGTGCCGTTCGAGGAACTGGCACCGCTGGAGCGGCCCGTGCCCTACCCGGGACGGCAGTCGTTCGTCACCAACGCGTGGGCCTCGGCCACCGACCAGTTGCTGGCCTGCGGCTCGCTGCGGCAGCAGCGCTGCGGCATGGTCCTGGACCGCGACTTGGCGGTCGGGCTGCGCAGCGCGGGGCCGATGGAGCTGCGCTGGAGCCGTTAAGAGCGCCGTCACCGCCTGCGGCCGGCGTTCGTCGCCTTACGGGCGGGCCGGCGCGAGGTGATCTGCGTGCAGCCGGAGCAGCTCACCGACCGGTGGCAGTCCGAGCAGGCGGTGCTGGCGGTGGCTGCGGCAGCAGCAGGCTGGCAGATCCGGGTGATGGAACCTCCCACCGGGGTGGAACTGGACAACCTCCAGCTCCTTTACGCCGCCCGCAGCTCACGGTGGCTCACGGCCGGGCAGGACCAGTTGCTGGCACAGCAGTTCACCTCGCCTCGAACCATCCGCTCTGGGCTACGAGCCGCCGCCCTGCCCCCGTACGCGGGGGTGGACCTTGCCTATCACCTGATCTGGGCGCAGCGGCTGCACACCGACATGGGTGTCCGCTCACCCCGTCGTCGACGGCATGGGCTCGCTCAGGGGAGGCCGTGTGACCTCGGCTTCGCGGCACACCGCAGGCGCGGGGGCGCTCGCCGCTGCTGACACCCTGGCTGTGGGGGATACCATCCGCTTCCGCGGCGCGGCCTGGGTCGTGACCGCCTTCCACGGACCGCGTCTCTTCCTCGACGCCGCAGAGCCGGCAGAGCCCGGGGAGCCTGTGGAGCCTGTGGAGCCTGTGGAGCCGCTGATCATCCTGCAGACGGCCGTGACCTCGGCCTCCGACTTCGCCGTGCTGAACCGGGCGGCGCCGCGCAGTTCGCTGCCCGGCCGCCTCGGCGAGTTCCGTGCGCTGCCGAAGGATGTACGCAAGGCCGCCCTCGCGTGGGAGCTGCATGTCAAGGAAGTACTGCACCAGCAGGCCCCGAACGTTCCCGCCACCACCGAGCCCCGACCGGCCTTCGACCCGCAGCGGCGCACCCTGCGTCAGCGCTACCAGGCCAAGGCCGACCAGTTGTCGCAGGCAGGAACACCGGTGTCCGCGGCCACCGTCGAACGGAAGTGCGCGGCCTGGCGCCAAGAAGGCCTGATGGGCCTGGTCGACAAACGCAGCCTGCGCAGTACGGCCCCGCACGGGCGCGTCGATGCGCGGGTGGTCGACCTCGTGTGGGAGATCCTGGACGACGAACGCGACAAGGGCCTATCTCCGGGAACCCTGTCCCGGCTGATCGACCGGGTGCAGCAGACGGTCCGGACCCGCTACGCGCAGCTGCTGGCCGATCCGGAGACCGCCCGGGGCCTGGTGATCAGTCCGGCGACGTTCTACCGGCTGCTGGAGCGCCTCGGGATCACCGCGCAGAACGCGCACGACGCAGCGGCCCGCCACGCGGCCGGACCTGCCACATCCGCAGAGCGGCCGGTCGCCCGGCGGGCGACCTGGGCCCGCTGGCCCGGGGAACTGGTGCAGATCGACACCACCGGACTGGACGTCCTCGTCCTCGGCGACGACGGACGGGGCATCTCCGTGGAGCTCACCATCGCCATCGACGTGGCCACCCGCAGCATCGTGGGCTCCCTGCTCGTGCCCAAGCGCACTGGCCGCACCGGCGGGACGGGACGATGGGCCGCCGGGCGGGCCACCCGCTCGTTCGACACCATGCAGGTCGTCGCCCAGACCACGGCCCCGCTACCCGCGCGCCCGGGCTGGGCACCGGAAACCTTCATGGAAGGCTCCGACCTCCCCTTCGAGGACCTCCTGGCGGCCGACCCCCGCTTCGCCGGCGCCGCCGCCAGGCCCGTCATCAAACCCGAAACACTCGTCATCGACCACGGCTCGCCGTTCATCTCCGCGGACTTCACCCGCGCCTGCCACAGCCTGGGCATCGAAGTACGCGAGGCACGGCTGCGCACCGCCGTCGACAAGGCCATCGTGGAGCGCGCCATGCTGGCGGTGAAAACCGGCTTCAGCCAGTACCTGGCCTCCTACACCCATCACCGTCTGGACCTGCGTGGCAAACGCGTCCGCAAGCAGCCTCTGTGGACAATCCCCCAGCTCCAGGAACTGTTCGAGCAGTGGGTGGTCCTCCGCTGGCAGCAGACCCCTCACGCAGCACTTCGTAGCCCGTTCACTCCCGGACTGCGCCTGACTCCCAACCAGATGTACGCGGCCCTGGTGTCCCTGCGCGGCTACCGGTCCACCACGCTGACCGCGCAGGAGAACCGCAAGCTGCTGCCGACGGTGTGGGTCCGGGTCAGCCGCAAGGGCTTCCAGATCAACAACCGCACCTACAACCTCGACCGGGGAAAGCTGGACCTCTTCCGCGGGCCCTCCGGCATCGCAGCGCAGCAGGGGCGCTGGGAGGTCCACTACTCCCCCGACCACCCGGAAGTCGCCTGGCTGTTCAACCACCGGGCCGAGCCGGGCACCGACCCGTGGGTCGAGGTGCCCTTCATCCACCGTCGGCTGCTCAAGGACCGGTGGACCGAGGAAACCTGGGACCAGGCCCTGCGTATCCACCTCGCCGCCGGCGGCAGCCGCCGTGACGAGGCCGCCGTCACCCGGGCCACCGCCCGCCTGCTGCGCGACCTGGCCACCGGGCCCTCGCCCACCGCAGCCAGGCCGAGTCCCCGCGCGGCTGCCGCGGTGCCCCGCCCCGCGCTACCGACGCCCACCACCAAGCCCTACGCCGACGGCCTGCCGCCCCTGGACCCGGACTCCGTCCGCCCCTTCCGCTCCCTCGACCGCCCCGCCGGAGAGCTGTTCGACACGCCCGAGCCCGTCCGGGGCGCAGGGCTGAGCCTGGACGACTTCCTGGCCTCACTGCCCGGCCTCCACCCGCCCGGCCCCACCGATCCCGGGCCCGTGGGCGACAACAACTGCAGGCCCACCCCAGACACCACCCAAGGCGACAGCAGCACCGGCTCTCCCCCACCGAGCAACGGGCGACAAGGAGATGACCGGTGAAAACCCCCGTACGTGACGCTCAAAGTGTCCCGCCGCCCGCGTCGGCGCCGGCCCTGTCTCCTGGGTCACCGACCACTCTGCACGGCTGGCGCGCCCGCGTACGGCACCAGCCGGCCCCTCCCCCGATCCCGCCGGTTGACGGCCCCGTGCCCGTCGACGAGGACGACCCCCGGGTGCGTTACCACGCCCGGCTCGGCCTCGTCGAAACCACCGACATCGCCACAGGCATGAAGACCGCACGGCGGATGCTGCGCCTCAACGGCGAACGCCGCCACCCCTGCCAGCACGTCGCCATCGACAGCGACTGCCGCGGTACCGGCAAACGCACCCTGCTGCACCACATCGGGCTGGCCCACCAGGGACGCCGCGAGAAGCTCCATGGCATCGACGACAGCCGCATCCCCGTCGTCTGCGTCAACGCCCCGCCCGAACCCGGCACATCCGCCGACTGGTCCGCGGCCCTGGCCGTCTTCCTCGGCTGGGATCTGTACCGCCCGGACACCGAGCAACGGCCCGTACAGCGCATGAAGGACTTCACCGGGCCTGCGGTCCACGTGATGCGCCATGCCCGTACGGAGGTCTGCCTGATCGACGGGATCGACCGGCTGCGGCCCGAGGACCTGCAGCCGACGTTCGACTACTTCGACTACCTCGCCGACGAACTGGGCCTGACCGTCTTCTGGAGCGGCATCGGCTCCAGCGACATCCTGCGTGAGGCCCGTGCCGCCCGCTTCCCCGCCCTCAGACGCCCCACCGAGGCCACCGCCCCCATCCGGCCACGCTCAGTGCCCACACTCTGGGTCAACCGGCTCCCGCCCCGCTGCACGGAACACCCCGACGAATGGGTCGGCACCCTGGCCGCCCTCGACGGCCGGCTGCGGCTGCGGCACCACCGGCCCAACAGTCTCCTGGACCACGAGGAAGAGCTCTACCGCATCACCGACGGGCTCATGGAACACCTCACCCCGCTGATCGGTATGGCCGCCCAACTCTCCATCCTCGACCGCACCGAAACCCTCACCCCTGAGGTTCTGCACGACGTCGCCCACTACCTCGACCTGCCCCTCGGCTGACGGCGTCGGCGCCATCCGTGGCGACAGACCCGCACGCAGGTCCTGTTCAGCAGGCGGGGCGAGGTTCATCGGCGTGGCAGGAAGTATCAGGATCTGGAAACTGAGGGCTCATCCGATCTGTGCAGGCGGCGTCAACTGCTGCCAGTCACGATCGCCATTCGGAGCCTGGTGTTCGTTTCAGAGCAGACCGACCTTGGCCAGAGCCTGTGCTGTGTCTGCGGGCTGGGGAAGAACATGGCCATGTTCAAGGCTCTTGAGCTGAACGCCTCCCTTGGGAACAAGATCAGCATGGAATGTCGACCACGCGCGGCATACCCGGCAGACCTGGCCTATCAGGAATGGTCGCAGCAGGTGCAGCTCATGCGTGGAGTCCCGCAGGTATAGGCTCCCGGGCTCCAGGTCTTCCCTCGTGAAAGCAGCAATCTTGGTCGGCACAACGGGGTGATCTCCCGTTAGTTCTCTGTAGTGCACTTGAGCTGTCTTGGCCAGGCTGTCCCAACGGGTCTTGGTGACGTGCCAGAGGGGAAAGTCGGCAAGGAAACGTGCTCGGCCAATGAGCAGGGTAAGGTCAGCGAAAGCTTCCGTCACTGCAGGAGGAAGATCGATGGGATCGAGACGCCGGAGGTGAGCGTCGTCGTTTCGGCGTTCGCTCAGCCGCTGGCGTGCGTCTGCGGTGTCTTGGTCTGCCAGCAGGGAACGAATGGCGTGGATGGGGTGCTGGTGCGGTAGTGCCCGAAGCTTGCGGCTTCCAGCTGCCTCCTGCAGCACGGCAGCCCAATCGCCGAAGCCTGGCCCGCTTCGTCCGCCAACGAGCTTCTCCCTGATCGCAGCCGTGGAGCCCAGGGGAATGCCAGCTTCCCAGGCCAGCGCGAGAGTGAGAAGAGCCGCGTAGCAGAGAAGGATTTCCGCAGTCTCCAGGATGGCGCTGTAGGCCGCCTGGTGCTCGCCGGCGCTCATGCGTGCTTCGGTTTCACGCCACCGATAGGCAACGGGAAGGGGAAAGCGAGTGCGTACGGTGTGCCCGAGATCGTCGAGCAGCGTTGCCGCCTCCACACGCAGCCGCAGACCGCGGCCTTGCTCAATGATCCTTTCACGGGCCTGTGTCGCGGTTCTGTGCGTGAACGCCGATTCCAGGAGAGCTTCTGCCTCTGTGGCCCAGGTCTTGAGCCGATGCCGGGCGGTATCCAGATCGTCCAGTGCCGTGGTCAGGGCGTCGTCTGGTTGAGGCACGGGAAGTTCCCGTAGCCGCTTCAGCGTGAGGTGGACACTAGACCTGCCAACCAGTCTGTCTGCCAGCGGCGTGCGCAGAAATTGAGCGACAAGGCGAATTTGCTGCGGTGTGGTGCTGGCGCAGGGCCTCAGAGCGACCGTCGTGTGCGAAGGCGCGGCAGGAAGGTCTTGTTCTGTCACCTCGGCAGCAATCAGGCCGTACCGGTCATGAAGTCCGCGAATTTCACGGATGATGAGATCGCCTGGTCGCAGGAGGTATTGAGGCGGGGCTGTGACCCACTTGCTGTCGTCTGCGGGCAGTGCGATGGAACCGTCGCGCAGCACGTCCCGGCCCCCCAGGAGGCGAACAGCTCCAGGCAGTTCCTCGTCGCTGATCCATGCCGAGTCACCCGCCATGTGGATGCGAGGGACGGCTTCGTAGAGCTCGCCCAGGGTGGTAAGGCTGCCAAAGCCCACCAATTCAGTTCGCTGCGAAACGACTTCTGGATGATGCCGGTCGAAGTCGAGACTCTGCTCAGCTGGCGGGAGGTCACGCACCACGTAGCCGTACCGAGTGCTTCCCCCTCCGCGTTTCAGCAGGACCTCGAAATCCTTCTCGACAGATACGTCGTCGTCCATGCGTGGTGCCCGAAAGATCTTCATCGGCGGCCGGTGTTCCTGCTTGGCCTGGAGAAATGCCGCGGCCACGACGAAGGACGAATGGACATGCGGGACCACGCCGGTACCGTAAAGCACGGTCAAGGTGTGCCAGTGCTCGGCCAACGCCTTACGCAACTCGGCTGCCCACGGCGAATCTGAGACCCAGAGCTCAGCAGGGGTCAAGACCGCCATGACGCTGTCGGGGCCTGCGGGACGACAAGCGCGCAGAACGTCGTCGTAAACGAAGGAAGACAGAGCTTGGCGTGCCCCCGGCCGGGTGCTGGTGGCGCGCTGCCACGGTGGCACGAGGAAAAGCGGGCCCTGCCCCAGAAGACTGGTAGCAACAGAACCAAGGTCCTGCCAGGACCGCTCCCGAGCGATACGCCACGACGGGGGCAGCTCGAAGAGCGGCTGGGCTTCTTCTGAAGTGGTGGTCAGCACTCTCACAGGGCCCGGCGCCAGATGCGCGAATCCCCTCGTGAGCAGGCGCTCGAACGATGGGCTGAGCGCCCCATTCCCCTCGGGCATGTTCTTCTCCCCCTCACCCTCAAGGCCGGCGGATGATCGCGCCGATCCCTCCCCGCGACATACACCAAGTGATCTTACTCTCGGAGAAGGGCCACGGTTGCTCACCAGGTGGATTCAGAGCCGCTCGACGGGCACGGGTCATCCACCTCGATACAGCACCGACAACGCAGGCTGCGCGGCAACGTCCGGTCGGGGACAACGGCTCGCAGAGGGTGTGCCGGTTTGAAGATGCACAAAGCTTGTCAGCCAGGGGCAACGCGGCAGGTAACCAGCTGGTACTCACCAGAATTCTCAATACACCCGCGGGATTCTCATCTAATTTGCAGTAGTACAGGTCAAGCACACTTACGGCACGACAGGACCTGACCGAGACGCGCCTCAGCCATCTACGGCATCACAGGTCAGAGAACTCTCTTCACCTCAACAAGAACGAGAACTCATAGCAGCCAGGTGCCGGCTTTCATGCCGTCAATCACCGTGTCGCGGCGCAGATTTGCGGGGTCGTGTCCGTCCTGGATGTGGCGGGCCAGGAGGTGGTACTTGCGATGCCAGTCGGGTCCGTACGGGAGAAGCCAGTTGGGGTCGAGGGCGGTGAAGCGTGTGTGACGGGTTGTGGGGAGTTGGTCTTTGCGGGCCAGGCCGCGTTGGTCGACGAGGAACTGGCCGCCGGGATCGTGGGCAGGGATGGCGAGATGGCCGTGCTCGGCGTGGAAGGCCTCGACGAGGGTCATGTTGCCTTCGAAGGCGGCTTCGTGCTCGTCCCAGATCATGCCGAGCTCTTCGAGTTCGGCGGTCCAGTCCGCAGTCAGGGTGCCGCGGCGGTGGGCGGTGCGCTGGCCGGCGATGAAGGGGCCGAGGCGGTAGCCGTAGGCGTCGGTGTAGGCGACCGGGACCTTCAGGTGACCGTGTTCTGTGTGGTAGCGGGTGGCCGCCGCCAGGCCGGCACGGCGGGGTGCGGAAAGGACTGCGCCGGCCGACGGCCAGGCCAGCAGGTCCATCGCGCGGGCGATCGTGCCCGGGTCGAGGGTGAAGTCGAAGCGGAACCGGCGGGTGAGGAGGCGGTGGGTGTCGGCGTCCAGGCGGTGCGCGGTGGCCTTGCGCGGGGCGCGGGCAGCAATCGTCTGGTCGTGGTGGCGCAGTGCTGCGGTGATGAGCCAGAGGGCTTCGTAGGGGGTGTCGAGGAGGTCGGTGGGGTCGGAGTCGGGTGGAGTGTAGGCGGGGATGATCAGGCTCGCGGTCTTCACATCGGTGGTGGGAGGTTTGCGCAGGGCGCGGCCCAGGGCCTGGACGATGCGGCGCACGCTCTCGGTGCGGGAGGCGAACACGATGGCGTCCACAGCTGGCAAGTCGATGCCCTCGCCCAGGACTTGGGCGTTGGTGATCATGGCGCGGTCGGCGTTCGCGAACTGGTTGAGGAGTTTCGCGCGCTGGTCGGGGGTGTGGTTGCCGTTGATCGAGGAGACGGACAGGGTGCCGGCCCAGGAGGGGCGTTGGTCGGGTGGGAGGGTGCGCAGGGTGTGGGGGAACTGGCGGGCGAAGTCTTCTGCGTCGGCGACCTGTTGGAAGTAGACGATCACATGTTTGAGGTCGTGTTCGGTCATCGCTTTGAGGATCGCCAGGTGCAGGGCGGTCGTCCGGCGCGCGGTCGGGGCGAAACCGGTGTGCGCGTGGTCGGGGTCGGTGAGGACCGTGCGCAGGTCGGTGTCGGTGATGGTGGGGATCAGGAGTTGGTAGTCGGCCAGGACGCCGTCCTCGATCGCAGCCGCGTGGGTGTAGGTGTGCAGGCGGGGGCCGAATACCTTGACGTCGTCCATGGAGGCGATCAGGGACGGGGACTCCCACTCCGGTGCGGTCGCTGCGGTCCGCTTGGGGCGCGGGCGGGTGTCCGGGGCCTCGGCCAGGCGCGGCGCCTCCCACTCATAGGGCGTGGCGGTCAGATACAGACGGCGGTCGGTGCGGATCCGGGAGGAATCGTGGACCATCGTCCATTCCTTGTCCCAGGAGCCTGCGGTGCGGTGCGCTTCGTCGATGACTGCGAGGTCGAAGGCGGGTGCGGTGAAGACGGAGTGCTGGATTTCCTCGATCCGCGGGAGGGAGTCGAGGGTCACGAGCACGGTCGCCTTCTCGTTCTTCTTGGCGCGCTGGGCCAGCCAGTACGCCAGGTACTCCCCCGATCCCGTACTGCTCGCGCCCGCCCCGGCCAGCACGGGGTGCCTGTCCGCGTTCAGCGACGACACCGCCATCAACGCCTCGGTACGGCCGTCAGCGCGGGCCGCGGCCGCCCACTGGCCGATCAAGTCCCTCGACGGCACCACCACCAACAGAAACTGAACATCCAGGGCCTCGGCCGTGCGCAGGGCGATCAGCGTCTTGCCCGTACCGCACGCCGACACCATGTGCCCGCGGCTCCCGGTCTTCCTCAGACCTCTTACCCCGCTGTCCACCGCCGCCTGCTGATCCGTGCGCAGCACCCGACGGGCAGGCGCGAAAGCGTCGGTCAGGGGCGGAGGGCTGCCCGGGACAGCGGGACTGGGATTGGTGGCCATCAGGTGGTTCCTTGAGAGGCTCGGCTGAAGGTTCGCAGGGGTGGCGCGGCGGGGGGCACTGGTAGAGGAAGTCTGTCCACCACACCTGAAGCCCGTCGACCAGGGCGACAGCATTGTCTGCCACCTGACGGCGCTGGGCGGTTTCATACGTGGCGTATACGGCGTCGAAGGCCGGCCCGGGATTGTGGTGCGCCGCGGCGAGCCGGCAGAAAAGGGGTGAAGGACTGAAGACGGTTGTCGCCGCCTCGTCTTCGTCCACCAGCTCCGCGGGAAGCCCGCCGTACGCCTCGGAGGCGATCCAGCAGGCCCAGTCGACCAGTTTGCGTGTCGCCGCCGCGTCGGCCGCGACGCGGTCGAGCAGCAGCGGGCGGCAGCGGGGATCAGAGCATTCGTCCACCGTCGCGTAGAACAACTGGTCCAGCAGGGCGTCACCCGCCTGGGCCTGAGGGTCTGGCAGGTAGGCCCCGGACGGCGGCACGAACGTGCGTTGCCGACGGCGGACCGTGGCCGCAGTGTGTACGTGGTCCACGCCGCTCACGATTCTCTCCACGGGCCCCTCCCGGATTCGTTATCTGGCGTCTGGCGTCACAGTTCATCGTCACGCGCTCTGTAGCACGGCGGCCGCAGAGCGGCGAACACGCCGCACAGCAATGGATCTTCTGGTAGGGAGGCATGCCCTCCAAGGCGAGGTAGCGGTGGTGGTGCGCGAGGAAGCACTGTTTGCTCGGTCCACTCTGTGCCCTTATAGGTGTCAAGTGTGCTTCGGTGCTGGTGCTTTCCTGCGTGCAGCAGCAGCCCTTCGGGCCTGGGATCGCGCAGCGTGGTGGTGTTCGAGGGCTTCTCGGGTGCGTTTGGGGATGACCAGTTTCTGCTTAGCTGCGGGCGCGACGAAGGTGCTGGCGCCGGTGTCGTAGCGGCCGTTGAGGGTGTCGCTGTTGGTCTTGTAGAGGAGGAGGTCGGTGATGCCGAGGGTGCGGAGGTTGGTCAGTACTCGTTGGACGTCGTCGACATCGTGCCAGTCCCGGGTGTAGATGCAGATGGGACGACGGGTGTCGTCGCTCTTGGTGCGGGTGTTGATGAGCGTGGCTGCCTTGCTGCGGTAGCCGAGGAGGCTGTCTTCAGTTTGAGGTTCCCCCGAGATGCGGGGAAAGGTGACAGCAGGTCAGATGGGTTTCATGAGAGGAGCCCAGACGATGCCTGCCCCGAGGAAATATCCG
>NZ_JBHJWQ010000059.1:0-21099 GCF_042266885.1 Streptomyces sp. NPDC056061 | reverse complement strand
AACTCCTCCAACACACCACAACCAACCTGATCCCCCGCACGAACCACCAACTCCACAAACGCCGTCCCCGGCAACAACACCGAACCCGCCACCACATGATCAGCCAACCACGGGTGGGTATCGAGGGCGAGGCGTCCCGTGTAGAGGAAGCCGTCGGTGTCGGCGAGGGCCACGGCGGCGCCGAGCAGCGGATGGTCCGCCGCGCCGAGGCCGGCCGAGGCCATGTCGCCGGTCAGGTAGCCGGTGTCCAGCCAGTAGGTCTCACGCTGGAAGGCGTACAAGGGGAGTTCGACACGTGCGGCGCCGGTTCCCGAGAACACCGCGTGCCAGTCCGGCGAAACGCCGTGGACGTGGGCGCCGGCCAGCGCGACCGCCAGGCTGCGCACCTCGGATCGGCCGGCGCGCAGCGCGGAGACAAGGGTGGCGTCTTCACGGGACAGGCAGTCCTGTGCCATCGCGGTGAGCACGCCGTCGGGGCCCAGCTCGACGAAGGTCGTCACACCCTGGTCCTCCAGGGTCCGTATACCGTCGAGGAAGCGGACGGCATCGCGGACGTGCCGCACCCAGAAGTCCGGGCTGGTGATCTCCTCCGCGGAGACCAGGTCCCCGGTGAGGTTCGACACGATCGGAATGCGCGGCGCCTCGTACGTCAGCGTCTCCGCGACCTCGCGGAACGCATCCAACATGCCGTCCATGCGCGGCGAGTGGAACGCGTGCGAGACGGTGAGCCGCTTCGTCTTGCGGCCCTGCGCCTCGAAACCGGCAGCGATCGCTTCGGCGGCGTCCTCGTCACCCGCGATCACGACCGACTGCGGACCGTTCAGCGCGGCAATGCTCACACCCTCGACCAGCAGCGGCAGCACCTCCTCCTCCGACGCCTGCACCGCCACCATCGCACCACCGGCCGGCAGCTCCTGCATCAACCGGCCACGCGCAGCAACCAGCTTCGCCGCATCCGCCAGCGACAACACACCCGCCACATGCGCAGCAGCCAGCTCACCGATCGAATGACCCGACAGGAAATCAGGACGCAGACCCCACGCCTCCACCAGACGGAACAACGCCACCTCAACCGCGAACAACGCAGGCTGAGTGAACCCCGTCCGGTTCAACGACTCCGCATCGTCACCGAACACCACGTCCCTCAACGGACGCTCCAAGTGCCGGTCCAGCTCCGCACACACCGCATCCAGCGCCGCCGCGAACACCGGGAACGCGTCATACAACTCACGCCCCATACCCAGCCGCTGACTCCCCTGCCCCGTGAACAGGAACGCGCGCTTGCCGCCGGTGGCCCGCCCCTGGACGAGGTCGGCGGCGGGCTCCTCGTCGGCGAGGGCCGTCAGAGCGCGGAGGAAGCCGTCACGGTCGTCCGCGACGATCGCCGCGCGGTGGTCGAAGGCCGCGCGGCCGGTGGCGAGGGAGTGGCCGAGGTCGGTGATGGACAGCTCGGGGTGCGCGGCCAGGTGGGCGAGCAGGTTCGTGGCCTGGCCCCGCAGGGCGGGGCTGCTCTTCGCCGAGAGGGTCCACAGCGGCAGCGCCGTGCCCGGGGCGTCGGTCGGCTGCTCGTCGGCGGCGGCCTCCGGCTCGGGGGCCTGCTCCAGCACGGTGTGGGCGTTGGTGCCGCTGATACCGAAGGAGGAGACGGCGGCGCGGCGCGGCCGGCCGGTCTCCGGCCAGGCGCGGGTCTCGGTGAGCAGCGAGACCGTGCCCGCCGTCCAGTCGACGTTGGGGGTGGGCTCGTCGACGTGCAGGGTCTTGGGCAGCACGCCGTGGCGCATCGCCATGACCATCTTGATGATGCCCGCGACACCGGCGGCGGCCTGGGTGTGGCCGATGTTCGACTTCACCGAGCCGAGCCACAGCGGCTGCTCCTCCGGCCGGTTGCGGCCGTAGGTGGCGAGCAGCGCCTGTGCCTCGATGGGGTCGCCGAGGGTGGTGCCGGTGCCGTGCGCCTCGACGGCGTCGATCTGTCCGGGCGACAGCCGGGCACCGGCCAGGGCCTGGCGGATGACGCGCTGCTGGGACGGGCCGTTGGGCGCGGTCAGGCCGCTGCTGGCGCCGTCCTGGTTGATGGCCGAGCCTCGCACCAGGGCCAGTACCGGGTGGCCGTTCTTGCGGGCGTCGGAGAGCCGTTCCAGCAGGAGCATGCCCGCGCCCTCGCCCCAGCCGGTGCCGTCGGCGGCGGCGGCGAAGGACTTGCAGCGGCCGTCGATGGCCAGGCCGCGCTGGCGGCTGAATTCGGTGAAGGTGCCGGGGGTGGACATGACGGTGACGCCGCCGGCCAGGGCGAGCGTGCATTCACCGGTGCGCAGCGCCTGCGCGGCAAGGTGCAGGGCCACCAGGGAGGAGGAGCAGGCGGTGTCGATGGTGACGGCCGGGCCCTCCAGGCCGAAGGTGTACGACACCCGGCCCGAGGCGATGGAGCCGGTGCTGCCGTTGCCGAGGAAGCCCTCGACGTCTTCGGGCGCGGAGTACAGCCGGGAGGCGTAGTCGTGGTACATCAGGCCGGCGAAGACGCCGGTGCGGCTGCCGCGCAGGGTGGTCGGGTCGATTCCGGCGCGTTCGAACGCCTCCCAGGTGGTCTCCAGCAGCAGTCGCTGCTGCGGGTCCATGGCGAGGGCCTCGCGCGGCGAGATGCCGAAGAACGCCGGGTCGAAGTCGGCGGCGTCGTGCAGGAAGCCGCCCTCGTGGACGTACTCCTCGTGTCCGGTCTCCGGGTCGGGCTCGAAGAGCACGTCGTCGGCCCAGCCGCGGTTGACCGGGTACGGGGAGACGGCGTCCCCGCCGCGGGCCACGAGCTCCCACAGGTCCTCGGGGGTGCGTACCCCGCCCGGGTAGCGGCAGCTCATCGCCACGATGGCGATCGGCTCCTGGTCCCGCTCCTCCACCTCGCGCAGCCGCCGACGCGCCTCGCGCAGATCGGTCGTCGCCCGCTTGAGGTAGTCGAGGTACTTTTCCTCGTTCGCCACAGCCATCTTTACGCCATCCCCACGTAACTAAGAGTTCCGAAAGCTCACGTGGAGCTGGTCAGTTGAGCCCGAGCTCGTCGTCGAGCAGATCGAAGATCTCGTCTGCGGTCGCGGACTGGATCTCGCGGTCGTCGTCGGTGCCGTCCGCGGCGCCCTGCGTCTCGTTCCACTTCGCGAGGAGATCGCGCAGACGGGCCGCGATTCCTGGGCGTTCGACGTCGTCCGGGCCGATCGCCGACAGAATCGTTTCGAGTTTGTCGAGTTCCGCGTGTACGGGCGGCAGTGCGGAGTCCGCACCGTCCAGCCCGAGTTCCTCGCGCAGGTATCCGGCGAGTGCGGTGGGTGTCGGGTAGTCGAAGATCAGGGTGACCGGCAGTCGCAGCCCGACGGCGGCGCCCAGACGGTTGCGCAGGTCCACGGCGGTCAGCGAGTCGAAGCCCAGGTCGAGGAAGCCCCGCCCGGCGTCGACGTCGTCCGGCCCGGCGTGGCCGAGCACGGCCGCCACGTGCGTCCGCACCAGGTCCAGGAGTTCCCGGTCGCGCTCCGCCTCCGAGAGTCCGGCCAGCCGTTCGGTGAGCGAGCCCGTGGGCGTGGCGGCGACGGCGCCGACGTTTTCGGCGGCCCGTCGCGCGGGGGTGCGGACCAGGCCGCGCAGCAGCGTGGGCAGCATCCCGGCCGCGGCCTGCGCGCGCAGGGCCTTGGTGTCGAGGCCGATCGGGACGAGCACCGGTTCCTTCAGCGTGCTGGACAGGTCGAAGAGCGCGAGGCCCTCGTCCTGCGGCAGCGGTTCGTAGCCGCCGCGCCGCATCCGGGTCACGTCGGAGGTGTCCAGGCTGCCCGCCATGCCGCCGGCCGCCGCCCACAGGCCCCAGGCGAGCGAGGTCGCGGGCAGGCCGCGGGCCGTGCGGTGCTGGGCCAGGGCGTCCAGGAAGGTGTTGGCCGAGGCGTAGTTGCCCTGTCCGGCGCTGCCGAAGATGCCGGCGGCGGAGGAGAAGAGCACGAACGCGGTCAGGTCGAGGTCCCGGGTCAGTTCGTGGAGGTTCCACGCGGCGTCGACCTTGGGACGCAGCACCGCGTCGAGCCGTGCGTCGGTCAGCGAGCCGATCACGCCGTCGTCCAGCACGCCCGCGGTGTGCACGACCGCGGTCAGGGGGTGTTCGGCGGGGATCGCGTCGAGGACCTGCTCCAGTGCCGGTCGGTCGGCCGCGTCGCACGCCGCCCAGGTGACCTCGGCGCCCAGTGCGGTGAGTTCGGCGGTGAGTTCGGTCGCGCCGGGGGCCTGTTCGCCGCGTCGGCCGACGAGCAGCAGGTGCCGTGCGCCGCGCTCGGTCACCAGGTGGCGGGCGAAGAGTGTGCCGAGCGTGCCCGCGGCACCGGTGAGGAGCACCGTGCCGGACGGGTCGAGTTCCGTGCCGGTTTCGGTTCCGGTGTCCTGGGCCGGTACGCGGGCCAGCCGGAAGGCGTACGCGCCGCCGGAGCGGAGCGCGAGCTGCGGCTCGTCGGTGGCGAGTGCCGCGGGCAGGGACCGCTGGGACGCGTCGGTGGCGTCCGTATCGACCAGGACGAGGCGTCCGGGGTGCTCCGACTGGGCCGAGCGGACCAGGCCCCACACCGTGGCGTGCGTCGGGTCGGCGAGGTCGTCGGTTTCCCTGGCGGCGACCGTGTCGCGGGTGACGAACACGAGTCGTGCGTCCCCGAAACGGGTGTCCTCCACCCAGTTCCGCACCAGATCCAGGGCGTCGCGGGCGGCGGCCTTGGCGGCGTCGGGCAGGTTCCGTCCGGCCCCGGTCCCGGTGAGGGGTACGAGGACCACGTCCGGGACCGGTCCGTCCGTCTCGGCGAGCGCGGCCAGGTCGGTGTGGGAGTCCAGGGTCCGGCCGGCGATCTCGAACGGTTCGTCGCCCAGTGCCGCCCAGCGGATGCCCGGCGGGATCTCGCCGGTCTGCTCGGCGGGCAGCGGCAGTGCGGTCCACTCCGGCCGGAACAGTGAGTCGTGCTGTGCGGTGCGTGAGGCGTCCAGTTGCTCGGCCGAGACCGGGCGCAGCACCAGCCCGTCGATGGCGGCGACGACGGCCCCGGTGGCGTCGGCGAGTTGGAGCGCCACGCCACCGCCGGTGGCGGCCGGGCGCAGCCTGACGCGGAGAGCGGCGGCGCCCGCGGCGTGCAGGCGGACACCGGTCCAGGCGAACGGCAGTCGCGCGCCCTCGCCGGAGCCGTCCAGGCCCAGCGTGTGCAGGGCGGCGTCCAGCAGCGCCGGGTGCAGGCCGAACGCACCGGCCTGGGTCTCGTACCCCTGGGGGAGCCGGACCTCGGCGAACAGTTCGTCCCCGCTGCGCCAGGCGGCCGTCAGGCCCTGGAACACCGGTCCGTAGCCGAGTCCGGCCGCGGCTGCGCCGGGGTAGAAGTCGCCGGTGTCGATCGCGGTCGCGTCGGCGGGGGGCCAGACGGTCGCGTCGAAGGGCTCGGCGGCAGCGGTCGGGGCGGGGGCCAGGAAACCCGTGGCGTGCCGGGTCCACGGTTCGTCGACGTCGGCCTCCTCCCGGCGGGAGTGCAGGCTCAGGCCGCGTCGTCCCGTCCCGTCGGCGGCCGTCAGCTCCAGCCGCAGTTGCACCGCGCCCTGCTCGGGCAGGACCAGCGGCGCCTGGAGGGTCAGTTCGTCGACGCTGTCGCAGGCGACCTCCTCGCCGGCGCGCAGTGCCAGCTCGACGAAGGCCGTGCCGGGCAGCAGCACGGTGTCCATGACGGCGTGGTCGGCCAGCCAGGGGTGGGTGCGCAGCGACAGCCGGCCGGTGAACACGAAGCCGCCGGTGTCGGGCAGTTCGACGGCTGCGCCGAGCAACGGGTGGTCGGCGGTCCCCAGGCCCGCGGAGGCGACGTCCTCGGCGGAGATGCCCACGTCCAGCCAGTAGCGACGGCGTTGGAACGGGTACGTCGGCAGGGTGACGCGGGTGGCGCCGGTGCCTGCGTAGAACGCTGCCCAGTCCACCGCGGCGCCCCGGACATGGGCCAGGGCCAGGGCCGTGGTCAGGGTGCGGATCTCGGGTCGGCCGGTGCGCAGCACGGGCACGAAGGCCGTGTCGGTGGCGTCGGCGACATCGGTCAGGCAGTCCTGTGCCATGGCGGTGAGCACGCCGTCCGGGCCGAGTTCGACGAAGGTGGTCACACCCGTGTCGTGCAGGGCGCGGATGCCGTCGACGAAGCGGACGGCCTCGCGGACGTGCCGGACCCAGAACTCCGGCAGCCGGATCTCGTCGGCCGTGGCCACGGTTCCGGTCAGGCAGGAGACGACCGGGATCTTCGGGGCGTGGAAGGTGAGTTCTTCCGCGAGCTTGCGGAAGTCGGCGAGCATGGGCTCCATGCGCGGCGAGTGGAAGGCGTGGCTGACGGTGAGGCGCTTGGTCTTGCGGCCCTGTGCCTCGAAACCGGCAGCGATCGCCAGGGCCGCGTCCTCGTCACCGGCGACGACCACGGAGGTGGGGCCGTTGAGGGCGGCGATGCCGACCCGCTCGTTCAGCAGCGGAAGCACTTCGTCCTCGGACGCCTGGAGGGCGATCATCGCGCCGCCGCCCGGGAGTTCCTGCATGAGCCGGCCGCGGGCCGCGACCAGACGGGCCGCGTCCGCCAGGGACAGCACGCCCGCGGCGTGCGCGGCGGCGATCTCGCCGATGGAGTGGCCGGAGACCAGGTCCGGTTGTACGCCCCAGGCCGTGACCAGGCGGAACAGCGCCACCTCGATCGCGAACAGGGCGGGCTGGGTGAAGCCGGTCCGGTCAAGTGGTTCGGCGTCGTCGCCGAACAGTACGTCCTTCAGTGGCCGTTCCAGGTGCCGGTCCAGCTCGGCACACACCTCGTCCAGTGCCTGAGCGAACACGGGGAACGTCTCGTACAGTTCACGCCCCATGCCGAGCCGCTGGCTGCCCTGGCCGGTGAACAGGAACGCCGTCCTGCCGTCGGTCGCGACGCCGTGCGGCACCTGTGCCGGATCGGCCTCGCCGCGCGCCAGCGCGTCCAGGGCGTGCAGTGCCTCGTCCGTGGACGCGGCGACGAGAGCGGCCCGGTTCTCCAGCGCCGCGCGGGTGGTGGCCAGCGAGTAGCCGAGGTCGGTCAGGCCGGCATCCGTGCGGTCGTCGCCCGTCGTTCCCGGTTGCTCGCCGAGGCGGTCGCGCAGCCGCTGGGCCTGGGCCCGCAGCCCGTCCTCGCCCCGTGCGGACAGCAGCAGGGGCACGAAGGGCAGTCCGGTGCCGGAGGCGGGGGTCCGCGGTGCGGGCTGGGCCTCGTCGTCGGCCGGGGCCTGCTCGATGATGGCGTGTGCGTTGGTGCCGCTGATCCCGAAGGAGGAGACGGCGGCCCGGCGCGGACGCCCGGCCTGCGGCCACTGCCTGGCCTCGGTGAGCAGCGAGACTGCGCCGGCCGCCCAGTCGACGTGCGGCGAGGGCTCGTCCACGTGCAGCGTCTTGGGCAGGAGCTCGTGCCGCATCGCCTGCACCATCTTGATGACGCCGGCCACGCCGGAGGCGGCCTGGGTGTGGCCGAGGTTGGACTTGACCGAGCCCAGCCACAGCGGCTGGTCGGCGGGGCGGTCCTGGCCGTAGGTGGCCAGCAGGGCCTGTGCCTCGATCGGGTCGCCCAGGGTGGTGCCGGTGCCGTGCGCCTCGACCGCGTCCACCTGGTCGGAGGTCAGTCGCGCGTTGGCGAGGGCCTGGCGGATGACGCGCTGCTGGGACGGGCCGTTGGGCGCGGTCAGGCCGTTGCTCGCGCCGTCCTGGTTGACGGCGGAGCCACGGACGATCGCCAGGACCTCGTGGCCGTTCTTCCGGGCGTCGGAGAGCCGTTCCAGCAGGAGCATGCCCGCGCCCTCGCCCCAGCCGGTGCCGTCGGCGGCGGCCGCGAAGGACTTGCAGCGGCCGTCGGCGGCGAGCCCGCGCTGGCGGCTGAACTCGATGAAGGTGCCGGGCGTGAACATGACGGTGACACCGCCTGCCAGTGCCAGGGTGCATTCGCCGTTGCGCAGTGCCTGCGCGGCGAGGTGCAGCGCCACCAGCGACGACGAGCAGGCCGTGTCGACGGTGACCGCCGGGCCCTCCAGGCCGAAGGTGTACGCGACTCGGCCGGAGACGACGCTGCTGGAGCTGCCGGTGCCGAGGTAGCCCTCGACCTCCTCCGGAGCGGCGTGGAGTCGCGAGCCGTAGTCGTGGTACATCACACCGGCGAACACACCGGTCTGGCTGCCCCGCACCGCCAGCGGGTCGATCCCGGCGCGTTCGAACGCCTCCCAGGCGGTCTCCAGCAGCAGCCGCTGCTGCGGGTCCATGGCGAGGGCCTCGCGCGGCGAGATCCCGAAGAACGCCGCGTCGAACTCGGCGGCGTCGTGCAGGAAGCCGCCCTCACGGGCGTAGGAGGTGCCCTGGGTCTCCGGGTCCGGGTCGTAGAGCCCGTCCAGGTCCCATCCGCGGTTGTCGGGGAAGAGCGAGATGCCGTCGTTGCCGGTGGCGATCATCTGCCACAGGTCCTCGGGGGTGCGCACCCCGCCCGGGTAGCGGCAGCTCATCGAGACGATCGCGATCGGTTCGTCGTCGCCGACGGCCGCCGTGACGGGGGCCGGGGCGAGTGTCGCGGTTCCGGCGCCGACGAGCTCGGTGCGCAGGTGGCGGGCGAGGACGGTCGGGTCCGGGTAGTCGAAGACGAGAGTGGCCGAAAGCCGCAGCCCCGTCACCGCGTTCAGCTGATTGCGCAGCTCGACAGCGGTCAGCGAATCGAAGCCCAGCTCCTTGAACGCCCGGCCCGAACCGATCGTCTCCCCACTCGCATAGCCGAGCACCGCGGCAACCTGACCACGGACCAGATCCAGCAGCATCCGCTCCTGCTCCGCCGGACTCAGCCCGGTCAGCCGCTGCACCAGACCCGACTCCCCCGCACCCGCCGCGACGGCATCCACCGCACGACGGGCCGGAACCCGGACCAGACCACGCAACAACGGCGAGATCGCCCCCGAGGCGGCCACCGTGCGCAGCGCCGCGGTGTCCACGCGCATCGGCACCAGGGCCGGTTCGTCGACCCGCAGGGCGGTGTCCAGCAGGGCGAGTCCGTCCGTGACGGACAGCGGCGGCAGACCGGCGCGCCGCATCCTGCTGATGTCGGCCTCGTCCAGGGTGTCGCCCATACCGCCACCGGCCCACAGCCCCCAGGCCAGCGCAGTCGCCGCAAGCCCGGCCGCGGCACGATGCTGGGCGAGAGCGTCCAGGAAGGCGTTGGCGGCGGCGTAGTTGCCCTGTCCGGGGCCACCGAAGACACCGGAGGAGGACGAGAAGAGCACGAACGCCGTCAGGTCCAGTCCGCGCGTCAGCTCGTGCAGGTTCCACGCAGCGTCCACCTTCGGGCGCAGCACGCGGTCGACGCGCTCGGACGTCAGCGAACTGATCACACCGTCGTCGAGCACGCCCGCGGTGTGCACCACCGCGGTCAACGGGTGCTCGCCCGGAACCGCGGCGAGCACAGCGGCCAGCCCGTCCCGGTCGGCCACATCACACGCCGCCCAGGTCACCACCGCACCCGACTCCGCCAGCTCGGCCGCGAGCTCCGCCGCACCCGGCGCCTCACCACCACGCCGACTCACCAACAACAGATGCCGCACACCGTGCTCGGCAACCAGATGCCGGGCGAACAGACCGCCCAGCGAACCACTGGCACCGGTCACCAGCACCGTGCCGTCGGCGTCCGGGCGGAACTCCCGGCCGCTGCCGTCGTCCACGGCGACCCTGGCCAGCCTCGGTGTGTATGCCACGCCCGCGCGCAGCGCGAGCTGTGTCTCGCCCGCCGCGAGTGCATCGGGGAGCGCGCGGAGGGACGCGTCGTCACCGTCGAGATCGACCAGCAGCAGGCGGTCCGGGTTCTCCGACTGGGCCGACCGCAGCAGGCCCCACACGGTGGACCGGGCCACATCGGCGACGGGCTCGCCCGGGGCGGCTGCCACCGCGCCGGAGGTCAGCACGACCAGGCGGGAGTCCGCGAACCGGTCGTCCACCAGCCACGCCTGCACCAGCTCCAGCGCCTCCGTGGCGGCGCGGTGCGCGGTCGCGGCGGCGTCCTGGTAGTCGCCCGCGCCGGGTGAGGCGAAGACGAACTCGGGTGTCCGGGCTCCGGCATCGACCGCCGCGGCGAGCGCGGCCAGGTCGGCGTAAGGGGCGATGCCCGCACCGAGAAGGTCACCGGACCCGAGCACGGCCCAGGAGCCCGGGTCGGCAGTCTCGGTGGTGTCCGTCAGGCGGGTCCATTCCATGTGGAACAGCGACTCGTGATAGGTGGTGCGCGCGGTCCGCAGCTGCTCGGCCGAGACCGGGCGCAGGCCGAGGGACTCGACGGCGGCGACCGGCGCACCGGTCACGTCGGCGATCTTCAGCCGGACGCTCTCGGCGCCCACCGGTGCGAGGTGGACACGCAGCGCCGAGGCTCCGGCCGCGTACAGGGACACCCCGCCCCAGGCGAAGGGAAGCCGGCCGGTGTCGTCGGTGACGCCGAGGCCACCGAGTCCGATGGCGTGCAGTGCGGAGTCCAGCAGTGCCGGGTGCAGACCGAAGCGGCCCGCCTCCTCCCGGGTCTCCTCGGGCAGCAGCACCTCGGCGAAGATCTCGTCGTCCCGCCGCCACGCCCTGCGCAGGCCCTGGAAGTCGGGGCCGTAGGCGAAGCCGATGTCCAGCAGGCCCGCGTAGCGGTCGCCCAGCTCGATCTCGACCGCATCCGCCGGAGGCCAGGCGCTCAACTCGAAGTCGGGCTTCGGCAGACCGTCGGCGGGCGCCAGCACACCGCCGGCGTGCCTGGTCCACGGCTCCTCGGCCGGGAGGTTCTCGCCCCGGGAGTACAGCGACAGCGGGCGCCGCCCCGTCTCGTCGGCCGCGCCGACCGAGAGCCGCAGCTGGATTCCGCCCTGTTCGGGCAGGACCAGCGGTGCTTCGAGTGTCAGCTCTTCGAGGTGCTCGCAGCCGACCTGGTCACCGGCCCGGATCGCGAGTTCCACGAACGCCGTGCCCGGCAGCAGGACCGTTTCCATGATGGTGTGGCCCGCCAGCCACGGGTGGGTGGACAGCGCCAGCCGACCGGTGAACAACACACCGTCCGCGTCGGGGAGTTCCGCGCTCGCCCCGAGCAGCGGGTGCTCGGCCTCGCCCAGGCCCACGGCCGCGACGTCACCGAGGTACAGCGAGGACACCTTCGGCCAGTAGCGCTCGCGCTGGAAGGGATACGTGGGCAGTGCACCCGGCTCGATCCGCGCGGCGCCGGTACCGGCGTAGAACGCCGACCAGTCCACGGCGACACCACGGACCTGCGCCCGCGCCACACCCGCGACCAGCACCTCGGCCTCGGGACGACCAGCACGCAGCACCGGCACGAAGGCCATGCCCTCACTGGAGACACACTCCTGCCCCATCGCCGAGAGCACCCCGTCCGGGCCCAGCTCGACAAACGTCGTCACACCCTGCGCTTCGAGCACACGCATGCCGTCGACGAAGCGAACCGCCTCACGGACATGCCGCACCCAGAAGTCCGCGGTGGCGATCTCCTCGCCGGAGACCAGGTCCCCGGTCAGGTTCGACACGATCGGAATACGCGGCGCCTCGAACGCGATGCCCTCCGCGACCTCACGGAACGCATCCAACATCCCGTCCATACGCGGCGAATGGAACGCATGCGAAACGGTCAACCGCTTCGTCTTACGACCCCGCGCCTCGAAACCGGCAGCGATCGCTTCGGCGGCGTCCTCGTCACCCGCGATCACGACAGACTGCGGACCGTTCAGCGCGGCAATGCTCACACCCTCGGTCAGCAGCGGCAGCACCTCGTCCTCCGACGCCTGCACCGCGACCATCGCGCCACCGGCCGGGAGTTCCTGCATCAACCGGCCCCGGGCCGCAACCAGCTTCGCCGCATCCGCCAGCGACAACACACCCGCCACATGCGCGGCAGCCAGCTCGCCGATGGAGTGACCGGACAGGAAATCAGGACGCAGACCCCACGCCTCGACGAGACGGAACAACGCCACCTCGACCGCGAACAACGCAGGCTGCGTGAACCCCGTCCGACCGATCAACTCGGCGTCATCACCGAACACAACCTCACGCAACGGACGGTCCAAGTACACGTCCAGGTGCGCACACACCGCATCCAGAGCCGCCGCGAACACCGGGAACGCGTCATACAACTCACGCCCCATACCCAGCCGCTGACTCCCCTGCCCCGTGAACAGGAACGCCGACTTACCACCCACCACCGAACCCGACACAAGACCCGGCGCCGACTCGCCACGCGCCAGGGACTCCAGACCGGTCAGCAGTTCCTCCCGGTCCGTCACCACCAACGCGGCCCGCTCCTCGAACAGGCTCCGGTGCGCCGTCAGCGAGAGCCCCACGTCCACCGGCCCCGCACCCGGCTCACCCGCCAGGTACGCGCCGAGCCGCTCCGCCTGCGCCCGCAGGCCCGCGCCCGTCCGAGCCGACAGCACCACCGGAACCACCGGCGGAGCCGCATCCGCTGCCACGACGAGCGCGGCCGACTCCTCCACCGGGGCCTGCTCGATGATCGTGTGCGCGTTCGTGCCGCTGATCCCGAAGGAGGACACCGCGGCACGGCGCGGACGGCCGGTTTCCGGCCACTGCACCGACTCGGTCAGCAGGGCGATGTCACCCGCCGACCAGTCGACGTGCGGGGTCGGCTCGTCGACGTGCAGGGTCTGCGGGAGCACCCCGTGCTGGAGCGCCAGCACCATCTTCATCACACCCGCGACACCGGCCGCGGCCTGCGTGTGACCGAAGTTGGACTTGATCGAACCGAGGTGGAGCGGCTGGTCGGCCGGACGGTCCTGGCCGTAGGTGGCCAGCAGCGCCTGCGCCTCGATCGGGTCACCCAGCTTCGTGCCCGTGCCATGGGCCTCGACCGCGTCCACGTCCGTTGCCGACAGTCCGGCGGTGGCCAGGGCCTGCCGGATCACCCGCTGCTGGGACGGGCCGTTCGGCGCCGTCAGGCCGTTGCTCGCGCCGTCCTGGTTGATCGCCGAGCCACGGACGAGCGCGAGGACCGGGTGGCCGTTCTTCCGGGCGTCCGACAGCCGCTCCACGAGCAGCATGCCGATGCCCTCGCCCCAGCCCGTGCCGTCCGCACCGGCCGCGAACGCCTTGATCCGCCCGTCCGCCGCCAGACCGCGCTGACGGCTGAAGTCGACGAACGAGCCCGGGGTGGACATCACGGTCACGCCACCGGCCAGGGCCAGCGAGCACTCCCCCTGGCGCAGTGCCTGAATGGCCCAGTGCAAGGCCACCAGCGACGACGAACACGCAGTGTCGACCGTGACCGCCGGACCCTCCAGACCCAACGCGTAGGACACCCGGCCCGACATCACACTCGCCGCGTTGCCCGTACCGACGAAGCCCTCGGAGCCGCCCGGTGCGGCGAGGACGACCGGGAGGTAGTCCTGACCGTTGGTACCGGCGAAGACGCCGACCCGCTGACCGCGCAGTGCGGCCGGGTCGATACCGGCCCGCTCGAACGCCTCCCACGAGGTCTCCAGCAGCAACCGCTGCTGCGGGTCCATGGCCAGGGCCTCGCGCGGCGAGATACCGAAGAACGCCGGGTCGAAGTCGGCGGCGTCGGTGAGGAATCCGCCGCTCCGCACATAGGTGGTGTTCTCGGCGCCGGACTCCGGGTCGTAGAGGGAATCGACGTCCCAGCCCCGGTCGGTGGGGAATCCGGTGACCGCGTCCCGGCCCGATATGAGCAGCTCCCACAGCTCCTCGGGAGTGGCCACGCCACCGGGGAAACGGCAGCTCATCGCGACGATCGCGATCGGCTCGTCGGCTGCGACCGTCACCGGGGCGGCCGGGCCCGCGGCGACGGGCCGGGAGCCGACGAGCTCGTCCTGGAGGAACTCCGCCAGGGCGAACGGGGTCGGGTAGTCGAAGATGATCGTGGCGGGCAGTCGCAGCCCGGTGAGTGAGCCCAGCAGATTGCGGATCTCGACCGCGGTCAGCGAGTCGAAGCCGAGGTCGCGGAAGGCGCGGCCGGGTTCCACGGAATCCGGCCCCGGGTAGCCCAGGACCACCGCGACCTGCGTGCGGACGAAGTCCAGGACGAGTGTCTCGCGGTCGTCCTGGGCCGCGGCGGCAAGTCGCTGGGCGAAGGAGGAGGGGTCCGCCGCGGTGTCCGCCGGCCGTGCCGCCTCGATCGCCTGTCGGGCCTCGGGAAGTTCGGCGACCAGAGGGTTCGGCCGGAGGGCGGTGAGGCCGGGGGCGAACCGGTCCCAGTCGATGTCCACGACCAGGGAGAAGGTCTCGTCCAGGTCGAGGGCGGTGCGCAGCGCGGCGGTGGCCGGTTCGGGGGCGAGCGCGGGCAGCCCGGACAGCCGGAGCCGCTCGGCGACCAGTTCGTCGGTGGCCATGCCGCCTTCGGCCCAGGCGCCCCAGGCCAGCGAGAGGGCGTGCAGTCCTTCGGCGCGGCGCTGCTCGGCCAGGGCGTCGAGGCAGGCGTTGGCGGCGGTGTAGTTGGCCTGGCCCGCGGCGCCGAAGGTGGCGGCCATGGACGAGAACAGCACGAAGGCGGTGAGGTCCGTCCCGCGGGTGAGCTCGTGCAGGTTGAGGGCGGCGGTGGCCTTGGGGCGCAGCACCTCCGCCATGCGTGCCGGGGTCAGGGCGTCGAGGACGCCGTCGTCGAGGACACCGGCGGCGTGTACCACGGTTGTCAGGGGGTACTGCTCGGGGATCGACGCCAGGAGCTCGGCCAGGGCCGCCCGGTCGGCGACGTCGCAGGCGGCGATGGTGACGTCGGCGCCCGACGCGGTGAGTTCCGCGCGCAGTTCGGCAGCGCCCGGCGCGTCCGGGCCGCGGCGGCCGACCAGCAGCAGGTGTTCGGCGCCGTTGCGTACGAGCCAGCGGGCCATGTGGGCGCCCAGTGCGCCGGTTCCGCCGGTGACGAGCGCGGTGCCGCGGCCCGTCCAGCCCTCGCCGGTGCTCTCGGTGTGCGGGGCTCGGACGAGACGGCGTACGTGGATGCCCTGGGAGCGGATCGCGAGGTGGTCCTCGTCGTCGAGTCCGGAGAGGGCTTCGGCGAGTCGGCCGAGGGAGCGTTCGTCGGCGGTCTCGGGCAGGTCGATCAGGCCGCCCCAGCGCTCGGGGTGCTCGTGGCCCACGGTGCGGCCCATGCCCCACAGCTGCGCCTGGGCGGTGCTGGTGAGCCGGTCGGACCGGCCGGTGGACACCGCGCCGCGGGTGAGGACCCAGAGCCGGGCGTCGAGGTCCGCGTCGCCCAGCGCCTGGACGAGTGCGAGGGTGCCGGCGAGGCCGGCGCCGAGGTCGGGGTGTTCGGGGTGCGGCCGTTCGTCCAGGCCGAGGAGGGAGATCACACCGGCGGGCGTGTCGCCTTCGGGCAGGGCGGTGCGCAGCCGCTCGGCGAGGTCGGTGCGGTCGATGGTGGCGGGCACGGTGAGCCGTTCCACCCGGACGCCGCGCTCGGTGAGCATGCGTACCGTCTCGGCCGGCCATACGGAGTCGGCGGCATCGGACGGGGTGACGACGAGCCAGGTGCCGGACAGCAGCGAGGGCTGGGCCCCGGTCAGCGGCTTCCAGGTGGTGCGGTAGCGCCAGCCGTCTGCGGTGGAGCGGTCGTGGTGCCGTCGGCGCCAGGCGGACAGTGCGGGGAGCACGGAGCTGAGCGGCTGGTCGCCGTCGATACCGAGGGTGTCGGCGAGGGCCGCGAGGTCCTCGCTGTGCACGACCTCCCAGAATCGGGCGTCGGTGGCGCTGAGCGCACCGGTCCCGCCGTCCGTGACGGGGGCGCCCATGTCGGCGAAGGGGTTGGACGGCCAGTAGCGCTGCCGCTGGAAGGCGTAGGTGGGCAGGTCGACGCGGTGGGCGTCGGTGCCTGCGTAGAACGTGGACCAGTCCACGGCCACGCCGCGCACGTGGGCCCGCGCCAGGGCCAGGGTCAGGGTGAGGGCTTCGGAGCGGTCGTCGCGCAGGGCGGGTACGAACGCGAGCGTCTGCGGTCTGGTGGTGGCCGGGCAGTCCTGTCCCATGGCGGAGAGCACGCCACCGGGGCCGAGTTCGACGAATGTGGTGACGCCGCGGGTCTCCAGGGCGCGGATGCCGTCGAGGAAGCGGACGGCCTCGCGGACGTGGCGGACCCAGAAGTCCGGGCTGGTGATCTCCTCGGCGGTGACCAGGTCGCCGGTGAGGTTGGAGACGATCGGGATCGTCGGGGCGTGGTAGGTGAGCCGCTCGGCGACGTCGCGGAAGGCGTCGAGCATGCCGTCCATGCGCGGCGAGTGGAAGGCGTGACTGACCGTCAGGCGCTTGGTCTTGCGGCCCTGCGCCTCGAAACCGGACGCGATCTTCAGCGCCGCGTCCTCGTCGCCCGCGATCACGACGGACTGCGGGCCGTTCAGCGCGGCGATGCTCACGCCCTCGGTCAGCAGCGGCAGCACCTCGTCCTCCGACGCCTGCACCGCGATCATCGCGCCACCGGCCGGGAGTTGCTGCATCAGCTGGCTGCGGGCGGCCACCAGCGCGGCCGCGTGCGTCAGCGACAGCACTCCGGCGACGTGGGCGGCGGACAGTTCACCGATGGAGTGGCCGGAGAGGAAGTCGGGCCTCAGGCCCCAGGACTCCACGAGGCGGAACAGTGCCACCTCGACGGCGAAGAGAGCGGGCTGGGTGTAGCCGGTGCGGTCCAGCAGTTCCTTGTCGTCGCCGAACAGCACCTGCTTCAGCGGCCGGTCCAGGAAGCGGTCGAGCTGGGCACAGACGTCGTCCAGCGCCTTCGCGAAGACCGGGTGCGTCTCGTACAGTTCGCGGCCCATGCCGAGGCGCTGACTGCCCTGGCCGGTGAAGAGGAAGGCGAGCTTGCCCTCGGCGGCCGTGCCCTCGGTCAGGCCGGGGTGGGGCCGCCCTTCGGCCAGCGCGCTCAGGCCCGTCAGGAGTTCGTCGTGGTCGGCCGCGACGAGCACGGCGCGCCGGTCGAGGGCGGCGCGGGTGATGGCCTGCGAGTAGCCGAGGTCGGCCAGGCTGTCGGTGGTGCCGCCGGAGGCCAGCCGGGTGTGGAGTCGTGCGGCCTGGGCGCGCAGCGCGTCCGCGTCCTTGCCGGAGAGTGTGACGGGGACGAGTGGCAGCCGTGCGGGCTCCGGGGTTTCGTCGGCGGCGTCGGCCGGTGCATCGACCGTCCGGGGCGGCGCCTGCTCGATGATGGTGTGCGCGTTGGTGCCGGACATGCCGAACGAGGAGACGCCGGCGCGGCGCGGCCGGTCGGTCTCCGGCCAGGCGCGTGTCTCGGTGAGGAGCTCGATGTCGCCGGACGACCAGTCCACGTGCGGGGTGGGCTCGGTCAGGTGCAGCGTCTTGGGCAGCATCCCGTGCTTCAGCGCCATGACCATTTTGATGACGCCGCCGACGCCGGCGCCCGCCTGGGCGTGCCCGATGTTGGACTTCACGGAGCCGAGGAGCAGCGGTCTGCCCTCGGGCCGGTCCTGGCCGTAGGTGGCCAGCAGGGCGTCGGCCTCGATCGGGTCGCCGAGTGCGGTGCCGGTGCCGTGCGCCTCGACGGCGTCGACCTGGTCCGGGGTGAGCCGGGCGTTGGCAAGTGCCTGGAGGATGACGCGTTGCTGGGACGGGCCGTTGGGCGAGGTGATGCCGTTGCTGGCGCCGTCCTGGTTGACGGCGGTGCCGCGGATGACGGCGAGCACGGTGTGGCCCTTGCGCTGGGCGTCCGAGAGCCGTTCGACCAGCAGGATGCCCACGCCCTCGCCCAGGCAGAAGCCGTCGGCCTCCGGCGAGAAGGGCTTGGAACGGCCGTCCAGGGCGAGCCCTCGCATCTTGCTGTAGTCGACGAAGACGCCCGGGGCGCACATCACGGTCGCGCCGCCGGCCAGGGCCATGGTGCATTCGCCGTTGCGCAGGGCCTGCACTGCCAGGTGCAGCGCCACGAGCGACGAGGAGCAGGCGGTGTCGACGGTGGCGGCGGGGCCTTCGAGTCCGAAGGTGTACGACAGGCGGCCGGAGGCCACGCTCGCCGCGTTGCCGGTGCCGAAGTAGCCCTCGAAGTTCTCCGTGGAGCTGAGGATCGCGGCGAGGTAGTCGTGGTTGCTGGTGCCGACGAAGGCACCGATCTGCTGGCCGCGCACGGACGTCGGGTCGATACCGGCCCGCTCGAACGCCTCCCAGGACGTCTCCAGCAGCAACCGCTGCTGCGGGTCCATGCTCAGCGCCTCGCGCGGGCTGATGCCGAAGACGGACGGGTCGAAGTCGGCGATGTCGTCGACGAATCCGCCCTCGTGCACGTAACTGGTGCCGGGGTGGTCCGGGTCCGGGTGGTACATCGTCTCGACGTTCCACCCCCGGTCCACGGGGAATTCGCCCACCGCGTCCACGCCGTCGCTGACGACCCGCCACAGGTCCTCGGCGGAACGCACACCTCCCGGGTACCGGCAGCCGATACCCACGATGGCTATGGGGTCGTGATTCTTCGCCTCCGCCTCGCGCAGGCGAAGACGAGTCTGATGCAGATCCGCCGTTACCAGCTTGAGGTAGTCCCGCAGCGTCTCTTCATTCGCCATTTAACGCAACCCATTTACGGCAGACGGCATCGGATAATAATCATTATTCGACTTCTCGGCGAGAGGCTATGGCCGGACTAACCCTCCCTACAACCCCTAACTGCCCCCTACCACCCCCTGACGACCGGGGAAGCGATAAGGGGCAGCAGAGAAGAGGATTCTTTATACGAGGGTGCTGGAAATCCTGGCCGATATGAAGGGGGACGTCAATAGCGGAGTTTTCATCAAGCCCTTCCGAGTCCCTTGTTGATGAAAGCGAAAAGCTCTTCGTCACTGGACGACTGGAGCTCTTCGACGACGTCCGCGGACGCGGACGCGGATGTCGCCGCCGGGGCCTGGTCGGCGGGTCCGTCGTCCGGGCCCTCGCTCCACTTCGCCAGCAACGACTGGAGCCGCATCGTGATCCGGGCCCGGGTGACGTTGTCCGGGGCGCTGTCGGCGAGTGCCGTTTCCAGGCGGTCGAGTTCTTCCAGCACCGGGGCCCCGGTGGCCGCCTCGTCCGGCACCACTTCGGCGCGCAGATATGCGGCGACGGCGGCCGGGGTGGGGTGGTCGAAGATCAGGGCGGCCGGCAGCTTGAGTCCACTGGCGGCACCGAGCCGGTTGCGCAGCTCGACCGCGGTGAGCGAGTCGAAGCCCAGCTCCTTGAAGGCCCGTCCGGCCTCGATCGCCCCGGCGTCGGCGTGACCCAGCACCGCCGCGACCGCGCCACGCACCAGTTCCAGCAGCACCCGCTCCCGTTCGGTCTCCGGCAGTCCGGCGAGCTGCTGCGCCAGCACGGGCCCGGAGGCGCTCGCCTCGGCCGCCTCGGCCCTCATCTCGTCGATGACCCGGCGTGCCTCGGGCAGCTCGTGCAGCAACGGACGCGGCCGGTCGGCGGTGAAGGCCAGGGTGAACCGCCGCCAGTCCATGTCGATGACGGTCAGTGCCGTCTCGTCCCGGTCCAGTGCGTGGCGCAGCGCGGTGACCGCCGGTTCCGGCGCCATCTCGTTGATGCCGTGGCGGCGCATCCGGTCGCCGAGCGCACCGCCGACGGTGACGCCGTCGCCCCACGGGCCCCAGGACAGGGTGGTGGCGGGCAGCCCGTCGGCGCGCCGCTGCTCGGCGAAGGCGTGCAGATAGGCGTTGCCGGGCGCCTGGTTGCCCTGCCCGGGTGCCCCGAAGATCGCCGAGAAGTGCGAGAAGAGCACGAACGCGGAGAGGTCCAGGTCCCGGGTGAGCTCGTGGAGATGGTGGGTGGCGTCGACCTTCAGCCGCAGCACCCGGTCGACCTGTTCGGGTGTCAGGCCCTCGATCACTCCGTCCTCGATCACCGCGGCGGTGTGCACCACGGCGGTCAGCGGGCGGTCGGCAGGGACGGCTGCGAGCATGTCGGACAGCGCGTCCCGGTCGGCCACGTCGCAGGCGACGACGGTGACCTCGGCACCCAGTTCGGTGAGTTCCTCGCGCAGTTCCGCGGCGCCGGGCGACTCCGGGCCGCGGCGGCTCGCGAGCAGCAGGTGCTCGGCACCGTTGCGGGCGAGCCAACGCGCGACCTGCGCACCCAGCACACCCGTGCCGCCGGTCACCAGCGTCGTCCCGGACGGCTGCCACTCCCGTACGGCCGGGGTGTCGGCAAGTCCGGCCCGTACCAGCCTGGGCCCGAGGACTCCGGTGGCGCGGATGGCCAGCTGGTCCTCCTCCCCGTCTCCCGCGAGCACCTCGGCCAGTCGGTCAAGTGCCCGCTCGTCCATGGTCCCAGGCAGGTCGACCAGGCCGCCCCAGCGCTCCAGGTGTTCCAGGGCGGCCACCCGGCCCAGGCCCCAGACCAGGGCCTGCCGCGGCGACTCCAGCCGGTCCGAGCGGCCGGTGGAGACCGCGCCGGTGGTCGCGCACCACAGCGGTGCGGCGATCTCCGCGTCGCCCAGCGCCTGGATCAGGGCCAGTTGAGCGGCGGTCCCGGCGGGGAGGGCGGCGTGCGCCTTGTGCGGTCGTTCGTCGAGTGCCAGCAGTGACAGCACGCCGTCGAACGCCGTGGCGTCCCCGGTCGGTTCGGCGCGCAGCGCGGCGGCAAGTGCGTCCCGGTCGGTCGTCGCGGCGTCCACCGCGATCCGTCGTACGTCGGCCCCGTGCCCGGTCAGCGCCGCGGCGACGGCCGCCGCCCGCTCGTCCTCGGTCCCGGGCTCGATCAGCAGCCAGGTGCCGGACAGGCGTGCCGGCCGGCTGCCGGTCAGCGGCTTCCAGGTCACGCGGTAGCGCCAGCCGTCGACCGCGGAACGCTCGCGCGCCTGCTTGCGCCAGGTCGACAGGGCGGGCAGCACGGTGCTGAACGGCTGGTCGCCGTCGACGGCGAGTTCCTCGGCGAGCGCCTGCCAGTCCTCGCGCTCCACGGTCTCCCAGAACCGGGTGTCGACCGGGTCGGCCGCCGCTCCGGTCGCCTGCGCCGGTGCCGCCTCCGGCCAGTAGTGCTGGTGCTGGAAGGCGTAGGTGGGCAGGTCGGTCCTGCGGGCACCCGTGCCCTCGAACACCGCGCCCCAGTCCACCTCGACACCCCGGGCCCAT
>NZ_JBHJWQ010000058.1:0-21749 GCF_042266885.1 Streptomyces sp. NPDC056061 | reverse complement strand
CGAGCCGGGGGCGCTACCGGCTGACTCTGGAGGACTTCGGACCACCGTTCCGGCAGGAGGAGGGCCCCGTTCACTTCTACTGCCTGAAGCGCTGAGCAACTCAATACCCGCCATCTGAAAGGCAACCGGCACGTGACCACACCCAATCAGGGCGCCATCTTTCGGCTTCCCCCCGACTCGCCGCTCGCCCTGGCCGTTTCCAAGGACTGGGGCCTGCTTCCCCTGCGCGTCCCGAGCGGCTGGAGCGTTGTCAAAAACGCCCTGCGGGCCCGGCGGCTACCGAATGGGAAGATCGAAACCAATGATTCAGAGGACCTTTACTGGGCGCAGACTGCACCACCACCGTGGCTGACCGAGCAGGAGGTGGCGGAGCGGGGCGGTCTGGAGGCTCGGACGATCAGCATCGACTTCGGCTACTACTGCACAGGCTTGCGCGTCGTCGTCCTCGACCCCGACTGGGACCATGTGCGGGCCTCCTACACCACGTCCGACCTCGACGAGCTCGTCACCACCCTGGAACGCTGGATGTGGACGATCACTGTAAAAGGCGAGCTCCCCCAGTCATAACTCCCCAACCACGTAGGACAGTTCGCCAGTGTTGTGACCAGGTCGGCGGATGGGCGGTGACACCCATTCGAGGACCTGGGCGGCCCGGCCGGTCGATTCCGTCCTGCTGCACGGTATCGAGCTGCCCGGCCAGGTGTCGCTGCGGGCTGCTGCCGGGTGTCAGACATACTTACGTCCGGCCTTCGCAGCCGGGCAGATCACAACCCCGGACAGCGGCCAGCCAGGCGGTGATCCGCGCCCGCCGCTGGCCGGTGGAAGGATCCGACGCAGCGCCGGTTTGCTTCCTCGCGGGGGACGCCGTGAATCCGGTGCTGCCGCTCTGTGGCTGCCACCAGCCCATAGACGCCGGACGACAGATGCCCAACATCCGGCCGCGCTCTCGGAACGATGCCGGTGTGCTCGGCGCCCGGGGCACCTCCCCTGGTAAGCCGCCCTCTGCGGGACTTCATCCGGCGGCTGGAGCCGCCGACGACGCAACTCACGAAGGACGATCATGGACCTCTGCGGCTCTGGGGACATCAAGGAGGACGACATGACTCACCAGGGGGAGTCACGGGCCCGGACCGTCGTGCCGCTCCTGTCTCACCTGCTGGACGCTCCGGAGCTCAACTGCGCTTCACCGAACAAGTTCCGGGTCCTCTGGCCGATCATGGCCGATGACGCCGCGAAAGCGTTACAGGAGCCGCGACTCGCTAGGGTCCGACCCTCCCCAGCTACCTACAAGAGGTGGCTGGCCGGCACCCACATCCCCCGCGGAGACCTGCGCGCCATCCTCGAGGCCTACTTCGGCAAAAAGGTCGAGGCGCTCTTCCAGCTCGTCCCCGTACGCGACTTCGTCCACCCTCGTCCGCTGGACCGAAGGTCGCGCACCGCAGTCCGAACCCTGGACTACACCTGGCCCAC
The DNA here is from genome assembly GCF_042266885.1 of Streptomyces sp. NPDC056061. Taxonomy (NCBI): domain Bacteria; kingdom Bacillati; phylum Actinomycetota; class Actinomycetes; order Kitasatosporales; family Streptomycetaceae; genus Streptomyces; species Streptomyces sp. NPDC056061. Next base: position 20,279 of record NZ_JBHJWQ010000058.1, on the reverse strand, counting down.
CTCCCGGCACGTCCCCGGTGACCCAGACGCTGGCACCTTCGGGAACTGGGAGCTCGCCGGCGGACGGCACTTCGACGGCACTTCGATCGGTGTGCAGATCTATGAAGCTCAGCCGAGCGGCGACGTCATGGAGATCAGCTCCGCAGACCGCCCCCACCTGGAGACCTTCGTCCGCTCCTCCCGCAGGGGCGTCATCCTGGCCTCCCCCGGTGCCGCAGGTGGGTCAGGCCTATACGTGATGGACGCCGCGCTCGCCCGCCAGAATCTCGTGGTGGGCCAGGACCCGCGTGTACCGCTCGCCTACGAGCTGGACGACCTGGTCTACGCCATCATCTGGGCGCTGCACGTCATGGACGACGGCCTGCTGGCGGACGACAACCCGCTCTTTGACCGTGCCGAACAGCTTCGGCACTACGTCAGGATCAGCAACTCCGCGCCGTCGCGATCCGAGATGCCCGACCTGTCCCCCATCGGCGCCGCGTGGCTGGGCTCCAGTCTCTGCGCCCAGTACATCGTCCGCCATCTCGGCGACCTTCCCGAGGTGCCGGCGTTCTGGACCCGCGAAGCCACCGGGGAGGAGTGCGCACCCTGGCTTCTCTTCAAGCACAAGCACGACTACCTGCAGAACGTCGCCGATCGCTTCGCGGGACCAGGGAGCGCGCTCGGTCGCGCGTTCTGCGTCCCCGAGTCCGTCGTCCGCTCCAGCGAGACATATGAGCGAATTCTCCTGTTCCTCACGATCGCCATGATGGAGATGTACGGCGTCAAGGTGTGGCTGACCGCGGAGCAGGAGTACCAGGAGGTCGAGGGGTTTGTCCTGGCGCGCCACCAGGCCATCCTCGCGAACTGGGTGCGCGGGGAGTCCGTCTGGCGGGTCGCCACGACCAGCGCGCGCCGGGAGGTCGCCCCCTACCAGGAGGTGATCGGCTACGCACGGGCCCACAGCCTGGTCGACGGGCCGACGCCGGCGGTACGGCTCGCGGCCTTGGCCGACTACCTCGACCTGGACTGGACCTGGTTGACCGGCCGGTGCCGGAGCCTGACCGAGGAGGGGCTCACCGGCATGCTGCGTCCGCGCAGTCGCCTGCTCACCCTCGGCGCGCTCGACCGGACCCTGTGCTTCCTCGGCAGGCTGGGCGGCCCCGCCGACGGCCGATAGGCTCAATTCGCCCTGCTCCACCCCCGATTCGAGGACTGCGCGTTGACGAAACCAAGCTCCCCTCCCACGGTGCTCGTGATCGGCCTCGGCGGAACCATCGCGATGACCCCCACCACCGCGGAGGGCGCGGCGAAGCCCACGCTGAGCGCGGAGGACCTGCTCGCGGCCGTGCCGCAACTGGCCGCCACCGGCATCGTCGTCAAGACGCAGTCGTTCACGGCCAAGCCGGGCGCGTCCCTGGCGCTCGACGAGATCGAGGGCCTCGCCGGCCATCTGCGGGCCATGGACAGTCAAGGCGCCTTCGACGGCTTCGTCGTGACCCAGGGGACCGACACCCTGGAGGAGACGTCGTTCCTGCTGAGCCTGCTGTACGGGGGCAAGACGCCGGTGATCGTCACGGGCGCGATGCGCGCCCCCTACCTGGCCGGAGCCGACGGGCCGGCGAACCTGCTCGCCGCGGTCACCGTCGCGGCGGGCCCTCAGTCCCGCGGTCTGGGCGTCCTGGTCGTCTTCAACGACCAGGTCTTCGACGCCGCGCGGGTCCGCAAGATCCACAGCACCAACACGAACGCGTTCGCTTCGCCCGACACCGGCCCCCTGGGCACCGTGGCCGAAGGCCGCCTTCGACTCCTTGCCGTCCCGGCGCACAAGCCCCTGCCCCTCCCCGCGGCGACTGCGCGCCCGGCCCGCGTCGGGCTGTATACCGCATCCCTCGGCGACGACGGCAGCCTGCTGGCGCCGCTCCTCGAACAGGTCGACGGCATGGTCGTCGCCGGCTTCGGAGTCGGCCACGTACCCGCCGCCTGGGTGCCCGTCCTCCAGGAAGCCGCCCAGCGCATCCCGGTCGTCCTCGCCTCCCGCACCAGCGGGGGAACCACCCTCACGCACGCGTACGGCTTCGACGGCTCGGAGAAGGACCTCCTGGACCGGGGCCTGATCGGTGCCGGCCACCTGGACCCCTACAAGGCCCGCCTGCTGCTGACGGTCCTGCTGCGCAGCAGCGCCGACCGCAGCGCGGTCATCGCCGCCTTCGCTCCGGCCGGGACGACACCGGAGGGCCGTGGCTGATGCGACACGCGGAAATGACGATGGGGCGCAGCTTCGCGCTGGCCTTCGACGACGGCGACGACTTCGTCGCGGAGCTGACCGGCTTCTGCACCGAGATGGGGATCCGGCAGGCGATCATCCCGATGTTCCTCGGCGGGTTCCGGCAGGTGACCTTGGTGGGGACGAACGGCCCGCTGGAGGACCCGGAGGCACCCGTGTGGGACGAGACGGTGCTGCACACGGTGGAGGCCGTCGGCGCGGCCACCCTCGCCTGGAGCCCGGAGAACGACGCCCTCGCCCCGCACATCCACGTCGCGGTCGGCCGCAAGGACCTCGCCGCCGCCAGGAGCGTGTCGCACCTGCTCCGGGCGCAGGTGCAGTTCATCCAGGAGATGTTCCTCCAAGAGGTCCTCTCCCCCCGGACGGTGCGACCGCTGTGCGGACCGCACGCCGTCCCAACGCTAGGTTTCGCCCCGCGCCCCGCGCCCCGCGACCGGGGCCCTGTGATGCCGTCGGGCACGGCCCGGCATCCCGTGAAGCCGGACGTGCCGCCGCACACCGGTGATGTTCAGCGCCCGGCAGGAGCCAGACCTTGAAGACCTGCGACAACGCCTCCGTTGGCATCGTCATCACCGGCCGCCACGGCCGCTACCTCATCTTCGATCGCGCCACCTTCCCCGTCGGCGCGGCACCGGCCGCCGGTCACATTGACGACCACGGCAGCGCCGAGGACGTCAGCCGCGCCGAGGTCGAGGAGGAACTCGGCCTCACCGTCACCAGCCTCACCCGCGTCACCGGTGGCTGGCGGGACAACCGGTGCCGCCGCCGTCCCGGCGCCCGCGGCACCGGCCACGACTGGACCGTTTACCAGGCCACCGTCACCAGCGACCTCACCCCGAGTGCCCGCGAGACCAAGAATGTCCGCTGGATTGCCCCCGACGCCCTGCAGGAGCTGGCAGACCGCACGGTTGCTTACGCGCAGGGACGCGTGACGGACGCCGAGTTCGAGGCCGCGCCCGGCGTCGAACCGGTGTGGATGCAGTGGCTCGCCGACATCGCCGCGATCAAGGTCAGCCCCGACGAGCTGCTCCAAATGGAGCTGCTCACCCGATGATCTCCGCCCCGCCCCGACCCTTAACCTACGTGGCCCCGCCGCTCTCCGGGCGGCCGCGCCGACAGGTGCCCCTGAAACGCTGCCGGTACGGCAGGCCCGGGCGGGCAGGGGAGTCCGCTGTGCAGGACTGCGGGCGGGGCGAGTACGCCGGCAGCGAGGGTCCGCGGCTCAGCGAAGAGCGTCGCGCAGGACCCGCTCCAAGGCGGGCAGTTGCTCCAGAATCGTCAGCGCGGCCGCGTGGCGTGCCTGTGCGTAGGACTCGAGCGCAGCGTCGACGAGGTGAGGTCGGTCTACGGGTGCCGACAGGGGGAAGGCCGAGCAGAGCATGGCGGCGCAGCCGACGCGAACTGAGGACAGGAGGTCGGCCATGGGTGCCGAGGGGTTGGCGTCTCGGTAGGCGAGGGCGAGGTCGGTGTAGCCCGTGAGCCACTTCTCGACGCCGTGGGACTGGAAGCTCTTGGGGTCGCAGCCCAGGCGCATGAGTTCCCAGGCGAGGTAGCCGGCTGTGGGGGGTCCGAAGTCCACGAGCGCGGCGACGTCGTCGTTCCGCAACAGGACGTTCGGGCCGGCCAGATCGCCGTGCATGACTTGGACGGTCAGCGGTGGAAGCCCGACGAGGACGTTCTCGACGTCCCCCAGGACGGCGTGCCGCTCCCGCGCCGCTTGCAGAGCCCAGGCCTCGAACGCCCCCAGCCTGGGTTTGCGCTGGAAGGCGAAGATCAGCCTGTCGAAGCGGTCTCGGGCAGTGGCGACGTCGCAGATCGCTGCACCGGGTTCCAGCGCGGGTGCGGCGGCGGGGTGGGTGGCGAGCCGGCGGTGAAGACGGCCCATCGCTTCGCCGACCGCGGGCCAGCGTGCACCGGTCAGGGTGCCCTCGGCGGTCTCGGTGTGCGGCACGTACGACCACAGGGACATCGGCAGCCGCCCATGGGTCGCGATGAGTTCGTGGCCGCGCGTGCGGGTCGCCCGCGCGGTGGCGACGCCCCCGTCGGCGGCGTACTCGGACAGCTCGACCGACGCCAGCTCCAGATCCAAGTTGCTGCCCACGCGGTAGACCTTGCCGAAGTGCTGACGGCCCGCCTGGTCCACGATGGCGTAGTTGTCCGTCGCGGTGCCTTCCGGGATGCGCGTAATCTCCGCCGGGCGCAGTCCGTACGCGAGCACCAGCGTCTCGGCGATCGCCGTGATCTGCTCCGGCGTGCCGGAGGCGGGAGGCGCAGCGGCGGGGCGGCCGGGGCGCGGCTGGTGGGATGCGGTGGACATGATCTCCTCGTTGACATGCACAGCGGACGTGGTCAGGAATCGGGCAGCTGCAGCGATCAGGGCGGGCGTAGGCGCATCGCAGGCCCGGGGCGCCGGTGAGGTGACCGCACCAACCTCGATTCCAGCCGCATCCTCAACGGCTGGCAGGCGGCCTGGCCGTTCGGTGAGCCGAGGCTGGCATACCACCGAGGTCCTCCCCGGTGGGCAGCCTTCGTCAACGCGGTCGGCTGGTCGTTCTTCGCTCGTTCGGGTTGCGGCAGTCTCCGTGCTCGTCTCGGCACCGCCACCGGCTGCCGACAGGGGATCGGCTGACGAGGCCGACACCGGGGCACGACGCCGCGGACAGCGGCTGCTCGGGGCGGCAGCCGGGCAGGCCGCGGCGGCTCTTCGTGGCGCTGAAAGCCAGGGCGGCCTTGAGCCGGCCGAAACTGCGGCCAGGTGGCTGACTGGCTAAGCGCCACCGGGCAGGGATCTCCGTCGCATAGAGTGCGGGCGCGGGTGTGTTCACGGTTCGCCGTAAGGCGAACTTGGGCGCCTTCGTACTCGTCGCCGCAGGCATCCCTCGGGCAGCACCACCAGGAGGAACAATGTCGTCCCCGCAAGTGATCACCCCCGAGGAGAAGCTCGCCGAGGCGAAGGCGCAGCTGAACTTCCCGCAGATCGTCGCGATCTGCGGTTCCACCCGCTTCATGGCCGAGATGGCCGAGGCCGAGGTGCGGGAGACCGAGGCCGGGCGGATCGTCGTCAAGCCGGGCTGCGACCTGAAGTCTCCGCACCCGCTCTGGTCCGATCCGGTCGAGGCCGAAGCGCTGAAGGTTCGGCTGGACGCACTGCACCGGTCGAAGATCCTTCTGGCTGATGAGGTGCTCGTGGTCGGCGACTACATCGGTGACAGCACCCGGTCCGAGATCACCTACGCCCGGTCGCTGGGTCGGCCCGTGCGGTTCACGCACCCCGAAGTCGACCCCGACGCCTGAACGCCCGCCAACACGCCCTCCGCCGCCTCTCCGTCGAGGTTGATCGTCTGACGGGCGCCGCGGCGCCACGGCGAGCGGACTCAAGGCGCTGCGGGTCGCATCGCGGCCGTGATGGCAGCGGTGAGCTGCTGCGGGTGGTCCAGCAGGTAGAAGTGGCCACCGTCGTACCTCTCGAGTCCGCGGAAGTCGGTCGTGAGCGCCTGCCAGGCGAGGAGTCGGTCCTCGCCGATCAGCGCGTCGCCCCTGCCGGCGAATGCCGTGAGCGGGACGGGCAGCGGCTCGGGGCTGCGGGGTGCGGCCCAGGTGTTCACGAGCTTGAAGTCGGCGCGGAACACGGGGGCGAACTTGCGCCAAACATCGTCGTTGTCGAGGAGCTGCGGTGGGCTGCCGCCGCCGCTGCGCAGCCAGGCGCGCAGTTCGTCGTCGGCCATCAGGTGAGGGCTGCAGCCGCCGGCGTCGCCTCCCGGGGCGCCGTAGGCGGAGACCCCCAGCCAGGCGGGCAGCGCGCCGCGCTCTCGGAGGAGCCGGTGGGTGAGCTGGTAGCCGATCAGGGCGCCCATGCTGTGGCCGAAGAACCCGAAGGGCCGGTCGAGCAAGGGCGCGATGGCGGCGTGGAAGCAGTCGACCAGCTGCTCGCAGTCGTCGATCAGCGGAAGGGCCTGGAGGCTGCCGCGGCCGGGCACCTCCAGCAGGCACAGTTCCCAGTCCTCGGGGAAGAGCTCCGCCCAGCCCCGGTAGAGCAGGTGTGACCCGCCGGCGTGGTGGAGCAGGAACAGGCGCGCCGCTGGGTCGCTCACCGGCCTGGGTCGGATGAGCGGGGAGGGCGAGGTCGCGCGGTTGAGCTTCGAGGTGAGGAAGGCATGCAGCTCGGCAAGGGTGGTGACGCCGCTGGCCGCCACGGCGTTGTCCGGGACGCCGAACGCGCTCTCCACGCGGGTGGAGATCTCCAGCATCATCAGCGAGTCGATGTCGAGCTCGTGGGCGAAGTGCGCATCGTCGGTGACCTCTTCGAGCTCGGTCTCCAGCACGCCGGCTATCAGGGCGCGGAGCTCCTCGATGGTCACGCTCGCGGTGGTCATGAGTGTTGTCCTCGTTCCTGCGTGGACGGGCGAAGGGCTCGCGGCGGGGTCAGCAGCAGGGCGGCAGTCGCGTCGTGGCGGGGGCCTCCGGCGGTGGCCAGGGCGTTGCCGGTGGCGCCGCTGGCCAGGTGGGCGGCCGCAGCGGCGCATTGCAGGACGCCGAGCGCCCCGGACAGCGGGCCCAGCTGGGATTCCAGGTCGATCCGGCGCGCGGCTGCGAGCAGGCGGCCCGCCGTGGTGTCGGCGGGCTCTGCCCCGTCCGTGAGCCACAGTCCGACGGGGCCTTCCGCGGGCGCGCCGGTGGAGACCAGCGCCTCGGTGAGGTTCCGGGTCCGTGCGCAGCCGGTGATCGCGGCGCGGGGCCGTGCGCCCCGGGAAGCGGCTGCGTCCACGGGCTCCAGGACGACGGCGACCGCCGCGTCGGTGGACTGCTCGCCGAGGATCTTCGTCGCCACGTGGTTGCCTGGCTCGACGCCGACGACGATGGCGGCCTCGGCGCGGCCGGCGACGATGAGGTTCCGGGCCCAGGTCACAGCGTCCAGACCGCTCGTTGCGCCGTTGCTGACGGTCAGGTTGGGGCCTCCCAGCCGGTAGCGGATGGCCACCCAACCGGCGATGACGTTGCTGGACGTCTGCGGCAGCCCCAGGGGGCTGAGGCCCGTGACACCCGCAGCGGCGATGGTGTCGACGGCCCCGCAGACACCGTCCGCATTGCCGAAGTTGGTGCTGACCACGACGGCGGTCCCGCCGGCCGCGCCCGTGAACAGGCCGTCGGCGTCGGCCAGAGCGGCGTCGTGGAGGGCGAACTCGGCGGCGCGAAGGGCGAGCCGGGACGCCCGGTCCTTGTGGCGCAGCTCCCGTCCGACCAGTCCGGTGACCGGGTCGAAGCCGCCCTCCCCCGGCAGTAGTCCGAAGAGGTCGCCGGGCGTTGCGACGCCGGGAAGCGCCAGCCCGACGCCCGTAACAACGACCTCCCGGGCATCCGCCCCTCTCCGCGTGCTCGTCATGGTCATCGGATGGCCTCCACGATCGCGACGGCGTTGATCCCTCCGAAGCCGAACGCGTGGACCTGGGCGAGGCGCAGGTCGGCGGTGGTGGGGCGGCCCTGCACCAGGCCCAGTCCGGCGGCCTCGGGGATCGGGTCGGCCAGGCCCAGGACCGGGGGGACCGTCCCGCTCTTCATGGCGAGCACCGCCATCACGAGGCTGAGCAGTCCCGAGCCGCCCATGGTGTGGCCGGTCATCGCCTTGATCGCGGTCATCCGCGGACCGGCGCCCGCGCCCTGGAAGACGTGGCGCAGGACGCTCGACTCCGTCTTGTCGTTGAGGGGGGTGCCGCTGCCGTGCAGCATCACCAGGTCGATGTCGCCCGCCCGCACCCCCGCTCTGGCGTAGGCGTCCCGTACTGCGCGGGTGATGCCGTCGGGGTCGGGCGCGGTGGCGTGGTGGCCGTCGCAGTTCATGGACACGCCGCGCACCCGGGCGTGCACGGGCCCGGTGCCGGTGCGCTGGACGACGACGGCCGCCGCGCCCTCTCCCATCAGCATGCCCTTGTGGGTGGCGTCGAAGGGGCGCAGCGCGTCGGGGAGGTCGTTCTGCACCCGGTCGAGGGTGCCGAAGCCGCTTTCGGTGGCGGCGTCGGTGCCGGCGACGATGACGGTGTCGGCCAGGCCGAGGTCGATCATGTCGGTGGCCATGCCGAGCGCGTACAGCGAGGCGGAGCAGGCGTTGGCGAAGGTGTACGTGGTGCACGCCCCGAACTCCGCCTTCAGCGCGGTGCCGAAGTGTAGGTCGTCGACGGCGACTTGCGCCCCGTCGCGCCACCACAGTTCGAGGCTTCGCTGTTCGCGCATGGTCGTGCCGACCAGCACGGGTACCTGGGCCAGGTCCTCGCCCAGGCCCGCTTCGGCGGCTGCCTGGCGGACGACGGTGGTCAACCAGCGGGTGGCACGCCCCGGCAGGTCGACGCCGGCCTCGGGCCGATCGTCGATCTCGTAGGCGTAGGCCGCCCGGTACTTGGCCGGGTCGAACGCCTTCAGCGGCGTGCGGCTCTCCTGGCCCGCGCAGAGCGCGTCGAAGATCTCTTCCGGGGTGGCGCCGATGTTGGCGATGGCCGCCATGCCCGTGATGTCCCACGTCATGCTCGGCTGGCCGCCTTCCTGAGCTCGAAGGCGGCCACCTTGCCGGTCGAGGTGGTGGGGAGCCGGTCGAGGAACTCCAGGCGGGCGGGCCGCTTGTAGGTGGCGAGACCGCCGCGTATCGCGGCGAGCACCGCGCGCCGCACCGCGGTCACATCGGATCCGGGCTTGGCCACCAGGTACGCCACCGCCTGCTCTAGGCCGTCGGTGTCGCGGCCGCCGACCACCACGCAGTCCTGGACCCCGTCGACGCCGCGGACGACGCTCTCGATCTCGCTGGGCACGACCTTGTGGCCGCCCAGGTTGAGCACGTCATCGGAGCGGCACAGGTGGGTGAACGTGCCGTCCGGCGCACGTCGCACCACGTCGCCGGTGTACGCGCCGCCGTCGGCGAAGGTGGCCGCCGCGGCTTCCGGTCGGCCGATGTAGCCCAGGGCGACGGTCGAGCCGGCGATGTGCAGCCGTCCCTGCTCTCCGTCGGCGACGGGCGTGCCGTCCGCCGCGCGGACGGTCGCGGTGGTCCCGGGCACCGGCACTCCGAAGGTCCCTGGCCGGTCCTCTCCTGGCGGGGTGCCGACGACGATGTAGAGGACCTCGGTTGCGCCGAGGCCGTTGAGCAGCTCGGCGCCGAAGGCGGTGCGGATCCGCTCACCGAGCGGGCCGGGCAGGTTCTCGCCCGCCGCCACGTACAGCCGCACGGAGTCGACGCTGCCGGGGGCGAGCTCGTTCCCGGAGGCGTTCAGCAGCGCCGCGTACAGCCGCGGGACAGAGAACAGGACGGTGGGCCGGTAGTGCTGCAGCGCGGCAGTGAGGGAGTGGACGTCGACGGTGCCGCTGATGAGCGCGACGCGGGCGCCGGCCGCCAGGGGGCACAGGACGGAGCTGCCGAAGCCGAAGCCGAACGACATCCGGGCGCTGGACAGCACGGTGTCCTGCTCGGTCAGCGCCAGGACCGTGCCGACGCCGTCGACCATGGCCGCGACCGCGCCCGCCGAGTGCCGCACCCCCTTGGGCATACCGGTACTGCCGGAGGTGTACTGCACGAGCGCCTCACCGCCCGCGCTCCACACGGCCGCGGGTCCGGCCTGCTCGGGCTGGCGCGCAGGGCCGGCCTCCGCCGTCGCCAGGCCGGTGCGGACGTCCGCGCCGGCGAACCGTGTGGCCGTGGCGAACAACTCCTCCAGGACGAGCTGCCGCGCGGGGGTCGCGTCCAGGTGCACCACCGCAGCGGCGCAGTCCTCCGCGATGTAGCGCACTTCGGCGTCGGTCAGGATCGGGCTGATCACCACGGGGACGCAGCCGTGCCACCACAGGCCCAGCACGGCGGCCACGGTCGCCACGGAGTCGTCGGCGACCAGCAGGCCGCGGGTGCCCGCGGGCACGCCCGCGACCCTCAGGGCGCCCGCGTACCCGCGGGCCGCCTCCAGCAGCCCCGCGTAGGTGACCTCCCCGGCCTGGGGGTCGAGGTAGGCGGTCCGGTCACCGTGACCGGAACGGACGCGGGCCGCCACCAGGAGGTCGATCAGGTCGACGTCCTGGCGGGTCCTCGCCCGCTTCGCGAGCACGGCCACCGCGGCGTCCAGGCTGGTGAAGGCGGCCGCCTCCTGGGCGGACAGGGGTCCGTACTGGCGCTCGACCGCGACCACGACCTCGGTCTTCTCCAGAGAGCTCATGCCGAGGTCCTCGTAGAACAGGGCACCCGGCTCGATGGCGTCCTGGTCCACTTCCAGGACCGAGGCCACGATCTCCCGCAGCCTGTCGCGCACCGTGTCGATCATGTCGATGGGTTCCACCAGCGGAGAGTCCCTTCCGTATCTACGTAGCCGAGCAGCGGGATCGGGATGGACGAAGAGCGTGAGCCGAAGGCGTGCCGTCGGGGCGGTGACCACCGGGACGCGGGCAGCCCCGCAGCAGGGTGTTCTCAGGCCCCCATGCCGACCTCGCAGGGGAAGGAGACGGACACGCCCCGGGGCTCCTCCGTGAAGATGACCCTCGTGCCGAGCGCGGACGTGAAGCCGAGCTCGAACACGGTGCCGCTTCCGACGCGACCGCCCGGGTTGCACACGACGACAGCGTCGGCCTGCCGGAACGCGTCCATGTGCACGTACTTGTGCCGCCAGGTGTCGCGGTGGTTCTTCAGCTGCTCCTGGTAGTCGAAGAGGATGAAGTCGGTGCCCTCGGTCTCCGGCTTGATCCTGGTGCTGCGGGGGCTGAGCACCTCGGTGCCGCTCTCGCGCAGCCGGGCGATGGTGGCCTCGATGGGTTCCAGCGACTGCTGGAAGCTGCCGCAGACGACGGCCGTCCGGAACTCGCGCCGGACCAGGCCTTCCACCATCTCCTCCGAGCCGGAGGCGGAGGCGGAGGCGGAGGCGGACATGGCCGTGTCCCAGTAGAACTGCTCGAGATCGGGCCCCACGATGTTGAAGTACAGGCCCGTGTCGACATAAACGCTGTTGACCAGGGCGGCCGCCTCCGGCTGCGGCAGCTGCTGGAACACCCCGGTGGCGTGTACCCGCGTGGTCTTGTTGTCGACGGTCTCGGCGTACTGCGTGAGCCCGGCGCAGAACTCGCCGACGCGCTCCGCCAGCGCCTGACCGTCGAGGCCGGCTGCGAACGGGAGCGGGTCCTTCGTGAGCAGGTCCAGCGTCCCGCCCTGGTGGCGGTGGACGCTGACGTGTTCCGAGCCGAAGTGGACCAGGTTCCTGCCTTCTGACACCACGGTGCTGTTCTCCTTCTTCTCGATCCGTCGCGGTGCGTGCCCTCAGCCGGATATCGGCCGAGGACACCGCTGCTAGTGGCTTTCTCCGCGGAGAGCACGGAGGTATTTCTCGACGAACTCGTCTTTTCTGTCGCTGTTGTACTGCGTGATGAAGCGCGGGTGCTCCAAGGGAACGATCTCCTTGAAAAAGCCCCGGTCCTCGTTCACTTTCGTGAGGAATTTGAAGTTGCCGCTGCTGCCGATGCTGTAGCACACCGAGGTGTCGGTGCCGAATTCCAGCTGACGCTCCAGGGAATCCACGAGAAACCCTTCCAGGGCTTTCAGCAGTTCCTTGTTCTCGTAGTAGTTGCCGTTCGCCTCCCTGCCCTGGGGATTCGTCTTCACCAGGCCGAGCGGGCACACGAAGCTCATGACGAAGTCGGCGTAGAACCGCGGCCGGCCCCCGTAGCGCGCAATCACGTCGTGCAGGAACCCGGCAGAGGGCCGGCTCACCGTGTAGCCGTCGGAGACGTCGACGCCCGTGTCGCTTTCGAGGAGCTTGGCGTCTTCGAACGGGACCCCGGTCACGGCCGTGCCCCGCCGGGCGGGCGAGCTGCCCAGGACCAACCGGCGGGGCCTGTCGTCGTCGTAGTACCGGCGGTAGAACCCGGTCGTCACCTCGCGGACGCGTTCCCTCTGGGAGCCTGCGAACGGGTTGACGGCCCCGAACCCGGGCGGCAGTTCGAGCGTCACCTCAGCGAGTCTCTCGTTGAACTGCAGAATGCGATCGGCAACCGTCGTTCGCCCGTTCATGGCGCAAGCCCTTCCCTTCACACTGCCCCCCTCCATGTCCTCCTCCGGCCGCCCGGCCGCCCGACCGTCCCGGTCTGGCGTTCCCGTGCAGCGGGCGCCGCACCGAGAGCCGGGCGGGCGGAGGCGTCAGGCGGTGACCGCCGACAGGTAGATCTCGGTACTGGTGGGGAGCATTCGAACATCCTTGAATCCAGCGATTTCAAGCTGCGCACCGACCGAATTCGCCGTTTCCATTCCGCGATAGAGGTCGACGAATTCAGTTCCGGGGATTATCAGCCCAGGTACGACGCAGCCGCGCTGAGTATACAGAAACCCGTTAGCCACGGAGACGATAATCACGGCGCCGGGCTTCAGTACCCTGTGCGCCTCCGAGGCAGCTGCGGAAGTGTCGAAGAATGACGAGTTGTACGTCCTCAAGGAGACGTACAGATCGAAACTGCCGTCCGGCAGGGCAGACAAGTCCTCGGCGCTGGAGACGACGGTCCCCGAACGGGGCATGCGCTCGTGTACGTGCGCGAGGCCGCTCTCGGCGATGTCGGCGAAGGTGATCCGCGGGCAGTCTGCGAAGAGGACCTCCGCTTCGTGGCCGGCGCCGACGCCGACGTTGAGGATGCCGAGGTCGGACAAGGGCTTGCTGGACGCCCCCCGGTAGACCGCCGTGAAGTCGTCGGCCCAGCCCGGGTTGGCGGTGCGGGCGTCGTACGAGTAGTCGTAGGTGCTGTACTTCGCGTCGAATGCCGCGGCCAGAGCGTCGCCGACGGCACGGTCCGCCTTCTTGTACTCGGCCCCGTACCGTTGGCAGATGAAGTGGGCGAGCGCTGCCCTCCCCCGGTGGGTGTTGACGTCGTCCTTGGTCAGCGCGAAGCCCATCGCCGTCAGCGTGGTGGTGACGGCGTCGCTGATGCGGTGGCCGGAGTAGTGGGGGTTGCACTCGATGCTCTGCTCGCTCGCCGCATAGAGGGCCTGGTTCTGGGTCAGGATCTGCCGCTGGAGCTGGTCGGGGAAGCGGAGCACGACGTGGCCTCGCTCGCTGGCGGGATCGCCGCTGAGGTAGCTCGTCAGCGCGGGGTCCGGCAGCCCGATGTGCACCGTGTCGATCCGCGTGTCCGCCAGGAGTTCGGCCAGCTCGAACGACCCGTCCGCCGCCAGGGTGTTGATCGTCAGGTAGAGGCTGTGCGCGCTGGAGGCTCCGAGTTCGCGGATCTTGCGCTGCAGCGTCCGGAGCCAGGACGTGCCGTGCTCCTCGCCGTCGAAGGCGGAGCAGAGGAGCCGGCCGCTCTCGGAGACCAGGGCCGCGCCGACCCGTCGGCCTGGCTGGGGCCGCTGTTGTGCAAGGCCGATGGCGTAGGCCATCCAGGTGGTGTTGTCCGGGCTCACGGTGTCGTCCCCTTGGTGGTCCGCATGGCTCGTCATCGCTCCTCGGCTTCTTGGGCGGGCCGCCCTGCGCCGGGGGTGCACGGCACAGATGCCGTTTCCTTGGAGCGGGGCTGGCCGGTCTCCTCCAGCTCGGCGCGCAGGGCCGCGAAGGCGGCGTCGACGAATTCGTGGTCCGCTTCGCTCAGCTCGGGCCGGAGACCCTGGTAGTTCGCCGCCACCTGCTGGGGGCTGGTGAATCCGGCCAGGACGATCGAGTCCGGGCAGCGCCGGAGGCAGTAGTGGAGGGCGACCCGGACCAGGTCGTGCGCGGTGGAGCCGAATCGCTTCCGTAGGGGCTGCAGTCCTCGCTCGACGGCAGCCAGGACCGGCGCTGTGAGGTGCGAGCGGACGTCTCCGGGGCCGAAGACCGTACCCGGCCGGTGCTCGCCGGTGAGCGGGCCCAGCCCCAGCGGCTCGGTGACCACGGTGGCGACGCCGTGGCGGCGGGCGAAGTCGAACGCGTCCTCCTCGCCGCAGTCGCCGGCCTCGCGCCCGGGTGCCGGTAATTGGCTGAGGGGGCTGAAGGAGGTGACGATGACCTTGGGGTCGAACTGCTGCACGAGGAAGGTGAATCGGGTCGCGCTGCCCCGGCGGCGGTCGCATGGGCGCACGGAGACCGCCAGCCGGTGCGGCGCCCGTATGCCGAGCGTCTTGACCCTGCCGAGGTCGCGCAGGGCCTCCAGCGTCTCCCGCGCCTCCTGGAGGAACTCATCGCGGGGGCCGAAGTCGACGTGGTGCAGCGTCAGGACGTCCAGCGATTCAACGCCGAGGTTTTCAAGGCTCTGCTCCACCTGGCTGTGCAGGTTCAAGGAGCGGTAGGCGTTGACGCCGGTGCCCCGGAAGGCCCCGACGGTGCTGGTGATCCGGACGCTTGCGCGAGGCACCTGGGCCAGCATGCGGCCCAGCAGCCGTTGGGAGTGTCCGAGGCCGAAGGCGTCCGCAGTGTCGAAGACCGTCGCTCCCTCCGCGTGGGCTTGCAGGAGGGCGTCGACCGCACGGGCGTCGTCCACGGCGGCCCAGCCTGCGGCGCGGCCCAGGTTGGTTGCCGGTCCCCCGATGGGCCGGCAACCGGCACCGAGGGGGTGCTCGTCCCATCCGGCGACCAGGCGGCGCCGGGGCAGGTGTGAAGCGGACACGACGGGGCTCGCTCTCATCGCGAAGGACAGGGCTCCAGCTCAGCTCGCCGTGGTGCAACAGAGCGCTGAGGAAGTGGTCCCGGGAATCTGAAGAGACGTGGGGCGCAGCGCGGCTCTCGTCAGCCCCGCTCTCACCGTCGCATTCCTCTGAACGAGAACTCCAGCTGCCCACCGGCTCATATCGGGGGTCATTCCGACGAAGAGACGGCCTACCTACCAGCAATTGGCCCAGAAATGACCAGATTTGGGGCTGCTCGCTATGTCGAGGAAGGCGGAACGGAATGACCCTCGACATGAGCCCCCGTGGACCTGGCCCGGTTGATAGTTGCAGGGCAGGCTGGTGATCGGCTCCCCAGCGGTCAAGGCGTGCCGGCAGTGCTACGTGCCCAGCGCCGCCCCTGTCCCCCCATCGCCTCCAGCTCCCGGGGCTTCGGACGTCAAAACCTTGCGGTCACCCTGGTCTCCGATGCTCCGGTTCCACGCCCCCGAGGCCCTCACCCGGAATTGGGACTTCGCTCGCCGAGGGTGCTGTCCCGGTGCCGTGGCACGCACCGCGGTGCCGGTTGCCGACCGCTGCGAGAGCTTGTGGAGGTGAAGAGGGAACCTCATCCCGGTCGAGGTGATGGCCGCCCGTGCGATCCGGTGCCCGACGCGGATCTCCGCCGAGTACAGCACGCCGGCGGTGACGAGCACCGGGCAGATCCGTCGCGTCAGCCTGCCGCAGGAGGCGCAGTGGTTGCGTCAGCTGTCAGGTCTCTCACGAGTAGCGCCCATGGTCGGCGGTGAGCGCAGGCCCTTCCACAAGGGCCGTGGCGTACTGGAAGTCCCGCACTCTGCAAGTCCGCCGGGCCCGATGCGCGCCAACGCGTCCGCTGGTGTCCGGCAGTTGGGAACCTCGGCGATTCGGCCAACTGTCGCTGGTGGCGGTGCCGTTGCGGGAGCTGGGTCGGTGCCGTTTCCACGGTTCCTCGAACGCTTCATCCCGGGACTTCAGGACCGACCGAAAGACGTGTGTTCGATATCGGGGGCTGCGTCGTTGAGCCTCGTGAACCAGCCGTGACGACCGACAGGGGGATCGACTTGACCTCGGGCAGCACAGCCGCACAGCCGAGCACGGACGAAGCGGAGGGAACTCCACCGGACAGCGGAAGCACGGCGCAGGAGGAGGAGTTCCAGTACCGGGACGAGTCCCGGCTCCAGGCCGGCGCGCAGATGACGACGACCACGATGGCGCGACGCCTACCCGTGCTGGTGCGCCGGTCGCTGCGGATGGCGTGGCAGGTGGACCGGGCCGCGACGGCCGGGCTGCTCGCGTGCCAGATCGGCACCGGCGTGCTCGCCACGCTGGGCCTGTTCGCCGTGACCGGCACCCTCACCGCGCTGATCGCCTCCGGCGACATCACCGAACGGCTGCGGGAGGCGGCGCCGCAACTGGCCGTCATCGCGGCCGCCGCAGGGCTGCGCGCCCTGCTGGGTGTCACGGTGACCTGGCTGACCGGGCGGCTGCGGCCGGTGCTCGCCCGGGCCGCGGAAGTCAGCATGGTCGAAGCGGCGCTCGGCGCCGAGGCCGCAGCGAACAACAAGCCGGGCTACAACGACCAGTACGACATCGCCGACCGCGGCGCCCAGGTCACCCCCGACCTCGTGGAGGAAGCCCAGGACGTGCTGGCCGCAACGGCCACCCTCGCCGCCGGCGCGACCGTCCTCACCGTGATCCACCCGATTCTCCTGCCTCTGCTTCTCCTGGCGTGCCTGCCGCAGGCCGCCGCCTATGTGCGCGCGGCCCGCGTGGTGTACCTCGCGGGCCTGGAGACGTCGGGGCGCCGGCGGATGCTGCACAAGCTGCGCTGGCACATGTCCTACATGGAGTCCAGCGAGGAGATGCGGGCCTGCCTGGCCGGCCCGTTCCTCCTCGGCCACTACCGGCGGCTGGCCGCCTCCGTCAACATCTCCGAGCGGGAGGCCGCGAACACGGGGGCGTGGATGGGCTTGGCCGGGGCGGCGGCCGGCGGAGTTGCCTCGGCGGCGGTCTGGGTGACTCTGCTGTGGCTGCTGGTCTCCGGCCGGATGGACCTGGCGGCGGGCGGCGGCGCGGTCTTCGCTCTGCAGACGGCGACCGGCTCGGTGCGGGGCGTCATCAACGGAGGCGCGCGGCTGGTGCGTACCGGTTGGTACGTGCAGGACTGGCAGAACTTCATCGACAACGCCCACGGGCAGGCGATGGTGACCTCCCGTGGCTCGGAGGTGCTGTCGGCGGCTCCGGAGCGGTTCGAGGTCCGCGACGTCACCTACCGGTACGACGGTGCGGACAAGGACAGCCTGGCCGGGGTGTCGCTGACGGTACGGCGCGGGGAGATCGTGGCACTGGTCGGGGAGAATGGCTCGGGGAAGACAACGCTGTCCCGGCTGATCTGCGGGCTGCTGCTGCCGACCTCCGGGGAAGTGGCCTGGGACCACAAGACCACCGCCTGTCTGGAGCCGTGGGAGGCGTGGAAACACGTTGCGGTGGCGCCGCAGCGGTTCACCTACCTGCCGCTGACGCTGCGCGACAACGTGACCCTCGGGCAGGGTGACACCAGTGATGCCGCGCTCATGGCGGCCTGCGAGGCGTCCGGCGCCGCGGACATGCTGCCCGAGCTCCGTTCCGGCCTCGACACCCTCCTGACCTCCGAGTGGTTCGGGGGCCATCAGCTGTCCGGCGGGCAGTGGCAACGCGTCATCCTGACCAGGGCCTTTCACCGGAAAGCCCAACTGCTGGTGATGGATGAGCCGACGGCCGCCCTCGACGCCCGGGCCGAGCACCATGTGTTCACCGGCCTGCGGGACCTGGCCAAGGACCGGGCCATCCTGCTGATCACGCACCGACTCGCCAATGTCGCGGTGGCCGACCGGATTGTCGTTCTCGACCGGGGCCACCTGGTCCAGGAGGGCACGTACGCGGAGCTCACCCGCGAACCGGGGCTCTTTCGAACCTTGTGGGAACTGGAGCAGCGCACCGGCGGTGCGCCCGGTCCCGCCTGAGTCCCTGCCGCCGCCCTGAGCCGGCCTCGGCCGGCCACGGACGCCCGTGGCCATGGCACTGGGCGAATTCCTCTGCCCAGTGCCGCAGTGAGGTTTCCCCGCATCTCGGGGGAACCTCACAGGCCTACGGTGCGGTCGACCAGGGTGTTGTCCAGGTCGAAGAGGGCCAGGGACGGCGTCGGTCCGGGACGGGGCGGGTGGGGGGTGCTGACTCCTGGGTGCGTACACAAAGGGGACAGTAGCGACTAGTCCGGGCCGTGATGGGTCAGATCGTGGATGTGCCGGCCCAGTGCCGCGCCCGTTCCAGGGACAACCGCTTCTACGGTATCGCCGGCTGTGGTCGACCTCATGTCAAAAGCGCGGAGGGGGCTCCTGTGATGATTCGGGCGGGAAGGTGTTCCACAGGCCGGAGGGCCACAGGCTGGCCTGGAGTGCTACTTCGAGGCGGGCGATGGTACCCAGGTCGGGCAGTACCTCACCGCGGGCGATCCTGCCGATGGTGTTGTGGGACATGCCCGATAGACGCGCCACGGCGCGGTCACTCAACGACCGCGCCGTCATGACGTCGGCGAGCCTGCGGGCCAGGGCGACTCCGTAGTGGGCGGTGAGAGGTGCGCCGGGCGCGAGGGTGACGTCTGGCCAGAGGCCGTGAACTACGTGGTCTGCGGGGGCGGTGTGCCGGGGGCTGCGTGGCACACCCACCCCTTTCGTCGTCCTGCGAAACCGGTCCTTGCCGGTCATGCTTCCGCCGCAGGCTTCCGGGCAGTCACGCAACCCACCGATGGACCATGTATGGTCCACTCGAACGGGTGACAAAAGATGCGCCCGAGACGAGAAGCAGGCGGAGGTCGCCCGCCAGGGAGGGTGCCGTGGTATCGGCAACCATGTATGCAGCCGTTGACTGGTCAGACCGCTGGCTCGACTGTGCGGTCGTCGCCCGGAACGGACATCGGCTCGCCCACCGCCGCATCACCTACAAGGACACCAACGACCCGGTTGGTGATGTCCAGGAACTGCTCCGCTCCTGCAACCGGACAAGATGGCGCACCATACCCATCGGCACGGAGGACCCCGATGGGCTCGTCTTCCAGGCCATGGAGGACGCAGGTTTGACGGTCATAGGCATCGATCCGATGCTCGCGGCCCGCGCCCGGAAAGCCACCACGCTGGGACTGACGAAGTCGGACCGGGCTGACGCCTTCCTCCTGGCGGAGATGCTCCGCACCGGAGGCGACCGGTTCCGCCCCGTCCCCCGGAGTTCGCCCCAAGCCCAAGCCATCCGCATCCTGGCGCGAGCACAGGCCGCAGCCGTCAAACGCCGCTACCGCGCCCTCCATCAACTGCGCGCGGTGCTCGTCACCTACTACCCGGCCGCTGTCACAGCCTGGCCGCGCCTCACTCTGCGTCATGCACAGGCCCGCGCTGTCCTCGCCGCCGCCCCCACACCGACCCAGGCCGCCGCAATGTCACGCGGAGAATTCGCCCGCATCCTGCGAGAGGCCGGCCGGTGGAGGACAGTCGACGACGAAGCCGAACGCCTCAGCCTGCACTTCAGGCGCCCGGCCCTGCGCACGCACCCCGCGGTCGAAACAGCCAGGGGAGTCGAGACGATCGGCGTCCTGAACACGCTGAACCACGCCTGCGACGCCGCCGACCAGCTTGCGGAGCAGACAGCGGAGGCCTTCATCCTCCACCCGGACGCCGCCCTGCTGACCTCCTTCCCGGGCATCGGACCGCTGCTTGGGAGCCGCATTCTGGGAGAGATCGGGGATACGCGCGAACGGTTTCCCACGGCCCGCAACCTGTGTGCGTACGCGGGCGTCGTACCCGTCGTCTGGGCCAGCGGCCTCTCCCATCGCGCCTCCCACAGACGATTCGCGAACGAAATGCTGCACAACGCGATCTGGCAAGCTGCCTTCTGCTCATTGACCAAGTCGCCCGGAGCCGCAGCGTACTACCGGCAACGCCGCGACAAACGCGGTGAGACCCACAACGCAGCCCTGCGGAACCTCGCGGCACGACTGCTCCGTGCACTTCACCACTGCCTGGCCACCCGTCTCCTCTATGACGAAGCCCTCGCCTTCCGCGACACCAACTCGGCGCACCGGACGGCGTAGTCCGTACCCCCGTGTCCGGTGGCGGAGGAGGGATCCGGATGTGTGCATGCTCCGGATCCCTGCCCTGCCACCGGCCAATGGCAGGAAACACGGGCACGGGCGGACAGAGCGGGAGACGCCCAGTTCATCCCGGGCTTCGAGCCCCTGCGTGGGAATGGCGCCCGCAGTGCTGTTCGCCCGTCCCTGGACCCAGCACTCCGGCAACCTTGAGGTTCCCCCGCTGTGTGGGAGTGGATGACTAGCTGGTCATGGCGGGTTGACGTGGTTTCAGGTTCACTGGTTCGGTCGCTGCCTGGTCGGCG
>NZ_JBHJWQ010000057.1:0-23135 GCF_042266885.1 Streptomyces sp. NPDC056061 | reverse complement strand
CACTCGCTGGAACAACTCCCACAACTCGTCCGGCACCAGCCGCTCAACAATCGAGACCACGACCGAAGCCTACCCAACCAAATGAGATGACTTCTAAGCTGACCGCCATGGAGATACCCGGTCTCGGGACCGTCGAGGACGATGGCGATTCCTACACGAGCGACCCGATCACCGTGCGGGTACTGGACGATGCCGAGTGCCAGTTCCTCGTAGTCGGCTACGACGAGGATGACGCGCAGGAGGACTTCCACACCGCGATCGACGCGTTTCTCGCCCTCGGGGCCTCGGCGTTGCGCGCGGCGGCGCCATTCGTCTTCGCCTACTACCAGGACGTCCGGTCAAGACTGGTGGAGCTCGGCATCGATCCCGTCGTGACGATCGACGGTCCCGACGACGTATGGGACCACGTCGAGTTCGGCTGGGAGGTGACGGTCGAGCGGGACTGGTCCGGCGACCGGCAGGTGTGCCTGTCGAGCGAGTCGTCCTGTGCCTGGGAGCGGGAGCACGGCCTCCAGATCGTCTTCCGCGGCGGCCGCACGGTGACGAAGGTCGGCCCGTTCGACGGGCACCTGAGCAACGCGTCCGCCTACGGCCGGGACGACCTCGCAGACGTCGTCTACCACCGCGCCGGACGGTGACGGGAAGGGCCACCGGGCACCGGCGCTCCACAACCTCGGCAGCGCGACGGCCTCCGTACGGATACCGGAGTACTGCTACGACACGATCACGGGACCGATCGTGTGGCCCATGCCCCATGCCCCATGCCCGTCGGCAGAGACGGCGGGCATGGAGCGACGGGTCATGCGAACGGGCTCAGAAACGGTCCGGGGCCCGCTCCGGGAGCGGAGACCCGGGGAGCACGTCCCGCTTCCGGTCCTTTTGCGCCTCCGCGTTCGAGTCGGCCGTCACCTTGCAGGTCACGTCCTTCGCCGGGAGCCTGCCGGTGAGCAGGTAGTCGTTGACCGTGCCGTCCGTGCACGCGTTGCCGTTCGGGTAGACACCGTGGCCCTCGCCGCCCAGGACGGTGACCATTTTCGAGCCCTTCAGGGTGGCGTGCAGGGCCTGACCGCTGGGCAGCGGAGTCTGCGAGTCCCACTCGTTCTGGACGACAAGGGCACCGACCTTGTTGTGCACCCCGGTCGCCGGTTCCACGGACTTGTCCCAGAACGCGCACGGCTTGATGCCGGACGCGAAGTCACCGTAGAGCGGGTAACGGCCCTTGTCCTTGATGGCGTCCCGCCGGTAGCTCTCGGGATCGCGGGACCACGCGGCCGAGTTGTCGCCGCACACCACGGCCCAGAAGCTCGCCGTCATGTTGTCCGACGGGATCTCGGCGGCACGGGCACCGGTCCCGGCGGCGGTGGCTGTCGTCCCGGTCCTCTCGGATCCGGTGAACGCCGCGAGCTTCTTCGCGGAGGAGGGCTTGCCGTCCGCGGCCTTCCTCAGCTCCACGAACGCCTCGGTGGCCTCCTCCGGGCTGAAGACCGCTGCGCGCATACCGCTGCGGATGTCATCACCGGTGACCGACTGCCCGTCCAGCTCGATGGGCTTCTCGTCGGCCTGCGCGACCAGGTCCCAGAACGTCCGGTCCACCTGCTTCGGGGTGTCGCCGAGACCGTACTTTTCCGAACGCTCGGCGGCCCACGCGGTCCACCGGTCGAACGCGGGCTCGGCGCCCTCCGCCCACCACTGGATCATCCCGCGCCAGGCGCGCGCCGGATCGACCGCGCTGTCCAGCACGAACCGGTCGGCCCGGCCCGGGAAGAGCTGGGTGTAGACGGCGCCCAGGTAGGTGCCGTACGAGAAGCCCACGTACGAGATCTTCTTCTCACCGAGGACCGCCCGGAGCAGGTCCATGTCGCGCACGGTGTTGCGCGTGGTGATGTGCGCAAGCGTGTCGCCCGCCTTCTCCCTGCACTTGTTGGCGACGGCGCGTGCCCAGGCGACATCCTTGTCGAACGTCTCCTCCTTGTACGGCCGCAGCCAGTCCTCCTCCTCCGGCTCCATACCGCAGGAAACCGGGCTGCTCAGCCCCACACCGCGCGGATCGAAGCCGATGAGGTCGTACTGCTGCCGTGCGGCCTCGGGGAGCTGCTCCTGCATCGCCAGCGGCATGTAGAGCCCCTGTCCCCCAGGGCCGCCGGGGTTGGAGAACAGGACTCCTCGCCGCTTGTCGGGCGCGGTGCTCCGGATCCGGGATATGGCCAGGTCGATCCGTTTGCCCCCGGGATCCCGGTAGTCCAGCGGAACCTTGATCGTGGCGCACTCGAACTCCGCCGGGGAGTCGGCTCCGCACCGTTTCCACCGCGGCTTCTGCTTCACATACGGGTCCAGCCCGCCCGTGGCGACGGACGAGGAGGCGGCCGACGGGGTGGCGACCGGAGCGGCGGTGGCCGTCGAGGTGGCGAGCACGGGGGCCAGCGTGGCCGTGACACTCACGGCCAACAGGGGCGCGAGACGTCGTCTGCGCACGATATCGATCCTTCCGGTTGCGTGTTCGAACAGGAGAGATCTTTCAGGAACCTGCCGCGCATGCGGATCCCTCATCGGGCCGCACCTCCATCCACCCTGGGAATGACACAACAGCCGTGGGTGGTCCCTGAGTTGTAGGGGAGGGACGCGTTCGGCGACGGGCGCTGTCCGCCTCGGCGACGCGCGCGACGAACCGGTGCACGTACCGCTCATGCAGCCCGGCCGGACCAACCGCCCACCGAGCCGTATCAACATCTGCACCGACACCGACCGCCCAACGAACGACCTTCCACAACGCCGCACCAAACGCAGTTGCCGTACCGAACGGCCGGTCTTCTGCTGGATGCAGGTCGGTTCTGTCGCTGTTGGCCAACGTCCCATGTTCTATCGTCGTGCGGGTGGTGTCGGCCAAGAGACAGCGTCAAAGGAGATGACTGCGTGTCGGGTAGCAGCAACAGGCCGGACGGAACGTCCCACCCGTACGTCGTCCGCTGCCGTGTGCCGGACGGCCGGGAGAACGAGTGGGGATACGACACATGGGAACAGGCGGATCAGCAACGGCGCAGCATCACCCAGATGTTTCGGAACGCGGGGGAGGCCGTGGTCATCACGGTTCTCACGCCATTCAATCCCCTTCGGTACGAGGTCGAGGGTGCCGCCCCGGCACCGGCTGACGCTCCGACACAGGACGACGCTCCAGCACCGGATGGCGCTCCGGCACCGGCCGATGCTCCAACGCCCCGGGGCGGCGATGGCCGTCCGACGACGTCCAGAACCTCTGTACCCCTCTGTCCCGAGAATGGACGCCACACACTCCCCGACGGCGCCCGAGGTCTGATCACTGACGACGAGGACGACATCTCCGGGGCACTGGCCGCTGCCTACGAGGGCTGTGAGCCCTGCAAGTCCGGACTGGAGCGCCGCGTCGCAGACGGCGACGGAACCCTTGTCGTTCTCATGGCGGCTGTCTGGCTCTGTTCCCACGCCCAGGTCCGTGCCTCGCAAGGCATGTCACCCGCGATGTGTGCCGACGAGCTGTTTCCGCCGGTCTTCCTGAAGGAACTGGATCCAAGGACCCGCCGCCTACTGCGGAGACTCGTGCTGGAGCCCGTCGAGGCCCCCGGTGGTCAGCCCGCCGCCCAGCCGGGAACCCATGAACTGGCCGACTTGGTGATCAACGTGGCCGACGACGACGAGCGCATGGCTCTGTGGCATGACGCCCTCAACGGAGCGGTAGGCATTGTGCTGATGGAAGCATTCCGGCTCTAGAGCCGTGATCGGGAGCCGATTGCCCGGTCCGTGCCGAGTCCTGGAGGCGTCTTCAACGTCTTCAACGCGTGCCGTCGGGTGGTCGGCCCGTCGTCCCGGTCCGCGGAGGGCCCTGGCGGCGCGCGGGGTCAGGAGAAGGCTGTGCGGAGGGCCGACCGGGCGACCCTGGGGTCTGCGAGGCCGCGGTACATCGGCGGGATCCCCTTGTCCACGCCGAAGTGGTGGTCCACGGCCGTCATGGCCGACCGCACCGAGTACTCGACGGTGAAGACCACGCCCTCCGGGATCTCGACGAACTGCCCGAGGAAGGCGAAGTTCTTCGCTCCGTCCGGCACGACCAGAGGCCGGTCGGCCACCACCCGCCGCTGGAACTGGGCATCGATGTAGGGCATTTCGATGCTGCTCCCGGAAACCGATGGCCGTGCTGTCGACGGTGGTCCACGACGAGGATCACGGATTCCCGGAGGCGGACGAGGGCGAAACGATCGTGTCCTGTCATGCCCTCTTCGGTGGCCACGAACTGCCCGGTCTCGGCGGCTACGCGTTGGCAGAGGACGGCAGTCCGGCCGGCCGAGGATCGTCCGGATGTACAGGAAATGCCGGGTCGAGCACCGCGCCGGGCCGGTCCCGGACAAGCGAAACCCACCGGACGGCGAAACCCACCGGACCCGCCGGACTCACTGTCCGGGTGTCGGGTGCAACCGGGCGAACTCGTCGGCGAGCATGCCCATCATCACGAGATCACGGTGGCGGCCGGCGAGGAACACCTGGTCGCGGAGGCGCCCCTCCTCGACGAACCCGAGCCGACGCTGGAGCGTCAACGATCCTTCGTTGTGGGCGAAGACCCGTGCCTGGCACTTGTGGAAGCGCCGTTCGGCGAACATGTAGCGCAACAGCATCACCACGGCTTCCGCCGCGTAGCCCCTGCGCCGGTGTTCGGCGCCGATCGTGATGCCGTACTCGAACCAGCCCGCACGTGGGTCGGCCAGGTGCGAGCCGACGGCGCCGACCGCCTGCCCCGTGTCGACGGTTTCTATCACCAAGGTGAAACAGTCGCCGTCCGTTCCGGCAGTGGCCCGCTCCTGCGCCCAGGCCCGGTGGCCCTCGGCGGAGCGCGGTGGGTGCAGCAGGTCACCCAGCCCCTCCTCGTCCGCCGCCAGGCGCATGAAAACGGCCCAGTCGTCGGGCTCGACACTGCGCAGGCGTACGCGTTCGCCGGTCCAGAATGAGGTCATCCCATATTCGATCACCCGGTGATCCGGACGCCAAGTCCCCGACCGACCCAGGTCCCCGACCGACCCAAGTCCCCGACCGACCCAGGTCCCCGACCGTCCCGGGTCCCCGCCCAACTCATGTGACGGGCAAGGGACGTGACTGTCGGGGCCGGTCCGTGCCGGGCCGCGGCGATCAGTCCAGCGCCGCGGCCAGCATGCCGAGGTGATCCGCCACCGGCCCCAACGTGATCAGACCGCTCCCCGCCCCGCCCTGCTCGGATGCGGCGGGCAACAGTTCCGTACGCGCCCGCGCCATCGCCGTTCGCTCGCCCACGGCGACGGCGGCCCGTGCGACGAGGCACCACATGGCCTCGGACATCAGATCGCGCGGCGGTGCGGGGACGGCTCGCAACGCCGCACCCGCCTCCTCGTGCCGACACTCGTCCACCAGGAGCACCGGACGCACCCACGGCTCGTACGGCCCCCAGTCGGCATCGCGGTCCACGGCAACCGGCTCCCCGTGCCGAAGACGCACGCTCAGTCGCGCCAACGGCGGCAGGCCGTTCCGCAGTCCGGGCATGCCCGACCCGTCCAGACACCTCGCGGCCTCCTCGTACGCGGCAAGGGCCGCGGCCAGCGGTTGCGTCATGGCGGTCCGCAGCGCCCGGTACCAGGTGGTGAAGACCGACACCAGCGGCAGGTCGTGCCGCGCGGCGAGTTCGTCGGCCGCCGCCGCGTGCCGGTCGGCGCCGGCCAGGTCCGCCACCGCGGACCGCGCCTGCACACGGATCAGGTGGCCGAGCACCTCGTACCGGACCAGTTGGTGGCGTGCCGACAGGGACACCAGCTCCGCCCCGACCGCGTCCCGCCGGGGCGCCAGCCCGGCCCGCCGGAACGTCTGCATGAAGGTGCCGTTGAGGGCGAAGGCGAGCAGCGAGGCGTCGCCGAGCCGTCGGGCGATCTCCTCCGCCTCCCGGGCCGCCCGAAGCGGGCGGTCCATGGCGCCGGACGACGGTACGTCCGCGGGCAGCATGCCCCGTGACTCCACCGCGATCGTCGCCAGCAGCCGACAGCGCGCCGATTCCGCGCCCCCGGACGGCAGCAGCCCAAGGGTTCGCTCGGCCGTGCCGACCAGCCGCCGTACCTGTTCGGGATCGTCGGCACGGGTCCAGATCGCCGGTACGTCGTACACGCCGATGACGCGCGCCGTCAGTTCGGGGTCGCCGAGCTGCTCGGCGGCGGCCGCGGCCGCGACCCGGTGCTGCCGCGCCGACTCCAGCCCGCCCCCGCCGGTGACCGCGAGGTCCCGCATCAGACCGGCCGTGGACTCCAGCCGGGTCCGCGCCCGGGAGGCCAAGGAGCTCTCGTACGCGGCAGACGCCCGCGCCCACACCTGCTCCACCGCCGACCCGGTGTCGGGATCCAGGTGATCGGCGTGCCGCAGCACGTCCTCCTCCAGCCGCCGCAGGCGGGGGCCGGGGTCCACCCCCAGGTGCTCGCGCAGCATGCCGCGCGCCCGGCGCAGGACGGACAGCGCGTCGGCCTGCCGGGCGGAGCGGTACAGCGCCAGCGCGAGCAGTCGCCAGGCGTCCTCCCGCCACGGGTGCTCCGCCACATGCGCGTCCAGATCGGGCACGGCGGCCGCAGCCTCGCCCAGGCCGATACGGGCCCGGGCGAGGCGCTCGACGGCGTGCAGGCGCAGTTCGGTCAGCCGGGCGCGTTCCGCGCGCAGCCAGCGTTCGTCGCCGAAGTCCGCGAAGGCGGGGCCGCGCCACCAGTCCAGCGCTTCGGCTAGACGTTCCGCGACCCGGGCCGGACCGTCGTCGCCCAGGCCGTTCACCACCTGCGCGAACCGCCACGCGTCGACCTCGTCCCTCGCGACCCGCAGGGCGTACCCGGATCCCTCCGTGACCAGCAGGCGCGGCGGGGTCCTGGGCGGCCGGTCCGGCTCGACGGCCCGCCGCAGCCCGCCGACGAAGGTGCGCACGGCGCCCACGGCATCGGCCGGCGGCTCGTCCCACAGGTCCTCCACCAGCCGGGCCACCGGCACGACCCGCCGATGGGCCACGACGAGGCGGGCCAGGACCGCGCGATGCCTGGGCCCTTTGAGAAGCAGTGGGGTCCCCGTCTCGTCCCAGGCGGCCACCGCCCCCAGCACCCCGAACTCCACCCGCACCCTCGCCGTCCGCCCCTTCAGCCCGTCGACCCCGCCCCCAACCTACAAGCGGCCCGTCGCACCGGCGTTCATCCGTTGCTGATCGGAGCCCCGCAGGCTGAACGCACCGTCCGGAGAAGAACGAGCGCACCGACCGCGGACGCGGCATGCGCACCGGTGCGGGACGCGCACCGCAACAGGCACCGGCATCGGAGCCCGTAGCAGAACCGGAACCGGAACAGAGTCCTGAACCGGAACCGAGTCCGGAACCGGAACAGGCACCGGAACAGGCATGCGCACCGGAACAGCCAGAACAGAAGGAGAAACGCCATGGCACACACCATCCCGGGATTCGACCACCGGCGGATCCGGGTGGACGAGGAGGTCGAGCTCCACGTCGCCGTCGGCGGGAGCGGGCCGCCGGTCGTCCTCCTGCACGGCTTCCCGCAGACCCACCTCATGTGGCGACACGTCGCGGCGGACCTCGCGGCCGATCACACGGTCATCTGCCCCGACCTGCGCGGCTACGGCGACAGTGACAAACCGTGCGAACAGGGCCCGGACACCTACTCCAAGCGGACCATGGCCAACGACGTCGTCGCACTCGCGCGCGCCCTGGGGCATGAGCGCTTCGCGCTGGCGGGGCATGACCGGGGTGCCCTGGTGGCGTTCCGGGCCGGGCTCGACCACCCCGGGACCATCACCCACGTGGCCTGCCTGGACGTGCTGCCGACCCTGGACATGTGGGAGGCGCTGCACGGCACGTCGGCCGCCGTCGGTTTCCATCTCTATCTGATGGCCCAGCCGCCCGGCTTGCCCGAGCGGATGATCGAGGCCGGCGCCGACGCGTTCTTCTCCCACTTCCTCGACCTGTGGGCCGAGGACCCCGACGCCGTCCCGGCCGACATCCGTGCCGTCTACCTGGACGCCTGCCGCGGTGCCGTACCGTCCATCGTCGCGGACTACCGGGCATCGGCGGGGATCGACGTCGAACACGACAGGGCCGACCGGGCGGCCGGGAAGCAGCTCACGATGCCGGTCTCGGTCCTCCAGCAGGACTGGGGCGCCGCCCTCGGGTACGACGCCACCGCCCTGTGGGGTGCCTGGGCCGCGGACCTGGAGCACTCCACCGTCTCGTGCGGTCACTTCATGGCCGAGGAGGCGCCGGCCGATGTCGCGAAGGCGCTGCGGGACCTGCTGACCCGCTGAGACCTGCCGCCGCCGGGGCGCCCCGCCCGCATCCCGGGGCCTCCGGCGCGGGGCGTCAGGCTGTGGTGGTGGCCTGCGCGTTCTTCTTGCGTGCGCGATAGGCGGCCGCCTTGATCCTGTTCCCGCACGACTCCATGCCGCACCACTGCCGCCGCACGCTCCGCGAACGGCCGATGTGGACACGGGTGCACTCGGGATTGCCGCACTCCTTGAGCAGCGGCACGTCCGGCCCGCTCAGGAACTCGACCGCCTGACGCGCCACGGCCGACAGGGCTTCTTCCTGGGTGGCCTCGGTCCAGCGGCCCGACACGGTGAGCTGCGGGGGCGCGGACGGCCTGCGTGCCGCACCGTGCAGGACCTCCAACGCCTCGGCATCGAAGGTGTCGCCACGGCGACGGTCCGTCACCAGCCGGTGGACGGCCTCCCGTACGGCCGTCGCGCGGTCGACGATCCCGGACTCCACGTACCACGCGCCCAGCCGGTCCGGTGACGCGAACATCTCGAACCGCGCGGAGCGCCGTTCCCGGAGCGTCGGCGCGAAGTCCAGGGCCGGATCTCCGCACATGAAGACGTGAGTCAGGTTCACGTCACCACCTTGGCCGGGGACTGATATCGCTGCATGGCGCATCGTCCGCCGAGCCTGCGAGCCGTGGCCGGTCCGGGCGGCTCGGCCGGGCCGCAGCCCGCTCCCGTCCGTTCCCGTCCGCTCCCGTCCGTTCCCGTCCGCTCCCGTCCGTTCCCGTCCGTTCCCGTGCGGCTGCCGGACGGTGGCGGCAGGCGCCGCGGGCGGCAGCGGCATCACCGGGCATCCTCTCGCCTCCACGGGCATTGTTCCGCACCGTCGTCTGCCGCTGCGGACTCACCGAACGGGATGGTCCCTCAAGCTCAACCAGAGCTTGAGGGACGACTCGATCGGAGGGGCGGCCAGGACTCGCCCCGAGTGTCGGCAGCGGCTCAATCGGAGCCCCGGCCGGAGCCCAGTCGGAGTTCGCGTCCCTGCCAGCGTCTGCGCAGCCAGCGGTCGTGGCTGGCCAGGACGATCGCGCCGGGACCGGCACCCAGGGCGTCCTCCAGTTCGTCGCAGAGCCCCGGCGACAGATGGTTCGTGGGCTCGTCGAGCAGCAGCAGCTCCGGGGGACGTGCCACCAGGAGCGCCAGCGCGAGCCGGCGCCGTTGCCCGACCGACAGCTGCCCGACCGGTTTGTCCAGATCCGCCTCGCGCACCAGCCCCAACGAGACCAGGGGCACCGCCTCAGCCCGTTCGGTGCCGAGCGAGAGTGCATAGGTGTCGCGCACGGTGCGGTCCGGCCGCTCGAACACGGTGTCCTGGGCCAGCAGCCCCACGGTCAGTCCCCGCCGCCGTCGCACGTCGCCCGCGGCCGCGAGACGCCCCGCGAGTACGGACAGCAGCGTCGACTTCCCGACCCCGTTGCCTCCGGTGACGAGCAGACGCTCGGTCGCCGACACGTCCAGCCGTGCCACGTCCAACCGGCCCGGCAGGTATACGTCGCGCAGGGAGACGAGGGTGCCGTCGGCCGTGTTCCCGGCAAGCGCGGCGACGCGGAACCGCAGCGGCTGCGGCGGCTCGCCGACCCGACCGCGTTCCAGTTCGTCCAGCCTGCGGGTGGCGTTGCGCACCCGCCGCGAGATCTGGCTCTGCACCCGGCCGCCCCGATGGCCGTAGCCCATCTTCTCGTTGTCCCGGCGCTCGCGGTTCGGGGCGACCCGGTGCGCGGTCACCTCCGCCGACCTGCGCAGCGCCGCCACTTCCTCCTGCTCCTCGGCGTACCGCCGCTCCCAGCGCTCCCGCTCGGCCCGCTTCTCGACCTGGTACGTGCTGTAGTCGCCGCCGTACCGCACGGGGCCGTCCACCGCCGGATCGAGGTCGATGAGGTCCGTGCAGACGGCGTCGAGGAAGGCCCGGTCATGACTGGCCACCACGACCACCCCGGACAGGCCGCGCACCTGCCCCTCCAGGAACGCGGCGGCGGCGTCGTCGAGATGGTTGGTCGGCTCGTCCAGGAGGAGCGCAGAGGGGCGGCGAACCAGCAGGGCGGCCAGTGCCAGGCGGCTGCGCTGCCCGCCCGAGAGGGAGCCGAGGGTCCGGTCGTGCCCGACCGCGGCGAGGCCGAGCCCGTCGAGCGTGATCGCAGCCCGCCGGTCGGCGTCCCAGGACTCCCGCTGCTGGGCCTGTTCGAGCCGTCGGCCGTACGCGTCCAGCAGTTCGCCGTACGCGGGGGAGTCCTGGGGGTCGCGGGCGAGCCCCTCGGTGAGACGTTCCAGCTCGGCGAGGTCGGCGCGGGCCTCGCGCAGGGCGTCGTCCAGCACGTCGGCGACCGTCGACACGGCGTCGAACGGCATCTCCTGGTGCAGGAAGCCCAGGTCGGCCGGTCGGGTGATGCTCCCGGCATCGGGTTCGTCGACTCCGGCGAGCAGACGCAGCAGCGTCGACTTACCGGCGCCGTTCTCCCCGATCAGCCCGATGCGGTGGCCGGGGGACGCGGTGAGCGACACCCCGTCCAGCACGCGCCGGGTGCCGAGGGTGCGGATGAGGTCGTGGGCGAGCAGGGCGGGACGGGACATGGGTGTGATCCACCTGACGTGGTTGGTGTGCGGCCCGCCGGGTGTACACCTCGGACGCGGGCCCGGCCGACACGTCGGCGGTTCACACCTCGGGCGCCCCCGTCTCCCTCAGCTCGCCGCCGGACAGCCGCAGCCAGCGGTTCACGCCGATCCGGGCGAGGAACCGCTCGTCGTGGCTGACCACCATGAACGCCCCCCGGTAGGAACCCAGCGCGCTCTCCAGCTGGCCGACGCCGACCAGGTCGAGGTTGTTCGTCGGTTCGTCCAGGAGCAGCAGCTGCGGGGCCGGTTCGGCGCACAGCACGCAGGCCAGGGTGGCGCGCAGCAGCTCACCACCGGACAACACGCGCACGGGGAGGTGGGCCCGGGCCCCGCGGAAGAGGAAGCGGGCGAGCAGGTTCATCCGCTCCGCCTCCGGCCGCTGCGGGGCGAATGCGGTGAAGTTCTCGGCGACGCTGCGGTCGGGGTCCAGCAGGTCCAGCCGCTGCGACAGGTACGCGATCCGGCCGTCGGCCCGCTTGATCTGTCCCTCGTCCGCTTGCAGATCGCCGTTGACCAGGCGCAGCAGTGTGGTCTTTCCGACACCGTTGGGGCCGGTCAGCGCGATGCGTTCGGGCCCGCGGATCGTCAGATCGACGCCCTCTGAGCCGAACAGGGGTCGCTCGCCGCGGCGCACCCGCAGCCCCTCGCCGAGGAAGAGGGTGCGTCCGGCGGGTACGTCGGTGTCCGGCAGGTCCAGCGTGAGGCGCTGCTCGTCGCGCAGCGCGCGGCCCGCCTCGTCCAGCCGGCTCTTGGCCTCGCCGACCCGGGAGGCGTGCATCTGGCCCGACCGGCCCGCGGACTCCTGGGCGCCCCGCTTCATGTTCCCGGCGAAGATGCGCGGCAGGCCGGCGCTCTTGAGGTTGCGGGCGGCGTTGCTCGCCCGGCGCTCGGCGCGTTCGCGGGCCTGCTGCATCTCCCGCTTCTCCCGCTTCAGCTCCTGCTCGGCGTTGCGGACGTTCTTCTCGGCGACCTCCTGCTCGGCCTGCACGGCAGCTTCGTAGTCGGTGAAGTTCCCCCCGTAGAAGCGGAGTTGACTGCTCTCAAGCTCGGCGATGCGTTCCATGCGGTCCAGCAGCGCCCGGTCGTGGCTGACCAGCAGGAGACAGCCACCGAAGTCCTCCAGCACGTCGTAGAGCTTGTGCCGGGCATCGAGGTCGAGATTGTTGGTCGGCTCGTCGAGCAGCAGGACGTCGGGGCGCTTCAGCAGCTGGGCCGCCAGCCCGAGCGAGACGATCTGGCCGCCGCTGAGCGTGCTCAGGCTCCGGTCGAGGGTGAGGTCGGTGAGGCCGAGCCGGTCCAGCTGGGCCCGGGTGCGTTCCTCGACGTCCCAGTCGTCACCGATGGTCGTGAAGTGTTTCTCGTCCACGTCCCCGGACTCCACGGCGTCCAGGGCCCGGATGGCCTCGGCGACTCCCAGGATCTCGGCCACCGTGAGGTCACCGGACAGGGGCAGGTTCTGCGGGAGATGACCGAGCGAACCGGCCACGGACACCGACCCGGTGCCGGGGCGCAGCTCACCGGCGATGAGCCGGAGCAGGGTGCTCTTGCCGGAGCCGTTGGGCGCGACCAGGCCGGTCCGGCCGCCGCCCAGGGAGAAGGACAGGTTCTGGAACACCGGGGTGTCGTCGGGCCAGGAGAAGGAAACGTTCGAGCAGATGACGGAGGCGTCTGACATGGGAAGACCTCGAAGGAGATACGGGCACACAGAGACTGGTGCCCGGGACACGGACGAAGGGGAAGAAAGGAACGACAAGACGGGCCACAACGGCTGCGCGATGCCTCTGGGCATCGGCCGGTGGCCTGTCGGGGTGGGATCTCACCCCGAGATGTCGTCGTCCCCTGCCATGTCCGGTCTCCTCGATTCGCGATCAACGTCGCCGAAAGTTTAACGCAGTGTTCCGGCGAAGTCTCGGGGGTTTCGGCCCGCGGCGACGACCCGGGCGGTCGGAGGCCGGTGACCGTTCGCGGAACCGCCGCGGTCCCGGGAACAGGATTGAGTGCCGCACGGCGTTCGGCACTTGTCGAACAGTGATGGGGCATGCGGTGGGTCCGTTGCCGAGACTGCCGGCCCGAGCGCGGCCGACGAAGGGAGGAACCCAAGTAGCCTTCGGCGACGCTCCGTTCATCCTTTCGCCGGTGGTTCGCAGACCTTCGGCCGATTCGGCCGGACGGCCCCGCCGGACAGGCTGGCGGCCAATACAGGAAGCGCCCAGCCGCAGGGAGTCGTCATGCAGCGCAGTGAACACAACCGAGGGATCAGCCGGAGCAGGTTCCTGGCAGGAGCCGGAGCGGTCGGGGCCGCGGCGGCCGGAGCTCTCCTGACCGGAACCTCCGCATCGGCGGTGACGCCGGGCGGCCGGAGCCCGGAGCCGATGGGCGGCGGCGATGCCGGGGGACACGGCGGCGGCACCGTCCGCGGCACCGGGCTGAAGCACCGTGGGGTGTGTTACACGGTCGGCGAGGGAGAGACCCCTGCCACCGCCTGGAGCATTCCCCGCATGCGCGCGGACGTCCGTGCCATCGCCCGGGACCTGCACGTCACCTCCATCGAGGTGACGGGCGACGGCGTCGAACGGCTCGACGCCACCGCGACCGAGGCGGCCGAACAGGGCCTGCACGTCTGGCTCCAGCCGACGTTGGGCGACCGCCCCGCCCACGAGATCCTCGACCACCTCGCGGAGACCGGTCGGCACCTGGAACGGCTGCGCCGCCAGGGCGCACGGGCGGACCTGAGTGTGGGCTGCGAATTCTGGCTGTTCGTGCCGGGCATCGTTCCCGGCGACAACGCACAGGAACGCATCCACAACCTCACGACCGGCAACTACGACCCCGAGCGGATGATGCGCCGCCTGCACGCGTTCACCGAGCGGGCCGCGGCGGTCGGGCGTTCGGTCTTCGGTGGCAACCTGTCGTACGCGGCCGCGCAGGAGGACGAGGTCGACTGGAACCTGTTCGACATCGTGGGCATCGACTACTACTCGTACTTCCCGAACCGCGCGGACTACCTGCGCGAGCTGCGCACGTACCTCCGTTGGGGAAAGCCGCTGGCCATCACGGAGTTCGGCACGTGCGCCTACGTGGGGGCGCCGGAACGGGGCGGGATGGGGTGGGACACCGTCGACTACAGCGTGCAACCGCCGCAGATCAAGGGCGACCTGGTACGGAGCGAGCGCACCCAGGCCGCCTATCTCACCGAACTGCTCGGAGTCTTCGAGTCGTTGGGGCTGTACGCGGCGATGGCCTTCGAGTTCGTCACCGCCGACGCCCCGCACTCCGCCGAACCGCGCTACGACCTGGACATGGCAAGCTACGCGATCGTCAAACCCGTCAAGGACCGGTTCGACGATCCCCGGTCCGACTGGCACTGGGAGCCCAAGGAAGCCTTCCACGCGCTGGCAGGGTGCTACGGCCGCGCCGGTGCCCGGCGACGCGATCGGGGACGCTGACCCGACGCCCGGACGGTGCACCGGCGCGACAGAGCACCGACACCGGAAGCAGAAGCAGAAGCAGAAGCGGAAGCGGAAGCGGAACCGACGGGGAACAGTCGCCTGGCGGAAGAGCCGTCAGGTGGTGGGGAGGTAAGGCGGTGGGGCCGTCAGGTGGTGGGGGCTTCGGCGTGTCCACCGCGTGCACCGCCACGGGTGGCTTCGGCCGCCCCCGGGACGGCCGTTCCCTGCCCGGCCGTCCCGCCCGCAACGACCGCGTCGATGCCGGTCAGGTCGCGGCAGGCATCCCACAGCCGTGCCGCCACGGAAGCGTCGGTGAGATGACGCCACACCGTTTCGAGCCGGGGCCTGCCGCGCAGGCCGAGGACCCGCGGCGTCCACAGCTGTCCGCCGAGCACGGCCGGGTCGAGCACCGCGCGCACCGCGGGCCACGCCCCGGCGTGCTTGCCCTGGAGCAGAACGGCGGCGGGCGCCCCGCGCAGCCGGGCGCCGAGGGGCCGTGCACGGATCGCCGGCGGGCGTGAGGGGGTGAGAGCATCCAGGGCCCCGCCGGGATGGACCACCACGCTCGTCACCGTGCTGCCGACGGCCCGCAGGCGGCGGTCGAGTTCGAGCCCGAAGTGCATCTGCGCCAGCTTTGACCGGCCGTAGGTGCGCTTGGGCCGGTAGTCGCGCCGGGACTGAAGGTCGTCCAGGTCCAACCGTTCGGATTTCGCCGCGAAACTGCCCATGGTCACGACGCGGGCGGTCGGCGCGGCCGACAGCAGCGGCATCAGCCAGTGGGTCAGGGCGAAGTGCCCGAGATGGTTCGTGCCGAACATGATCTCGTTGCCGTCCACCGTCTCCCGGCGCGGCGGGTCGTCGAGGGCCACCCCGGCGTTGTGGACCACCGCGTCGATGTGCGACACCTCCAGCGCGTCCACCGAGGCTCGCAGCGAGGACAGATCGGCGAGGTCCAGGCGCATCGTGTGCACGCGTGCGCCGGGGACGCGCACGCGTATCGCGGACATGGCGGCCTCGGCCCTCTCCGGGCTCCGGCTGCCGAGCACGACCGTGGCACCAGTCGTGGACAACTGCTCCGCGACGAAGTACCCGATGCCCGCGTTGCCTCCCGTGACCAGGAAGACGCGGCCGTCCGCACGCGGCAGCCGATGAACGTCCCAGAGCGGGTGGGGGCGGAAGGGCGACATGGATGAACTCCCTCGCAGGGGATCGCGGAACAGGGGCGGTGGACGGGGCTGTTCAGGAGAGCGGCCCCGTCCGCCCAGCATTCCTGCGGCCACCGACACATCGCCTACGCGGCACCGACAGCGTGGGAGTGCCACCGGGCGCAGGCACGCGAAGTACATGCGAAGGGCAGGCATGGCCGGCTGCTCGGGCTCGCGGGGCGGGGCGTCCTCGGGGGCCTGCGCCGATGTTCCCCGTCCGTTTCGTTGTGTCGAGCCCGTCACAGAGCCGTCCCGTTCACGTCCCACCCCGCAGTTGGCTGAAATTCGCTGGTTAACTCTGATCCGGCTCCGGGCACCCACGTCGGGGGCGCGTCCGGTGGACCGGGCATACGGCGCATCGCGCACGGACATCGCGTGAAGAGGGGGAGAAGGGTATGGGCCGAGACGACGTGTCACGTCGCCGGGTGATGAGACTGGCAGGAAAGGGCCTGGGGGTCGCACTGCTCGGGGCCGGTGTGTGGGGGTGTGCGCCGGAGGACGACCCAGCCGACGGTGGTGCCACACGGAAGCCGGGAGACGGCGGGACGAACGGTGGCGGGACGGGGGACTCCTTCAGCACCCCGCCGCCCGGCACCGCACCCCGAGCGTTGTGGCAGTCGCCTGCGGCCAACGACGGCCTGGCCGGAAATGATGCAATCGCCGTGGTGGGCGACGTGGTGATCGTGTCCGGCGACCCGCTGGTGGGGCGGGACATCGCCTCCGGCCGGGAGGTGTGGTCCCGCAAGGGCGTCACCACCCCCGGGGCCAACCTGCTCCTCGGTTCCGGAACCCTGTACCTCGCCAGCGCCGAGTACGACGGGAACGTCGTCGGCCTGGATCCCGCCACCGGCAAGGAGACCTGGCGCAGCCGTCTGGGCACGCAGTACTCGCAGCCCCGTCCGATCGCGGCGGACGACCGCCACGTCTACGTCACCGGCGGCATCCTGGACAAGGACTTCAGAACGCCGGACAACGTGATCGCCGCGATCGACACCACGTCCGGCAAGGTCGTCTGGCGCGAGCAGCGGGACCACGGCACGGAGGAGACCGGGATCACCGCGGAGGCCGTCGGCGGACACCTCGTCTACACCGACTTCCGGGAGAACCTCACCGTCCGTGACACCGCGACCGGCCGACAGGTCTGGACGAAGAAGATCGGCCGGTCCAACAACCGCCGGTTCGCCGTCCACGAGGAACTCGTCGTCCTCGCCGACGGGCCCCGACTGCGCGCCTTCGCGCTGGCCGACGGCAAGGAGCGCTGGTCGCTCGCCTCCGAGGAGTTCAGTCGGTTCAACGACCCGACGGTCCTGGACGGCGTCCTGTACGCCTCCGACAGTGTTCACGGCCTGTGGGCGGTCGACCCCGCCACCGGCAAGAAGGTCTGGCACAACGACGACCTCCTGGACGTGGCCTACCCCTGGCAGTTCGTCAAGGTCGGCAACACCCTCTACGGGGCGACGGAGTTCGACGAGAAGGGCGGCATCCACGCCTTCGACGCCGGCAGCGGGAAACTGCGCTGGACGTACAACGACGGCAGCGGAAACATCCAGAAGTGGTACCTGGTGGCCCGGGGCAAGCGACTGGCGGCCCTGCACGGGAAGAAGACGACCTGCCTGCCGGCCGTCTGACCCGTGGACCGCCGTGTGCCCCGTGCCCGCCGACGGGAACGGCGGGCACGGGACACGGCGGCGGACGACGGACGACGAGGGACGGCGACCGGGCGTCTCCGGGCGGTCAGTCCAGGATGTTGACGTCCCTGTCCGCGAAGGTGTTGTCGGCGGCTGGGAGCGGGCGGTGTCCCTCGTCCCAGTGATTGGACCAGGAACACAGGCCGCACGCGTACCGCCCGTCGAGTCCGTAGACCTGGGCGTCGCAGCCGCGGCAGCGGGTGGTGGTGATCTCGGGGGTTATCGCAGTGGCCGGGACGGTCGAGGACCAGCCGCACTGGTTGGAGCAGGTCCACGACCCGTCGGGCCCCTGAGTGGCCGCAGCGCCGCAGTTTCCGCACGTCATAGGTGACCTCCGGGGGTGACCCCGCCGACGGGGGCGCGGCGGGGCAGCTCCAAGTCTGACAGCGGTCGGCGGCGCCGGGGAGGGGGCGGGAGCGGACACCCGGTGGTGCGGGTGCGCGGAGCGCGGCGCAGGGCGGCCGCGGGGCAGTCGGGCAGGCTTCTCGGCCCCTGCGGAAGACGAGCAGCCCCGAACGCCGCGATTGCTGTGGGCACTGCTCCGAGAACCCGGGGACACTGCCTCCGACGAGGACTTCCGCGGCCTGCCGCCCTCCCTGTCAGCCCACTCGACATCGACCGGACCACAAGTGAGCGGGCAGCCCCTGTGCGACGCCCCGAGGCGCGGGGAGAAGGCGGGAAGATCCGCCGGACGGGCCCTATGGCCGGGAGGGGAGGCCGTGGGACCGACCGCCGGGGCCGGGGAATGGTTCCGGCGGTCGGAGTGTGTGGTGTCGGATGCCTCTCGGCCACGCGGACCAGGTTTCCCGACCGTGACGGGTTTGTGTGGCGAACCGGCCGCGACAACCCCTTCGAGGCATTACGGTGTGCGCCCGCGCATTCGCGCACCCGCCAACGTCCCACGGGCGCCGCCCTCCCGCCGGACAGCCCAGCCCGACTCGGCACGGCCCGGCCGACCTCGGTCAGGGCCCGCCCCAGCCTTTCCCGGGAGGGGCGTCCGCGCGGTCCCTCGCCATCCCCGCGTATCAGCCGAGGACGAACGGGAGCCGCGCGGCCGTTTCGCCGAGTTCGGCCCGCTCCGCATCGGTCGGCGCACGCCGCCCGGTACCCACCAGCAGCACGTCCTCGTCCGAGAACGAGGCGGGGAACGCCGTCCCGGCGATCCGCTCCAGCAGCTCGCGGGACCGGGCGAGCCCCTCCGCGGGCGGCCGTGCCGCGCCCGGGAGACGCGCGATCAGGTCGAGGTGGTGCAGCGTCCACTCCAGGACGTACACGGTGAGGTAGTCGCCGACCGTGAGAACCTTGTCGCGGGTGCTCACCCGGGCGTCCGGGGCGGCGAGACCGGCGGCGCGGCCCGCGGCGGCCCCGACATCGTCGAGATGGAACTTCAGCAGCCGGGGCTCCCCGTAGGCGGCGGCCAGCCGGACGGTCAGCGCGTCGAGCGGATCGTCGCCGGTCGGCGGCGCCCCGGCGACGTCCCAGTAGGTCAGCGCGTCGCGCGTCGGTTCCGTGTCGGCCGGGGTCGCGAGCGTGATCAGGACGTCCTGTGCGTCGATGACCAGATGACACACCAGGTCCCGCACGAGCCAGCCGGTGCAGCCGGACGGCTGCTCGAAGTCCTTGTCCGGGAGTTCGGCGACCGCCGCGCGCAGGGCCGTCCAGGAGTGCGAGAAGAGGTCCACGGCGGCACGGTAGTGCGGTGCGCGGACGGCGGACAAGAACGCGCCGAGCCGGAGCGGCCCCGAGGCCGCCGCGCCGCGGGTCATCCCGCGTCGCGGTGCGACGGCCGGGCCCGGTACGCGGACGGCGCACAGCCGAGCAGGCTCCGGAAGGCAGCCGTGAACGCGGCGGGATTCTCGTACCCGAGCGATGCCGCGACCCGGGTCACCGGAGTGCCCTCGGCGAGCGCGTGCACCGACCGCAGAATGCACGCGCGCTGCCGCCACTGGGCGAAGCTCAGGCCCGTACCGCGCCGGAACAGCCGGCCGAGGGTGCGCTCGCCG
This sequence comes from Streptomyces sp. NPDC056061, assembly GCF_042266885.1. Classification (NCBI taxonomy): domain Bacteria; kingdom Bacillati; phylum Actinomycetota; class Actinomycetes; order Kitasatosporales; family Streptomycetaceae; genus Streptomyces; species Streptomyces sp. NPDC056061. The sequence goes on along the minus strand of NZ_JBHJWQ010000057.1, from coordinate 3,846 downwards.
ACGTTCAGGGCCGCCGCCCAACGGGCCGGGGGATCATGGATGTCCGGTGCGCGCAGGAACGCGTCGCACAGCCGTCGCAGCTCCGGGTCGGCGGGCAGCGGCACGTCGAGGGGGAGCGGCGTCAGATTCCGCAGCTCGTGCAGGATCAGTTCGACGACGGTCGCGTCCCGGCCGTGCTCGGGATAGCGGGGCGCCATGTCGACGGCGTCGAGGAGCAGTGCCCGCAGCAGCGCGGAGACGTCCACCACCCGGCACCGCTCGGGAAACCACAAAGCCGCACCCGGCTCGATGTACAGACTGCGGGTGCTGACCCCCGTCATGGCGACCTGGTGCCGGACCCCGGGCGGGATCAGGACCGCGCGGGCCGTGGGCACGGTCCAGGACCCGTCCGCCGTCTCGACCCGCATCACACCGGTCGCCGCGTACAGGACCTGGGCGCGGCGGTGGGCGTGGAAGGCGAGCAGATGGTCGTGCGGGTAGTCGGTGCCGATGGCCAGCACCGCACGGTCCAGGTCGTCGACCTCGTCGACCGGAACATTGCGCATCCCCCGACCCTACGTCGCGCTGTCGTCTGCGCGTAAGAAGTCGGCGGATCATCGATTGTCCGCCTCGGCCCCGGTGCCTAGCGTTTTCACCGTGCTTACCTCGTTCCTCCCCTTCCTCCCGCTCCTCCTGTTCGGCTGCCTGACCGGCGTCACGACGGTGCTGTTCGGCTTCGGCGGCGGCTTCGTGACCGTTCCCGTCGTCTACGCGTACCTGACCACCGCGACGCACGACGACGCGGGCGACGCCATGCACGTGGCCGTCGCGACCTCGACGGCCGTCATGGTCGTGAACGCGGTGACCGCCACGCTGGCCCAGCACCGCGCCGGGCGGCTGCGGCAGGAGTACGTGTGGCCCCTTGCCGGTTTCGTCCTGCTGGGCGCGGTGCTCGGCTCGCTCGTGGCCACCCGGCTCAGCGGCGGCCTGCTGCATGTGCTGTTCGCCGTGTACCTGCTGGTCACGATCGCGGACAGCCTGCTGCGCAAGGGCTTTCTCGCCGTGGCGGAGGGCGAGGTGCCGCGCCCGCTCGGCCGGTTCACCACGACGTTCGGCGGTGTGGGCATCGGCGCGGTCGCGGCGAGCCTGGGCGTCGGCGGCAGTGTCATGACCGTGCCGTTGCTGCGCCGTCGCGGACTGCCCATGGCCTTTGCCACCGCGCTGGCGAACCCGCTCAGCGCCCCCGTCGCCCTCGCGGGCACCCTCGTCTACGCGCTCGCGCCCGCCGCCCCGGCACACACCGGTCGGATCGGCTACGTCGATCTGGTGGCCTGCGCCATGCTGCTCTGCGGATCGCTGCCCACCATCGCCCTGGTCAGGCGGATCGGCGGGCGGGTACCCGACCGCCTGCACTCCGCCGCCTACGTGGCCCTGCTCGTCCTCGTCCTGGCCGTCATGCTCGTCACCGGGCCGTGACGGCGTCGCGGCCCGGATCCGCTTCGCGGACGAGCCTGCCATCGGCCGGATGGGCCTCCCCGGTCCCGAAATGACACGTCCCGGGCCCGGAACCCGATGGTCGCCTGCCGTCGGTGCTACCCGGGCCCCGGCGGCAGGTGGACGGTCATGATCAGACGGCAGGTACCGTCGCCCGCGCCGCGGTAGGCGTGGGCGACGTCGCCGTCGAACGTGGCGGTCTGTCCGGCTTCGACGGTGTGCTCGGTCCCGTCGACGACGAGGACCATCCGGCCCGCGGTGACGCTGACGGTCTCCACGACCCCGGCCCGGTGGGGATGACTGGCGTACTCCTCGCCCGGCTCCAGTCCCCAGCGCCAGACCTCGACCGGGGCCGGGCCCGAGGTCGTCAGCACGAGCCGGGCCTCGCCGCCCCGGTTCCCGGTCCACAACGGAGCGGTGGCATCGGCGGTCACGACGCGGACGCGGCTTTCGGACGGCCCCTCCAGCAGGGCGGACACGGAGACCCCCAGGGTGTCGGCCAGCCGGACCAGGGTGGCGAAGTTGGGGTTGCCCTGGGCCTTCTCCAGGCCCACCAGGGCGCCCTTGCTGACCTGGGCACGTCGACCGAGTTCGTCCAGGGACAGCCCTGCGCGGTTGCGGGCCGTCCTGACGTTGCGCGCGAGCGTCCGCAGGGCTGCGGCCGGGTCGGCCATCTGCATCACCATTTTCACCGCTGAGCTATTTGAATGCACCGTACGGTCGGTTGGTTGACATCGGTCGGTCGACCTGCTGTACGGTTCGGTCGTTTCATTGGATACTAAGGGATGTGCCGTGATCGCTCTGCTACTGGCCCTGGGAAGCTCGGTCGCGTACGGGTGCGCCGACTTCCTCGGCGGCTTCGGAGCCCGTAGGGCTCATGTGCTGCGTACCGTCATGATCGCGGCCCCGGCCAGTCTCGTGATCGAGCTGCTGCTGTGGCCGTTCCTCGGCGCCTCGTTCGATGCCGGGGCGCTCGGCTGGGGAGTCGCGTCCGGGGTCGCCTCGGCGGCGGCGTTCGCGTTGCTCTATCGGACCCTCGCAGTCGGTCCGATGAACGTACTGTCGCCCGTGACCGCGCTGGTCTCCGCCGTGCTCCCGGTGGGCGTGGGCCTGGCGCAGGGCGAGCACCTCGCCTTCGCCGGGCTGGTGGGGCTGCCGCTCGCGCTGGTGGCGGTGGTGCTGGTCAGCGCCGGACCGGGGGCCGGGGTGGCGCGTCCGGCCCGTACCGCGCTGCTGCTGGCCCTCGGCGCGGGCATCGCCATCGCCCTTCAGCTGATCTTTCTGCACCAGGCCCCCTCCGGCAGCGGGGTGGCCCCGCTGCTCGTGGGCCGGGCGGTCTCCTCGGCCGTCACCCTGACCGCGGCGGGGCTGATGCACCGCAGGCTCGGACCCGAGCGCCCCGCCTACGCGGTGTCGGCAGCTGCCGGAATGCTCGACTCCGTGGCGAACCTGCTGTTCCTGCTCGCCGCCCGCAGCGGGGACCTCGCCGTCGTCGCCGTGATCACCGCCCTCTACCCGGCCGCTACGGTCCTGCTCGCCCGCAGGGTTCTCGCCGAACGCATCCACCGCGGCCAGCTCGTCGGCCTTGGCACCGCCGCCGTCGCAGTCAGCCTCCTCGCCCTGACCTGAGCCCGTTCCCCACCGCGGGAACGAACTGGGCTGCGCCGCCCCCGATCACTGCGCGTGCCCGTCGACAGCGGCCTCGGGCAGCGCCTTGTGCCGCGGTGTTCGGCCGCGAGGGACGCCCCACGGCCTTGGGGCAGGCGTTCGCGGAGTCCCGGCGAACCGCCGGGACCGAGCACCTGCCGCGGGTGGTCGACCCGGTCGACGACGCGTACCGGCGGCAGGGCAAGGTGTGGCCGTCCGATCGGTGCTGGCAGGATCGGGCCATGAGTTTGAGCGTGGTCGTCGGTGCGCTCGTCGACGCCGAGAACGACCACACCGAGAAGGTCCGAGCCGACCTCGTCGCGATCGGCGAGCTGGTGGAGCGTGCGGGAGCGCGGCAGTGGACCGGGCCCGGTCCGGGTGAGGTGCGGGACGCGGAGTTCGAGATGTGGGGCTACTCGGGCTTGCACGCCGTTCGTCGTCTCGCCGTTCACCTCGCGGCGGTCGGGCGCTTGCCCGAGCCGTGACCACCGGAACCCGCGTACCGCTGTCGATGTCGGTGGCGCCCACTACGGTCCTCGCCATGGAACAGCACTACCCCGAACACCTCGCCCCGCTGCCCGACCGGATCGGCCACGTGGGCGGCATCGAGTCGCTCGTCCTGGGCGGGCGTCGCTACCGGGGCTAATCGCAGTGCTCCCCCGTTCACGGGGGAGGTGAAGCGATTCTCAAGACTGCTCTGACCCGCAGGTCACAGCGGACGATTCT
>NZ_JBHJWQ010000056.1:0-25108 GCF_042266885.1 Streptomyces sp. NPDC056061 | reverse complement strand
GTCCGGATACCGCATGCCTCCGGCGTACCAGCCCGGACGGACCGCGTCACCCCTCCCGACACAAATCCAGACCCCGAAACGCCGAAATCAGTAACGAGGTGCGCCGAACGCAGCAGAAGATCGGTCGGGACGAACTTTCCATGGATGCCATCCGCGCCCCGGTCCCCCTGTCGGCGGGCTACCTGGAGGCAGCGAGCGCGGCCATCGACGCCGCCGACAGCAGTGAGCACGCACTTCACTTCATTGCCACCACTGCTCCCACGATGAGTGGCTCCGCGGCCCTGCAGTCCGGGCCGCTGTCCCTGCCGACGGTGTACATCAACCCCAACGGCACCGTCGTGACGCGCACCGTCGGGAGCGACAGCACCGGAGGCGAGGGCTTCTTCTTTCGGCAGCACGTCTTCGCCCTCGACGTGCACGGCCTGGTCGTCGAAGCCCAGCTGGACCGAGTCCGCGACCGGTTCCGCCCGACAGCGGAGGACCTCGTGCCGTTCCTCGCCAGCCCAGAGCATGCTCCAGAGACTCGGATACGTGGTCTCGCCCGCGCCTTCGAGGCGTTCTGGGAGGGCGATGTCGACACGGCCCTGGCCCTGGCCCTGCCGCGCCTCGAAGGCGCACTGCGCCGCCGACTCCAGGCAGCCGACATCGCGGTGATCATGCACGCAAAAGGGGAGGCCATCGGACAGGTCCAGCAGCTTGGCTCCCTCCTCGACAAGCTGGATGGACTCGGCTTCCCCGATCCGTGGCCCCTCGTCCTCCGGACAGTGCTGGGCAACGCCGAGGGGCAGATGAACCTCCGCAACAACGTCCTGCACGACCTGGTCGACACGCCTTCCCGGCACCGGACAGCGCTCGTGCTCCAGCTCGCCCTGGCTGTGATCTTCCTCGGGGAGGAGCCACCTGCCCGGATGGGGCCTGCCGGCAGCGGCTCACGGATGCCGATGCCGTGGAACGCCGCAGCCGATCAGCACTTGCCATTCCCCGTGCCCGACCCCCGGGCCCATCACTTCGTCACCCAGTACGCCGATATGCATGACATCGTCGCTGGCTTGACGGTGCCCTCCGGTGCCCCCTTTTCCCGCTCACGGACCCGCTCCTGTCCCTGGACCGCACCCGTGCGCGGAACACCGGCCTTGGCCGTCCGACCACGAAATGCCGGGTGTCCGGAACCACCGAGAGCATGAGCGGCACCCGATACGGAAGGAGCCATGAAATGGCTGACGTGTGCTGGACGGCGGAAGCGGAGTGCGATGACTGCGGATGGGTCGGTGACGGCCGGTTCGAGGACGGCGACATAGTCGACTCCGGCCACGACTGCGAGGGCGACAACTGACCGAGGAGGACAGCTGAGCCCGGCGGCGCCCCCGAGCACGGGGGTGCCGCCGTTCTGAGACCGAGGACTGGGCCCTGGCACGGAGAACAACGGCCCGGCTTCCCGCCCCCTTCGTGAGGTATCGGGCTTGCTGTGGGTTCAGAGGCGGATGCGGGCCATCTGGGGCGCCGTGTCGAAGGCGTGGGACAGATTTTCAAGTGCGCCGTCGCGGTCGCCGAGGTCGAGCTGGGCGCGTGCGGCGTTGATCCGGGTCGGTGCGACCCGGGTCGGCGGCAGTCCTTCGAGTGCTTGGCCCAGGTCGTCGGTGAGAGCGAGCGCGTCGTGCGGCCGACCGAGGTCGACCTGGGTCGCCAGCACGTGCGTGAACGTGTTCTGCGGCCCGAACGTGAGACCGTGAGCGTCAATGTCACGCGGGAACGAACGGGCGGCGCGCCATGCGGACTCGATGTGCCGCTGCGCCTCGCGTTTCCCCTCGGCTTTGTCCTGGAGGCGTCCGGCGAGTGTCTTCCCGCGCAGGTTCAGGATGCCGGCCGCGAGGTCGCGGTCGGCTGCGCCGAGCGGGACGGACTGCACGGCGGCGATGGCCCGGTCGACGACGACCGGGCCGCGCTCGACGTCTCCGAAGTTGAGGTAGGTGCCCGCGCGGTCGCGGGAACTGAACGCCTCGGCGACGGGGTTGGGCTGCTGCTCGACGGCCCACCGCTGCCGCGGGACCGCGAGCTCCGCCATGTCCATCCAGCTGTGCCGCGCGGCGAGCCAGTAGACCGTGCTGTACACGTCCGCGAGCGCGGACCACGCCGCTGAGCACGGGGTTGCGACAAGGGTTGCGCCTATCTGTTGCGTTGAATGTTGCGCCAGGGGGCGTACTGCGAATTCGCCGGATGCCAGCGGGATTTCCCGTCCCCGACTGCTCACGCTCGGGTACGCCCCTTTACGGTGTACGCATGGCTGACGACCTTTACCGCCACCTACTCGACGCCCTGGAGCGCATCCTCACCGGATCCGGGTTGCAGGCGAGCGAAGCGAGCCGCCTCGCGCGCACCGTCGCCGAAGCCGAGGACGTGGACGCCATGACCGACTTCTTGCTCGCGCGGATACCGAAGTCCGCGGCCTTGATCGCGGTCGAGGACGGGTTCGTCTATCACGTCGAGGCAGGGCTTCTGCTCACGCCAGCAGAGTCCGCGACGCTCGACTACGCCGTGGAGGAGGATCCGTTCACGACCGGCCGGGCGGTCAGCTGCCGGGTCGGAGAGCAGAACGGTTGGTTGTACCGACGCTTCGACGGGCTGACGATCCGTGTGGTGTCCGGCTCTCGGGTGACGGTGGGTGAGGCACTGACCGGCGGCCTGGCCGACATCGCGGAAGTGCTGTCGATCGTCGGACCTCGAGCGGCGGTCCAGGCAGCCGCCGAACGCCTGGCCGGCCTATGCCCGCTGGGGCCGGAAGACGCCGACCTGGTGGCCGGTCATCTGCTCGATGCCGTCAAAATCACCGAACTCCTCGACGGCAGAGGTCGTACGACCCTACCGCTGGAAACGTTGTGCACACGTCGGCGGTTCCTCGCCGAGAACGGCCGCCTCCTCGGCGTGGCGCTGCGGGACCTGCCGCCGACGGCGGACGAACGTCTGAAAGCGCTGGCCACCATTCCCGACGACTTCGAACGGCAGAGCCTCTACCACGAGCAGCGGCTCTACAAAGTTGCCAAGGCAGCCGGCCTGACACAAGCCCTCAACATCGGTCGACCACAGTACGCAGCCGTCGACATTCTTGCCGCCATGCACGACAAAGACGGGTGCTTGTCGGTCCCGCACCAGGAATGGCTGCCGGTCCACTCCATGATCGGGTTCAAAGCGGGCGAACTCCAGCAGCGCTATACCGGGGCCTTGGAGCCAGAGCCCGAGCGCATCGGCGACGACATTATCGTCTGGAGGCCTTTCGACAGCGCGCCGCACGCCTACTATGTCCGATTCTTCAACTACCGGGCCTGCAAGGTTCACTACGATACGGACCTCGGAGGTGCTGAGCCGTTTCAGATCATCACGTTCTTGCGCGAACTATGCTCCGAGGATCTGGACGCCGTCACCCCCGATGCCCCGCTCGGACTCGTCCCCAACGCCACCGCCAGGGCCAAGGGGTTCGATATGGCCGCCATTGTCCACCCCCGCATCATCAACGGATCGGTGGCGGAGGGAACCGATGGCCTCGGCAGCGCCGTCTATACCGCTTTCCCAGCCCACCGCTGCGAATTCCCCCTCGCTGACCCCACAGACGAACTCGAATGGCGCCTGGAACGCGGCATCCGCCGGTGGAGCCGGTGGGACCGCACCCCGGAGCCCGCCCTGCGCGCCGGACTCCACCTGCGCAACGGAGCCGCCAGCGCCGACTACGAATCGATGCCCACCGTTCATGTCGACGAGGTGACCAAGGTGATCAAGACGGCCCTCAAAGCCGGTGGTCCCCTCGACGTTCAAAACTATGAAGGTACGACCGCTCACTTCGCCTTCGAAGAAGGCCACTGTGAGATCCGCTGCAGCGACCGGCAGTGGCACGTCGCTGGTGACGAGGCTGCCGATTGGTTCCGTACGTTCGCCACGAAAGGCATTTCAGGGATCTCCTGACTCGAGCGACCGTTCGGGGTACGGGAGGCCGGGGCCTTGGGCCAAGGCCCCTCCGCCCGCGTCAAAGCGTGTGGGTAGCCGTTTCCCCGCTTCATGCCGGTTTGAGTGGTAGGCCTGAACGCTCGTGCAGGGATTCGAGTGCGGTGAGGTCCACGGCCGCAACGAGCAAGGTGTCAGTGTTGTAGGAGTAGCTGGCCAGAATACGTCTCGATGGGTCGATGAAGCTCAGCCAGTCACCGCCCTTTTGTATCTCGTGAGACCCAAGGTAGCCGAGCAGTGACTCGACGACCCCCAGTTGCTGCTCGCGGATCCGGCACGTTGCTTGATGCGGAAGCGACCTCACGGCCTGCCTGCCAGCGATATTGATCAGGAAGGACGACAGTCTCCGGGATTCGCCATACCACTTCCCGCTCGGCTCGCTCCGCCCATGGACCCTGGGGTCGGGCCAGCCGACATCGTCCGGGCACACGCTCCACTGGGCGGGCCATCGGTTCTCCGCGCAGAAGACCATGTATCCGTCCTCAACGCTCAGGTGCTCGGGAGCGTTCACCCGGAAGGTGTGCTCGTGGCCGCTCATGCCCATCAGCTCCGGGTGCCGGCCTGCGGCAACGTAATAGTCACGCAAGGCGTCTGGTAGGTAGATCCCCAAGTGATCCCCGGCAACCGCGACTTCGGCATCAGTGCATCCGTCGCTCGGAGTCCAGATACCGAACGCGGTCGACATGAGTTCCTGAAGCAACTCTTTGATCATGGCAGGCCCCAAGTCGATGGAATCATCACTTACTGCGAGTGAGCGTTCCATCCGCAATGATCATAAGTTACCCGTCCACGGCCTGGTAGGCGGGGGGCCTCCCCCTGAGTAGTGGACACGCTGATACTGGATCTGCTTGATCCGGAGGAAGCGAGAACACCGCCGATGGCGATGAAGGACTACTCGGACGAGTTCAAGGCCGACGCCGTGGCCCTGTACGAGTCCACGCCCGGGGCGACCTACAAGAGCATCGCCGCTGACCTGGGCATCAACAGGGCGACTCTGCGTGAGTGGGTGCTGCGGGACCGGGCACGCCGCGGTGTCGACCCCGCGGCCCCTCGGGCAGGTAGGGCAGCGCCGGCCCGGGCAGGTCAGCCGGCACCGTCCACCGACCCGGACGAGCGGATCCGGCAGCTGGAGGCTCGGGTGGCCGAGCTTGAGGCGAGCGAGCGGAAGCTGGCCACCGAGCGGGACATCCTGCGCAACGCGGCCAAGTATTTCGCCGGCGAGACGAACTGGTGAACCGCTTCCAGTTCGTCCACGACCACCGGGACGCCTTCGGCGTGAAGCGGTTGTGCCAGGTGCTGGGCGTGAACCGTTCCAGTTACTACAAGTGGCGGGACGGGGCCGACGCGCGGACCGCGCGCAGGCCGCCGACCGGGCCCTGGCCGAGCGGATCCGTGCTGTCCACGCCGACTCCGACGGCGCCTACGGCTCTCCGCGGATCACCGCCGAGCTCCGCGCCGACGGCCAAAAGATCAACGAGAAACGGGTGGCCCGCGTGATACGCAAGTTCTCCATCCAGGGCATACGTCTGCGCAGACGGGTCCGCACCACGATCCCCGAGCCGTCGGCGACACCGGTCCCGGACCTGTTCCAGCGGGATTTCACCGCCCCGGCGCCCGGCCCGAAGTACATGGGGGACATCACTTATCTGCCCACCGGAGACGGCCAGTTCCTCTATCTGGCCACTGTCCTGGACTGCTTCAGCCGCCGGGTGGTCGGCTGGTCCATCGCCGCCCACATGCGCACCGAACTCGTCGCCGACGCCCTGCGGATGGCAGCCGCTACCCGCGGCGGTCTGAGCGGCGCGGTCTTCCACTCCGATCACGGTGCTCAGTACACATCGCGCGAATTCGCCGACCTGTGCGGCGAATTGGGCGTGACCCAGTCCATGGGCGCGGTCGGTACCTCCGTCGACAACGCCGCCTGCGAGAGCTTCCATGCCACCCTCAAGCGGGAGACCCTGCGCGGCGCCCACCACTACCCAGGAGCGGAACTCTGCCGACGCACCGTCTTCCGGTGGCTCACCCACTACAACACCCGTCGCAGGCACTCCGCCAACGCACACCTCAGCCCCGTCGACTACGAACACCACCAACAGCAGGAGTCCGATAAGCTCACGCTGGCCGCATAACCATCCGAACGCGTGTCCACCTTTGCGGGGTAAGGCCCCCGGTGCGTTCCGCCTTCGTCGGGGCCGCTTGCCACCCTCGCCGGCGTTCCCCGGATCAGGCTGCCCCCAAGCTTCGATCAGGCCGCTGCGACGGCCTGACGGAAGTGGCCTTTCACCACCTCTCGATCAACATCGCGCCTCGTGGCGCACAGCTGGGCCGCGAAAAAAGCCGAGGCCGTCCGCAGGACCTCGTTCGCCCGCTTGAGCTGGGCGTTCTCCTTCCGCAGGGCGCAAGCTCCTCACGCTCGGCGGTGGTGAGCATGTCACCTCGCTCGCCGGCGTCGGCCTCGGCCTGACGGATCCAGTTGCGCAGCGCCTCGTGGTGCACGCCGAGTTCCTCGGCCCTGCGGCGGATCACGGGCTTCGGCTCGGCAGTCCGATACATCCGGACCGCACGCTCACGCAACTCCAGCTGGTACTTCCTCGGCGCAGGCATCGTCTGGGCTCCTCTCATGACACCCATCTGACCCTCTGTCATCCATCCCCGCATCTCGGGGGAACCTCATCGAGGCGGCCCGCAAGAAGCAGGCGGGCCAGCCACGCCGGGAGACCCAGTCCGGGCTGTCGTCGAGTGCGGCAAGCCTGCGGACGGACCTGGAACTGTCCAAGCAGCAGGTTGCCGCTCTGCGGGGCGAGCGCGACAGGCTGAAGGCGGCGCTTCAACGGCAGCTCGGTCAGCAACTCGATCAGGTTGGGTCCGCCGACCTGGTGGCGAGGGTGGAAGAGTTGACCCGCCAGCACGAGGTACTGACTGCCGAGCGTGACACCCTCCGCCGAGAGAAGGCCGGGCTGGAGGAACGGCTGGCCGAGAGCGAGGAGGACCTGGCAGCGGCCCGCTCCAGCCTCCGGCGGATGATCCGGGCTGAGAACGCCGGCCCGTCCCCGGCCTGAGACTGAAATCCGCACGGAACTGAGCACGTTCATCTGTACTTTCCCCCCTCGCGAGAGGAGGAGAAGTGCAGAGGTACGTGCTCAGGCTGAGGCTGGGAGCGAGTCCTGGGCACCGGCGAGGGTTTGGAGCCGGGCGGTCAGGTCGGCCGGGCCAATAGGCGAGGGCCCACAGGGAGGTGACGCCTGAGCCGGTGCTGGCCAGCAGAGGGTGCGGGAGACGTGTGCTGCATCAGTTCGGTTCCTGGTTGCGGCCAACTGCCGCGCAGCATCGTCGGCCGGGTCGATCTCGTCTACCCCGAGTCCTCTCCCTGTCCTGTCCGCCCGGCGAAGCGCACCCCGTCGGCAGAGGCGACCGGGCCGCCGCCGCAGGCCCGTGCATCAGCGGACTTCCGCACCCGCGACATAGCCGCGGCCCGCCCGCGGCGGTCAGCAGTAAGGCGGCTGGTTGGTCAGGGACGCTGCCACTCGCATCCACACGCCGAACAGCCGATAGAGGTCGGGGAGTGTGCCCTGCGCCTGGACGGTCCGGCTGTCTGCCGACGTGACGCCTGGAATTCCCAGGAGCGTCGAGGCAATTGAAGCCGACTGCCAGCGGACCGTGAGGGTGGAGGGGATCGCTGCGACGGCTGGAGCCTTCGGCGGTACGGAAAGACTGGCGGCGACCGTCCTCTCGATGGCCGCACGTGCTTCCTCCGACGGCCGCAGATCTGCCGAGAACCGGTCCCGCGCATACTTCACTGCCACGGTCCTCACCGAGGCGTCCCATTCCGTCATCTCTGTGCAGGCACAGTCGTCACCAGTGAGGACCGTCACCGGCACACCGATGGCGGCCGCGGTGGCATGGGCCAAGCCGATCTCACCCACAGGCCGGCCGTCCAGCCACATGTCTTCGATCTCGTGCCCCATGAAGCTGTGGCTCAGTACGCCGAGCGCACCGGCCCGTGAGTGGTAGCCGACGAAAACCGCAGCGTCGTGCTCGGGAGCGAGTCCTTCGAGCATGAGCATCTGCTTGGGTTTGCCGCGAATGAGGCGCGCTGCTGGGTGCAGTGCCTCGGGCAGGAGGTTGCGCATCGGGCCGTGCGCGTCGTTGACGGTGATGTCGGTGGCACCGGCCGCGACAGCGCCGCATCGCAGCGTTGACGTCCTCTGCCATCATCAGCCGTCCACGCTCGTAGTCCTGGCCGCCGGGCTGGACATCGTCGGCATCCACCAGCCCGGTGATGCCCTCCATGTCCACACTGATGTAGATCCGCACTGCGCAGTCTCCTCAATCTTGATCGTTTCAGGAGACGTTCGCCGTTCTTGCTCTGGTTCCTTCACCAGCTCACGATCATCCTGTTCCCGCCGGGACCAGCACGCTCGTCAGCTCAGCTGGACGGCATGACCGGCAACCGCGGGCCGTCCCGCGCCTCCGTAGACGGCTCCCACCTGCGGGCCTTGAAGGGCGGAGACGCCACCGGGCCCTCGTCAGTGGATCGGGGCAAGACGGGCAGCAAGCACCACGTCATTGTCGACGTCCACGGCATGCCCCTGGCCGCCACCGTGACCGGTGGCAACCGCAACGACGTCACCCAGCCTGATCCACGCCGTACCGCCTATCCGCGGTAAGCGCGGACGACCCCGTCAGCGCCCCGACGTCCTCTACGCCGAACGCGGTTACGACCACAACGTCTACTGCCGCCAGGTCCGTGAGCTGGGCATCCGCCCGCTCATCGCTCGGCGCGGCACCGAGCACGGAAGCGGCCTGGGCAAGAACCGCTGGGTCGACGAAGCGGCCTTCGCACTTCTGCGCTGGTTCTGCCGACTCCGTATCCGCTGGGAAATCCGCGCCGACGTCCACCAGGCCTTCCTCACCCTCGGCTGCGCAATCATCTGCTGGTGGCGCCTCAGAAAGCAGTGCTGATCGAAGCCCTCAGCCCGAACCGGCGACCAGTGCCTCGCCGAGCGGGGTGCGCCGGTAGAGCACCGACCGTCCGGACCGGGCGCGGACGAGCAGCCCCGCCGATCCACGAGTCTGGGAAGAGCTGCTGGGCCAGTACGCGAGCGTGCAGCACGCGCTTATCCCGCACACTCAGGAGATCGAGCTGCTCGGTGTCCCCAGCGCACGCACCACTGCGCTTCCTGACGTCTTCGACCGAGTCATCGCGGAGAACACCGCACTTCAGCCGGACGACCTCAAGAGGCTGTATGAACTCCGGCCGCGCCTCGTGAACTGGTGCACGGAACTTGCCCACGTGGGCATCGCTGACTCCCTCGACCATTCCGACCTGCACGACGGCCAGCTGTTCAACCCAGAGCCAGGTCGATTCACATTCTTCGACTGGGGCGACGCCGCGGTCTCCCACCCTTTCTGCAGCTTCCTGGTCCACGGCCCGGGCAGCCAGTGAGCCTTTTCCATCTTGATCAGCCGGCGAGTTCGAGGGCGACGACGGCCCGGACGAGGGCGGTGATCCGGGTGGTGCTGCAGCGGATTTTTCGCAGGAGCCGCCAGCACTTGAGGATCGCCATAGCGCGTTCGCCGAGGCTGCGGATCTTGGCGTGGTCGCGGTTGTGACGTCGGCGCCAGCCGCGCAGGTGCCTCCCCCGGTTCGGGACGCGTATCGCGGCGTCGGCACCCTGATACGCCTTGTCGGCCCAGCACTTGATGTTGTCGGCGGCGAGGGCGTCGGGGATGCCGTGGGTCCGGGCCGCGGTCAGGTCGTGGGTGGCTCCCGGCAGGGCGTCGGAGGCCCAGATCAGGCGTCCTGCGGGATCGGCGAGGACCTGCTCGTTCATCCCGTGGTGCTTCTTCTTGCCCGAGTAGTACGGCCGGTCGGCGGCGATGCGGTCGATCGGGAACACGGTGCCGTCGAGGATCACGTACGCCTTCCGTCGAACGGTCTCCATGGCCTGCTCCAGGGTGGGCGCGAGGGCGGCGAGCAGATCGACGGCCTCGCGTATGTAGCGGTAGACCGTGGCGATTCCGATCCGGAAGCCCGTGGCGAGACGGGCGTAGGTATCGCCGCACCTCAGATGGGCCAGGACGAGCAGGGCCTGCCGGCCGCAGGCCAGGCGGCGCCACCGGGAACCGATCCGGCGACGGTGGTCTGCGAGCAGGCCGACGAGGTACCGCAGGGTGCGGCTGGACAGATCGATGGCAGACGGGTAGACAAGCACGCGAAGCTCCTGGCGGACTGATGATCTTGGTCGTGAACCCGTCTACCAGGAGTTTTCTTCATGCCCACCGCCGGGGCTGCCGATCCGACCACCCGTCAGGTCGGAAAGGCTGACCCTACGCAGACTTCCGGCGGTCGCCTCCTGCACGGGGGCGACCGCCTTTGCCGCACTCAGGCTTCACGCCGGCGCCCGCGATGGAAGCAGCCGTGACGGGCTCGCTGGTCACCTCACCGCCCGGGTCTTCGTCCAGCGGCCAGCTTCGAGAAGGCTCACTCCCGCCGAGCGAAATCCATGGCTCCCCATGTGCGGATTGCCAGGAGCACCGCGCGCGGGGAAGCGCCGGCGCGTGACGGGGCCCGAGAAGCGTGACGGAGTCAGGGAAGAGGGTGGCAGGTGATGTGGCCGCGTCAATAGAGTGACGGGATGGGACTCTTCAAGCGGAACAAGGCGACGTCCGGCCTGCTGCTCGTGTCCGACAGGGGCATCCAGCAGGTGAAGACCGCGTCGTACGGGATGGATCTCGTGCAGGAGGTCGCTCGTCTTCTCGGTTCGGAGCACATACGCTCCACCAAGCTCGGCGAGGAGCTCACCCTCTGGTACGCCGAGGACGGCCCGGGTCGTGCGCGTTCCGGCCCGCCCAACCCCGTGGCCAGCCGGCTCGCGGCCGAGCACGGCGCGGCGCCCGTCACCGGTCCTGCGGTCGTCGCCGGTCCGCTGCTGTACGGCAGCCCGTACCCGCTGGGCGCCGAGGAGATCACGCAGGTCTCGGGGCGCCTGCACGGATAGCCGCGGCTCAGCCGGCCATGGCCGCCACGATGCGTGGCAGGAGAACGGCGTTGGCGCTGCCGAGGGACACCCTCACCGCCTGCTGCCTGCCCCGCTCATGGATCCACACCAGGCCGTCCGCGACCTTGACGTCCGTGAGCGAACCCCAATCGGCCTCCATGACTCCGCGCAGCGTGAGCCCGCCGCGGTGCACGCGCATCTCGCCGATGGTGAACGACCCGCCGCGCCGGATCAGGTCGAGACGCTGCGCGAGCAGCCCGGGCTCGAGGACGCGCTGTGCGAACTCGACCAGGGCCAGCCACGCTTCGGGGGCCTCGGCCCGCTTTCCGCCCTTGCTCCAGGTCAGATTCTCCAGGCTCTTCGGTGAGTTCCCGTATCTGCCCACGCCGAACGTGTACGTATTGGTGTACATGGAGGGGAACAGGAAGCCCTGGTGTTTGGTCCGCGAGACGGGATACCGGACCCACTCGATCTCCTCCCAGGTCAGCGAGTCACCGCCGTACGTGATCCGTTGCTGGTCGGCGACCACGTGTGTCGTCCAGCCGACCAGACTGTCCACGAAGGGGCGCTCGGGGGCCTCCTGGCGAGGGGGTGCGGATCGCGGAGGCGCCGTGTGCGGGGATGCCGTGCGACGGCCGTTCGCCCCGGCATAGGCCCGCAGCCACGCCGGTACCCCGGCCCGCGGGTAGGCGGCGAGGTCGTTGCGGTAGTGCCTGGGGGCGAGCAACTGCCCGTCGGGGAGCCGCTCGTCACCGTAGTCGTACTGGGTGGAGACCTGGGCCTGGCCGCCGGGCCTCTTGGTGACGGCGACCATCAGACGCAGCCACGGTCCGGCCGGCATGGCGGCCGCGAGGTGGCGCTGGCGGCGTACGAGGAGGGCTATTTGCTCCGGCACCCGTGCCTCTATGGGCCGTTCGTGCTGCCAGAAGCACAGATCGGCCGTCTCGGCGGAGACGGCGCAGGAGAATGCCGCCACCATGCGTTCCCACCGCTGTGGTCCGCACAGCGCCAGCTGGCGGGCGATCTCGTCGGTCAGCGCGGTCACGCGGGCCGCCGTCATATCCTCGGGCGGGGTGCCGACGACGGTGAAGTCGGTGATCGCGCCCGGCTGCCCGGACCGGGCATCGAGGCGCTCGAACTCCGCCTTGAGGTCGTTCATGAACGCCTCCTCGGCGGGCGTACGCCGTACGAAGGCCTCCTCCGCGGTGAACAGGGCGTCGGCCTGTCCGGGCGGGATCGCGGAGGTGACCTCCTTGATGCGCCCCGTGTCGCCGACCATGAACACCGAACGGCCGACGGGCATGTCGAGGAAGGCCATGGGATCGCTGTCGTCGACGTCGACGGGCGCGTACACGCTCCAGCCCGCGGCGAACCGATCCGCGACCAGGCCCTGGAGCGGGTAGTCCAGGCCGCCGGTGGCGATGTGCTCCTGGACCAGGGCGATGGCGCGCCGTTCGTCGATGCGTCCGACGGCACCCGGCTGCGGGGCCCTGCCCAGCGGATGGTTCGGGTCCGCCCCGTCCGGGCCCGGGTAGTGGTGGGTGAGCTCGAACCACAGGCGCATCTCGTCGGTGGTCACCGCGTCGGTTCCGGGGCTCACAGCGTCCCACGTGCCTCCGGGGTCGCGGGCGTAGAGCCCGACGGACTCCCCCTGGGAGACGGTCACGTAGTCGCAGGCATGGAGATCTCCGTACGCGGCGACCACGGTGAGCGATGGCGCGGCGGGGCGCTCCTCGCGGGCGATCTCCCTGCCGTCCATGCGCGTCGCGGCCAGTACATGGCGGGGCATCAGCACCACTCCCTTGCAAACACGGGGCACGACCGTAGCCCAAGGCGACCATCATGGTGAAGAAGGGGGCCCGTTCCGGGGCCGCCGCCTCAAGCGGTGGAAGCGCCGCCACAACACCGCTCACGCCAAGATCCGCCGCCTCGGCGAGCAGGCCATGGCCACCCTCAGGGGGTGGCGCCTCCTGCGAAGCTCCGCCGCAGCACCAACCGCATCACCGACGTCGTCAAGGCTGTCCCCGTCCCTCACCACGCATCAGCGTGAGGTTGGAAAACGCTCACTGGCCCGGAACTACACCTTCCTCAAAGGAACCTCCTCTCGGTGAGTTCACTCAGCTCAAGCAGCCTCGTGTCGCACGAAACACTCCTCGATCGTCCACCGGCGGCCGGCCACGGCCAGGAGGGTGTTCAGGGTCGTGCCTTCGGGTGCGAAGCACACGTAGTAGGCGATCTCGGTGGGGTCGGTGATGCTGCGGCGGGCCAGGACCCAGTGCTCCACACCTTCCTCGAGCCATGGACGGATCGGGGCCCGGGCCCAGTCGTAGACGCGCTCGCCATGGGCTCCCCGCCCGCACGAACGCCGCTTCCACGCCTGCCGTGGCAGGCCGGCGACCAGTTCGTCCACGGGTTGGTCCATGCGTGAGGCGGTGACGACGGTGTCGGTGCGGCGGGTCGCCAGCACATGGAACACCCCACGCTGTTCCAGCCAGTACCGCAGCCCCTTGACCTGCCCATATGCCTCGTCGGCGGTCAGCCACGCGAACGGCACCCGGGCAGCGCGCGCCCGCTCGATCATCGCCTTGGCATGTTCGATCTTCGTGGCGAAGGCGACCTCGTCGGGGATTGCGGCGGCGCGGCAGCGTTCACGGTCGTCGGTCCAGGACGCGGGCAGATACAGCTCCCGGTCGATCAGCGTGTGTCCGGCATCGGAGGCATAGGCCAGAAACGTGCCGACCTGACTGTTCTCGACCCGGCCCGCCGTACCGGTGTACTGGCGCTGGACCCCGGCCGAGCGAACGCCCTTCTTCAATAGGGGAAGGACCCTCTGGATACCTCACCTCACCGGCATACCGCAGGGATCACCAACCGTCACCACCGACGACAACCCGAAAACCTCAGTAACCGCCCCTCCAGTGTCAGGCGGGTAGTCCGTGCCCGCTGGCGTTGGTCACCGTCCGGCCTGGATGAACCCTGCTATGCGCAGTCACGTTCGTGGGACAGCCACCGTTCACGTGGCCTCCTTGGAACCTACGACAGGCCACATGTCAAGCAGCGACTTGCCGACACTTCCCGGCAACCCATCGCCACAACGGGTGAGTAGGCGTCAGAAGATCACCTGCAAGGGCTAATGGTCATTCAACTCCCCAAATTCCACGCCACTTTGACGACATCTCGGCTCCTCTTCGGAGCGGCGTAAAGGAGCTCCACATACCCGATCAGCCTCACGAAACCGAGGCCCCGATTTATCCGATATGACAGAAATAAAGGGTGTTAGTACGTTCAATCACGCACCGGCTGTCACAGCGGAACTGTCTCTGAGGTCTAAAAAGGAGAGCAAGCGACATGATCATGCCCCGTTCCCACGCGATCGCCACGGCCGTAGCGGCCGCCGCGGCACTGACCGCGACCGGCATCACCTACGCCTCCGCCGTCCCCGCCCCCCAGGCCCCGGTGGCCCCGGCGGCCGTCCTCACCCAGGCCCCCATGGGCGAGAACGGCGGCAACGAAGGCAAGGGCAACGAAGGCAACGAGCGCCGGGGCAACGAGCGCCGGGGCAATGAGCGCGAGGGCAAGCGCCATCACGAGGAGGGCAGGGTCCACATCAACGAGCGCGACTTCTCCGGCCGCCCCGACGGCTGCATCACCGTCGTCAGCGGCCTGGGCGCCAAGAGCTTCAACATCCGCAACGACAGCCGCAACGAAGTCGAGGTCTTCCGCGGAGCCGTGTGCGACAACGGAGCCCCCATCGCCACCATCGGCCCCCACAGCTCCGCCAACAACGTCCGCCCGGGCAAGGACGAGGACGAGAACGGTGAGAAGGGCGAGCACCACGAGAAGAAGCACCACGAGAAGAAGCACCACGAGAAGAAGCACCACGAGGAGATGAATGGCGGCGTGAAGGTCAAGAACGGAGTCGTCGCCAGCTTCCGCGTCATCAAGCGCCACCACGGCGAGAAGGGCGAGGGCGGCGACTTCGGCGATTACTAAAACCAGCAACCGTCTGATGCGCATGCTGGAGGACTCCGGCCCGCCGTAATCGGGCCGGGGCCCTCCGGCCAGGCGCACAACACAGAATCCCGGCCCGCCGTAATCGGGCCGGGATTCTCGTCTGCCCCCGAGGTTATCCCTTCTCGGAACATCCAGCCCGGGACCGCGGAGGCGCGTGGAGGCGTCGACAGGGCGGTGTACAGCCGTACGGGCCAGGAACCGATTGCGCTCAGCGGGGATGTGCCGGACCGCGAGCGGATCACCCCATCTCAAGAGTTGCCCAAACGGCGTTGTCACGTTGACGGCGGGTGACTGGTCGGTAGAGCTTCGAGGCGTGCTGGGGTGTGGTTCCGGTGCCCGTTCAGGCCTCGGCTGGTCGGCAGATGTTCTCGGTGACGTGGTCCCAGACGGTGAAGCGGATGGTCATCTCGAGGCGATGCTCGGCGGCGGTACGGAGATGCCGCCGGGGACGGAAGTGGGGTGAGATGCTGCCGAACGCGGACAGGAACCGTTGGGCGGCGCCGACGCTGCGGAAGCCCTTCATGGCCCGTTCCCGCTGTCTCGTGGGCTGGTGAGAGTTCTCGGCCCGGTTGTTCAGTCCTTTGTGAGCGCGGTGTTCCACCGAGGGCATCAGCCTCCGGTGAGCGGCGCCGTAGGAGCGAAGTTTGTCGGTGACCAGCACCCTCGGTACCCGGCACTGCTTCTTCATCAGCTTGGCCATGAACCGCTTCGCGGCTTTGGTGTCCCGCCTGGACTGCACCAGGACGTCGAGGACGTTGCCGTCCTGGTCGACCGCCCGCCACAGGTACCGCCGCACCCCGTTGATCTTGATGAAGACCTCGTCGAGATGCCATTTGTCACCGGGCCGCGGTCGGCGGCGGCGCAGCCCGTCGGCGTAGGCCTGCCCGAACTTCGCACACCACCGGCGGACGGTCTCGTAGGAGACGATCACGCCGCGTTGGAGCATCAGTTCCTCAACCTCGCGGTAACTGAGCGGGAACCGGAAGTACAGCCACACGCAGTGGGAGATCACCTCGACCGGGTAGCGGTGCCCCTTGCACGACGGCGTCGGGTTCACCACGACGATCCCCCTCCAGCATGGTCAACCCGAAGATCCAACCATGTCATCCGCCAACGTGACAGCGCCCTTCCCACGGACCCACGGGGTACGCGGTCATCTCGGGCCGACCGTACCGGATCACCGCCCGGCCGAAGAGGGCATCCGTGTATGGCGCGAGGGCGCAGGCGAGACCAAGCTGCTCGGGGCGGGCGCCGTAAGCCCGGCACAGCATCACCGAATACTCCGGACCCGGCCATTCGTCCCCGTCGTGTTCCCACCGGCACAGCATCGGCTCGGACAGCCCCGGCGGGCGGAGCCCGTCAGCGAGGTAGAGCGCGGCGATCTGAGCGATGGCCTGAGAGCGGGACCATCCCAGGGCGAACCGCCACGCCTCCAGCGCGTTCACCTCTACCAGTGCGTCCTGGATGGTTCGGGCGATGCGGGCGGTGTCGTGCTGCCGTCGCTGGCCGCGCATGCGGATCTGGGCGGCTTCACGCTGAATCTGAGAGCGTCTCGAGCGGGTCACTGTGGCCATGGGCGTACCCCCGTACGAATGGCGAGTCAGCCTGTCCACGCTACCGACCCGCCGCCTTGTCCGGGAGAGTGCCGTATTGCGGGCAGCCCGCAATGACGGTCCACGAGGGCCTCAATGACGGCCCACCAGATCCGGCGTGAAGCTGGAGTACAGCCGCCCGCTGCCTCTCACCCCGGCAGATGGCTGGCCGCTGGTTCCTCTCTGACCTGCTGCTGGAGGAAGAGATGCCGTCATACCCGAGCCCGCTCACTGCACTTACCCCGCTACTCCAGGAGGTGATCGCCCAAGGGCTGGCCTTCAAGGACAGCGAAGACGTCTTCGCTCGCCGGACCACCCCGCACGCGCTGCGCGATCTGCTGCTGGAAGACCTGCCCGAGCAGCCGGCCACCGCGCAGGCGATCTGGGAGGACATCTCGCAACGGCTGCTGCCGTACTGCGTGAACATGAACAGTCCGCGCTTCATGGGCTTCGGCGACACCGGAGCCGACCCCGCCTCCCTTGTCGCCGGCATCTTCGCGGTCCTGGCCCAGCAGAACCTGATCAACCAGTCCTTCTGCTCCCCGTCCGGCACCATGGCGGAGATCGCCGTGATCCGGTGGCTGCGCGAGCTGATCGGCTACCCGACGATGCAGGCCTGCGAGGTGACGTCGGTATGGGAGGCCGGAGGGATCACCACCTACGGCGGCACCGGCAGCAACACCACCGTGATGATGCTCGCCCGCGAGCACACCGTTCCCGGTACCCTGACCGACGGCGTGCGCGACCCGGACCGTTTCGGGCTCGTGGTGCCCCGCGGGGTCGGCCACTACAGCGTCAAGAGCGCCGCCGCCTGGACCGGCTGCGGCACCCACCTGATCGAGGTCGACACCGACCACTTCCGCTACGACCTGACCGCCCTCGCCCGGGCCGTCAAGGAGAACGCCGGCCGCCTGATGGCGGTCGTCGCCTACGCGGGCGACTCACGCACTCAGACGATCGACCACCTGCGGGCCGTTCACGACACCGTCCGTACAGCGGATCCCTCGGTGTGGCTGCACGCGGATGCCTGCTGGGGGCTGATGGCTGCGCTCACCCCGCGCCGCCGCCATCTGCTGGACGGCATCGAAGCGTTCGACTCCGTCACTGTCGACCCTCACAAAGTCCTCAACGTCCCCTACGCCACATCCGCACTCCTCGTACGCGACCCGGCCTCCCTGCGCATGGTCTCCTCCTACTCCGACCTGATCATGCAAGAGGACTACGCCTTCGGGCAGGTCACTCCGCAGCTCGGCACGAAGGAGTGGACCAGCCTGCGCGCCTGGGCCGCGCTGCGCTCCCAGGGTCGGCAGGGACTGACCCGGATGATGGATGAGCGCCTGGACCGCACGGAGGCGTTCGCGACGCTCGTGGACGCTCACCCCCAGCTGATGCGGCTGCACGACCCGGACCTGTGCGCGGTGGCGTTCTGCTACCTGCCACCCGGCGCCCACCCCGGCAACGCGACCGACACACAGGTGGAGCGGCTCAACGAGGTGAACCGCGCCATCCACCGCCGCCTGATGGACGAAGGACGCTGGCACCTGCACCAGTTCACCCTCCCCGACGACCCCGGCCACATCCGACGCGGGGCCGTCCTGGCCCCGCTGCGATTCATGTCCATCAACCCGCGCGTCACCACCACCCACATGCGCGACGTCCTGGACTACGTCACCCGCCTGGGCCAGGAAGCATCCCGATGAACCCCGCTTTGGCCCCCACGATCCTGCTGGAGGCAGCCGACCTGCTGCCCGGCACCGACGGCTACGCACTCGCCTACGGATCCCACGCCACCGCAACCCACCAGCCCACCTCCGACCTCGACCTCCTCTACACCGGCCGCCACCCGCTGGACGACGCCGACCTGACTGCGCTCACTGCCGCAGTCGTGGCACTGCACCACCGGCACGGCCTGCACCTGGACGAGGAAGTCCCCTACGCCGTGAAGCTGTACGCCACCGGCGACCAAGTCGACCAGGCCGCCGCCCTCGCCGGATTCCAATCCTGCCGGGGCACCGCGCCCCCGACAGTCCGCGAGACCTGGTTCCTGAGCACCGACGACTTCCGACTCCGTCTGATCTTCAACGTGCTCACCAGCCCCCACGTCTTCTTCGGCGGGAACATCACCGCCTACCACCGGCAGGTGAGGAGCGCGGAACGCTCCGCCGCTGCCCTCGCCCGATCCCTGACCGCCCACGACGGCCCGCCGACCCTCCACGAGGCGTGGGCGGCGCTGTGGCAGGCACCCGACGGCCGCACCGGGAAGGACTACCTCGGCTACCTCGTAGCCCCACACCTGCTGTCCGTCCTCACCCGCGGCCTCACCGACCACCAAGTCCCCACCACCCCCAGGCTTCAGCCGAGCCGGTAGTCGATCCACCGCCTGCCGGCCTCCGCCGCCCGGCCCCGGTACGCACCCAGCGCGCCACCGGGGCCGTGTACCTGATGCCAGGACCAATAGCCGGTGATCGCCACCGCGAACACACTCACCACCTCGGGATCCACCGCCCGCCACGCCGGCACCCGCGCTCCGAGCTCTGCCTCCGCCCCGGCCGGGCTGTGACCGGCGAGGATCAACTGCGGGACGAAGAAAGCCGCATCCACCCACGCCGCGCCACGCGCACCCCAGGACCAGTCCAGGACCCGAATCCGCCCCGTGCCAGCCTCCGCGAGCATGTTGTCCGCCCGAAGATCACAGTGAACCAGCGTGTCCCCGACACTCGCCTTCACCAGCCGATCGGGGTCGTCCAGCTCCGCCAGCCGAACCCGCCGTGACGCGGCCCAGGAGCCCCGGCCCCAGCGGCAGCGAGCCGAGCCCAGTGGCCGGCCAACGACGACAACGTCTCCCCGACCGGACCGACCCCAGGAACAGGGCACGGCGTCAGCTCCTGCTCCAGCACACCAACCACATCCAGGACACCGTTCAGATCCGCGGACCCCGGCCGCAGCTCGGGTTCCCGACCCCGGACCGACTCGAAGGCGTTGACGATCCAGTTGCTCGTCTCCAACGACCACACGAGCCGGGGTGCGACCGCAGCCGGTAGGTGCTTCCCGACCGCCGCTTCTGCCTGGTAGTGCGACGCCATGCGCGCGGCGAGGTCGACCGCTTTGAGGAACACTTCACGGCCGTCGGCGCATGTCACGCGTACGGCAAGCCCCTGCGTGAAGCCGCCCTCCGGATAGACGACCTCCACCACCGACGATCCGAGCCGCGCTTGCACCGCAGCCCGCACCTCAAGCGGCAGATCCTCCCACCGCGCCCGTACCGACACTGTGCTCACAACGATTCCCTTCGCTCGCTCGGACAGCAGGTTCAACGCCCCTGCCGCTCGGATGATGTGCGGAAGCCTCAACCGGCCCAGCCCAGCTCGAGGTCGGCCAACGCCCGGAGCTTGTCTGCGGTCAGCTTGGCCCTGCGGCTCTTGCTGTTGCTCAGGAACACCCCGAGCTTGACCTCAGACCCGTCCGGCAACATCTCTAGGTGACCCCTGGGACCGTCACAGGGCCCGTGCGGTTCTTGTAACTGCGGCCAGGCCGCCACGCCCTTCTCGAAGGCGCTCACAGCCGTCTTGGGAGCCTTGGTAGGCTCCGCGTGCTCGGGGAGGCAGCGGCACGACGCCGACCGCCTCCAAGAGATCCTCGCGGCCTGCCGGGAAGCGACGAACTGACCATGAACGGGTGAGAGAGGCCGGGGCACGACCGCGTGCCGCCCTCCCGCACGCGGTGAGGAGAGGCAAGACGGTGCCCGACGACATCGCCCGATGGCTGAACGAGCACGCCAACCCGTTGAGTACCCTGACCCCCGGCGCGCCGGTGGAGGACCTGAAACCCCTGGGCGAGGCCCTGCGGGGGACACGGATCGTCGGTCTGGGCGAATCCACCCACGGCACGGGCGAGTTCTTCCGGCTGAAGCACCGCATCGTGGAGTTCCTGGTCCGTGAGGAGGGGTTCACCACCCTCGCCATGGAGGCCAGCCAGTCCGCGGCCCGCGCACTCGACGCGTACGTCCGGTACGGCACGGGCTCCCCCGAACGGCTCGTCGCCAGGCTGGGCTTCTGGACCTGGCGCACCCGCGAGATGGTCGACCTCGTCGAATGGCTGCGCGCCCACAACCGCGACCTGCCCGAAGAGCGCCGGGTCCGCTTCGTGGGTACCGACCCCCAGCTCTGCGCCGACTCGGTCGAGGCCGTCGCCGCGTTTCTGCTCCGGGCTGCGCCCGATCAGGCCGGGCGCGTCAGCGCCCTGGACGTACTGGCCCGGGCCCGCCCGAGCACGCTTCCGGACCCGGACAAGGCCCTGATGCGACGCGCAGAGGAGATCGCCCGTCTCATCGCGAACCACGCCGAGCGGCCGGGTCCCGGCGACGACGCCGGCGAGGCTCTGGAACACGCGCGGATCCTCGTCCGCGCCGCCGACCTGGTGACCCGGCCCTTCGCAGCCTCGGCCGGCGAGGACGGCGTGCTCGCCGCGCGTGACCGCTACATGGCCGAGGCCGTTGCACGGCTCGTGGACGACGACCCCGAGGCTCGCGTCATGGTCTGGGCACACAACGGGCACATCGCGAAGGGCACGTACGGGGAGCAGGTGCCGGCCCTCGGCAGCAGGCTCCGCGAACGGTACGGCGACACCTACTACGCGCTGGCCCTCCTCTTCGGTAAGGGCTCCTTCCTGGCCCGCCGCGGCGACGACCTTCAGCGCCCGCCGGCCCGCCACCGCATCGGCACCGGCCTCCACTCCCTGGAGGCCAGACTCACGCACGCCGTACCCGGCGACTACTACGCGGACTTCCGCGCCGCGGGTTCCCCCGCCGACGCCGCGCCCTGGCTGCACGCCCCGCACGCGCAGCGCAGCTTCGGCGCCAACGTCCAACGGTTCCTCTACCGCTTGAACACCGCCCCGCTCGTCCCGGCCGAGGACTATGACGGCATCGCGTTCGTAGCACGCTCGACCTGCTCCCACCTGCTGCCCCCGGCGGAGGACTGAGGTTCTCTCACGGCCACAGGTCGAGCGCGGCGTTCAGAGTGAGCTGCCACATCGGTTCGGCACCGGTGCCGAATGCCGCAGCGAGCCCGTACCCCACGGACGTGTCGTACGGGTCCCTGGCACGCTCGGACTCGCCCGCCGCCTCCCAGCCGGCCGACACGCGCCCGTCGCCGCTCGATGTGAAGACGCCGAGCAGCCGCTCGTCCCGCAGCAGCCTGCTGGTACCGAGGGAGTCCGGAACCAGCAGATAGCTGCACTCCCGCGCCCCTGAGACGACCTCGACCCGGTACGAGCGCCGGGTCAGGAATCCCTTGGACGGCCGCAGGGTCTCCTCTGCACCGTCGACGAGCAGAGTGAGGTGCTCGGGGTCGCGCGTCCCGATCGGCATCCCTTAACCCACCGCCCCAAGTCCTCGCCCTGGACGACGGCCTCCCCAGCCTCCCAAGGCACACTGCCGCCCTGGGCGAGGCGGTTCTGCACGAGCCGCAGGCAGCGCTGCCAGCCCGCGTCCCAGACCGGTGACCACCCCGGGTCGATCTCGTCCAGTGCTTCCCGCCGCTCCTGCGACAGGCCGCCCGTGAGGGCGTCGTCGGGCAGTCCGGCCTCCAGCTGCTCCGCGCGCGCATCCGCGAGCCTCGCGGCCGTGCGGAGATTCTTCGCCCAGGTCCCGACCGGATACCCGTCCCACACAGCATGGGCCGGCGGCAGGAAGTGGCCGTGCTCGGCGGCCCAGCGCCGGGCCGCGGCAAGCCCTTCCTCGAAAGCGTGGTCGCGGTGGGACCAGACCACCCCGAGCTCCTCCAACGCCTTCACACGCTCCGGGGCGAGTGTTCCGGCCCGGTAGTCCGTGCGCTGGTTCCGCAACCATGTCCCCAGCGGAAACCCCGCAGGCCCCCACCCCTCATCCACCGGCGTCACGTAGTCGTACGGAACCTTCAGCACCCCGTCCTTCGCCACCTCGCGCACGTACCGTGCCGCAGCAGCGATCCCGCTGCGCCAGTACTCCGTCTCGGGGTGCAGCACACGCAGCGCGACGAACCGCGCCACCTCCGCCGGATCCCGCGGAGTGGAAAACCTCAGCAGCCCCTGCGCGGGCACGCTCGGACCCTTCGCCTCGCCCGTCCGTTCCCGGCCCTCCGCCCTGTCGATGCCCTCGCCCCCCGGCGGGCTTCCAACGCCCCGTACGGGGGCGGGAGTCGGCGAGCGCCTCGATCACGTCCGTGTCGTGCGCCCGCAGCGCCCCGAGGACCTTCGCGAGGGTTTCGTACCCTCTGGAGGTCATCATTTCGTCCGGACTCTCACCAGGATCAAGGAAAACAGGAACGACCAAGCTGGCGATTTTCCCCTCGCCAGGCTGCATTCGAAGAGCCCGCCCGACCATTTGCACAATATCGACCATCGACCCGCGCGCGTCACAAAAGGCAACAGAGTCACAGTGCTTCGTATCGACTCCTTCCCCCAGGACGCGAACCGAGGCGATCATTTTGTACATGGCGGGAAAGGAGACCGTTCCGCCCTTCCCGTCGGGCACCTCGATCACGTCCGACGCGAACTCCTCCAGCGCTGCCTTCCGGTAGCCGGGCTTGTGGTCTCCGTGAAGCCAGGACGTCCCCACCCGCTCCGCCGGGTGGTAGCGCTTCGGATCCCCGGCATACAGCTGCTTCGCGACGGCAGGCAGGCCTTCGGCCATCGCCTCAGCCTCCGCGATCCGGGAATGGAAGGTGAGGCACTTCCGCAGGTTCTCGTCCGCAGCCGCCGTCAGCAGACCCGCCTGCAGAGCCGCGAGCCGCGCCCCGCGCACCGGGTCCGAGCCCCGGTCGCCACCCGCCTGCGCGGCATACAAGTCCGGATCGGAGATATCAACGCAAATAACCTGGTATGGGGCAACCAGCCCCCGGGAAATAGCCTGGGAGAGCGTCAGCTTCCAAGCCACAGGCCCGAACACGGGCGACTCGGGATCCATACTCGCGATCAACCGCGGAGCCTCACGGCCGCCCCGGCGGGCGTCCTCGGCAGACTCCCAGATCCGCGGCGTCGCCGTCATATACAGCCGCCGCACCGCCGGGACCCGGCCCTGGTCGTGCACCGCCGCCCACGGCCGACCTGCATCCCCACTTGTCCGGTGCGCTTCGTCCGTTTTACCGAGTGCCGCCGTGTATGGCATGTCGATGAGCTGGGATTTTACGTGCCGTACGTGTCCGGCACGTCGGGTGAGCTGGGGATTCCATTTGCTTGAGTGCACGTCGGTAGATGCGTGATGGAACCTCACAAGGCCCAGCGGTCCGAGCCGGGGCAGCAGAGTCGGGTTAGCCGGGGCTCCGTGAGTCGACTCACGGAGCCCCGGCCACTTCCGTGTGCGGCAGCTGCCAGGCCGACGACCTTGCCTGCATCGCGACCGAGAAGCGGCCGATCATGCGGAGCGTCCGTTCTCCAGCTGCGCGAACAGGGTGCGCAGGTGCCGCAGGTAACCACGGACGGTGCGGTCCTGCGCCTAGTCGGCGGGCGGCCGGCCTCCAGTGCTGTGGCGGCCGAGTACCGGCGCCAGCCGTACCACCGCGCTGCTCACGGAGGTGGTCCTGCCGCGGGAGGGCGAGCGAATCGTGCACGGCACGGTGGACTTCACGAGCGCCTACTTCCTGCGCGCCGCCGCCCTCGCAGCCGAGCACGGCTGCGGGCTCGGCTTCATCCACGCCCACCCCGGGGGCCGGGGCTGGCAGAGCCTGAACGGCATCGACCACGCGGCCGAGGCGTCTTTCGCCGCGCAGACCCAGGTGATCACCGGCCGCCCGCTGGTCGGTCTGACTTTCGCGGGCACCGATGTCAGTTTCGGCGCCCGCATCTGGCAGCAGCAGGCCCCCCGCCGCTACGCCCCTACCGAGGCGGAAAGCGTCCGCGTGGTCGGCGGCCGCCTCACGGTCACCGTCAATGACCGTCTTCTCCCTGTGCCGGCGGCGACGAACCGGCAGCTGTGCACCGTCTCCGCCTGGGGATAGGCAACCCAGGACGACCTGGCCCGCATGCACGTCGGCGTCGTCGGATGCGGCTCGGTCGGCATGCTCGTCGTCGAAGCCCTGGCCCGCACCGGTATCGAGCGCCTGAGCCTGTTCGACTTCGACACCGTCGAAGAGGTCAACCTCGACCGGCTCCATGAGGCCACCATCCGTGACGTGCGCCTGCACCGGGCCAAGGCCCATCTCGCCGCCCGAACCGCCCGCCGCGCGGCCACCGCCACGAACTTCCGCGCGGCACCGTACGAGCTGAGCGTGGTCGAACCTGCTGGTTTCGCCGCCGCGGCTGACTGCGACGTGATCTTCTCCTGCGTCGACCGGCCCTGGCCCCCCGCATCGCCACACCCACAACCCCGCCGCCCGTCACGCTGCTCCTGGACACAGGCGACGACCGCGCCGTCCACCACGCCGCCCACCAGCGCGCCGAACTGAGGTTCCCCCGCTGTGTGGGAGTGGATGACTAGCTGGTCATGGCGGGTTGACGTGGTTTCAGGTTCACTGGTTCGGTCGCTGCCTGGTCGGC